>JBHLRJ010000009.1:0-48221 GCA_048882645.1 Candidatus Thorarchaeota archaeon
AGAAAGAAGAGGGGAGGCAGGAGGAGCACGATGAGAAGGCAAAGGTTAAGGAAAGAGTTCAGGGGCAAGCTCATAAAGCAAGAGAGATATTAGGGCAAGCTTCGAAGCAGGACACAAGTGCCAGGCTTATGGATAAGTTACGAGTAAAGAATCATAATAAAGAGGTAAAGATTGAGGAATAAAATAAAAAAATAATGATAAAGAATCAAAACCAAAAAATAATGAAAAAAAATCAAAATAGAATAAAAAGTCAAAATAAAATAAAAAATCAAAATAAAAAATCAAAATAATAGAAAAAGAGGTAATGAAATATGGGAAAGATAATAGGCATAGACTTAGGGACGTCGAATTCAGCGGCAGCGGTCTTAATCGGCGGCAAGCCTACGATAATTCCGAGTGCGGAGGGCTTAACACTCGGCGGCAAGGCATTTCCATCAGTAGTCGCATTTACGAAGGAGGGTCAGCGGATAATTGGCGAGCCAGCAAGGCGTCAAGCGATATCAAATCCAGATCGCACCATAACAGCAATAAAGCGAAAGATGGGAACGTCATACACGGTGAAGATCGACGGTAAAGAGTATACACCGCAGGAAATTTCGGCAATGATATTACGGAAAATCAAGGAGGACGCGAGTGCCTACTTAGGAGAAGAGGTCACCGATGCGATAATTACGGTGCCGGCGTATTTTAATGATAATCAGCGCCAGGCCACGAAGGATGCCGGTCGGATCGCGGGATTAAATGTGAAACGTCTAATTAACGAACCGACTGCGGCAGCCGTGGCCTACGGCTTGGATAAGAAAAATATCAAGTTAAGAATTGCGGTACTGGATCTCGGAGGCGGAACATTTGATGTCACGATTATGGAGATGGAAAATGGCGTATTTGAGGTAATTTCGACGGCAGGAGATACTCAGCTTGGCGGTACAGACATGGATCGTCTACTAGTTGATTATATAGTGAATGAGTTCAAGACTCAAGAGGGCGTGGACTTAAGGCAAGATTCGATGGCATTACAGCGGGTACGGGAAGCGGCAGAGAAAGCAAAAATCGAGCTTTCGACGGCAATTACAACGGATATCAATTTACCATACATAACGGCGACTCCTGCGGGTCCGAAGCATTTGAATACGACTTTGACTAGAGCGAAAATGGAGCAGATAATCGATAGTGTACTGAGACGATTGGATGCCCCCATTTTAAAGGCGTTGAGAGATGCTGGAATGGCAAGAGGGGAAATTGACAAGGTCATATTGGTGGGTGGACCTACCAGGATGCCAATAATTCAGAAGAAATTCGAGGATTTACTTGGCAAGACGCCAGAGCGTAGTATAGATCCGATGGAGTGCGTGGCGATGGGAGCTTCGATACAAGGAGGAGTGTTAACAGGCGAGGTTAGTGATTTACTGTTGCTTGATGTCACCCCATTGTCGTTAGGGGTTGAGACATTAGGTGGAGTTTTTACAAAATTAATCGAACGAAACACAACGATTCCTACGAAGAAGAAAGAGATATTCTCAACAGCAGCGGACAATCAGCCAGCGGTGGAGATTCATGTTTTACAAGGTGAACGACCACGAGCAGGGGACAACATAACCTTAGGTAGATTTCATTTGAATGGTATTCCACCTGCACCAAGGGGAGTGCCACAGATCGAGGTATCATTTGACATTGATCAGAACGGAATCTTAAATGTATCAGCGAAGGATTTGGGTACAGGAAAATCCCAGTCAATTACGATTACGGCGTCAACAAAGATGGCTGATGACGATATAGAGCAGAAGATTCGAGAGGCGGAAATGAATGCTGAGGAAGACAAGAGGTTTAAGGAGCTTACAGAGGCTAAGAATCAAGGTGAAGCATTGATTTATCAGACAGAGAAGTTATTGAATGAGAATGAAGAAGTAATCGGCGATTTGAAGACCAGAATCTTAGAGAAAATTTCGGAGTTGCGAAGTGCGATGGAGTCTGAGGATGTAGCGAGAATCAAAAGTGCGACAGAAGCATTACAAAATTCACTGCATGAGGTATCGTCTCGAATTTATGGACAACAACAAGGCCAAGCACCAGGTCAGGGAGCTTATCAAGGGGCGCCACCTGGAGGCATGGGCGGTCAGAATTATGGATATTCGGGCAAGACACAGGATGAGGTTGAACAGGAGAAATTTCGAAAAGCCACAGGTCAAGATGACGTCGTAGATGCGGAGTATGAGTAGGACCTAAGTAAGTATTTTTTTACAAATTTTTTTTTTAAATTATTAATAAAAATAAAAGAAAACCGTGAAAAATAAAAATAAAAAAACTAAAAGAAGGGATTAACGATGGCAAAGGATTATTATGCGGTATTGGGTGTGCCAAAGACGGCGACGAAGGAGGAGATTAAAAGAGCATTTCGTAAGATGGCACGGAAGTATCATCCAGATGTTAATCCCGATGAGCCTAAGACAGGTGAGAAGTTTAAGGAGGTAAATGAAGCTTATAGTATATTGAGTGATGATAAGAAGCGCGAGATGTATGATAAGTTTGGAGTAGTGGAAGGAGATCCATCGACATACCAGCAATATGGCAGGGGTGGTGGTTTTGGCGGCTTTGGAGGTTCCGGTGGCGGCAGAACATATCGGAGTCCAGATGGAACAACCTATTATTATTCGACATCTGGTTCACCAGGTGGGTTCGATTTTAGTGAGATTTTTGGCAATGGTGGAGACAGGAGTTCGCGAAGTAGAAGAGGTGGATTCGACTTTTTCAATGATTTAGGAGATATATTTGACGTGTTTAACAGAGGAGGGACAGGGAGTACAAGAACAAGGCCGGGATCAGCTCATTATAATTTTCCGAGGGAGGGAGACGATTTGAGATATGATATGGAGATAGATTTTATGGAGGCGTTTCATGGTGGTAAGAAGAAGATCCAATATCGGGATCCGGTATCTGGTCAGATGAAAACGTTGACGATTAATATCCCGCAGGGGATAAGGGATGATCAGAAGTTGCGTTTGAAGGAGAAGGGCATGCCAGGAGAGAATGGAGGCGGTCCGGGAGATTTATATATAGCTGTTCACATTAGGAAGCATCCAGAATTTGAAAGAGAGGATGATGATATTTATGTAGAGCAAGAAGTTCCATTAACGACCGCGGTGCTTGGAGGGAAGATTCAGGTCAAAGGGATTGAAAAGACGTTGAATGTTACGGTTCCACCAGGGACGAGTGATTCATCATTGTTAAGGCTAAAGAATCAAGGATTTTATAAAATAAATTCAGAGGAAAGAGGGAATTTAATGGTCAAGATAAGAATAAAAGTTCCTCAGAAGTTAAGTAGGAAACAGAAGGAGTTATTAATAAAATTAAAGGAGTCAGGGTTATAGTATTCATGAGATTTATGAGATGATATAACAAAATTATAAAAATTATAGGGGGAGAAAGAGAAGGATGATGGCAGAAACGAGCGAGCAAATAAATGTATGCCCAGAGTGTGGGGGTGCAATTATTTATGTAGAGGAGAAGGGCGAAGATGTATGCGAGCAATGTGGGTTAATAATTAACGAGCGCGCGGTAGATTCATCACATAGTGGGAAAAGAGCTTATACAAATCAGGAGAAAGAGAGTCGAGAGCACACGGGGGCACCAATATCAATATTATTACCAGATATGGGTTTAAGTACAGTAATCGATAAAGATAAGATCAATAATCCAGATTTAAAGAGAGCCGCCAAGTGGAATACACGAATTACTTGGCAGAAGCGTAATTTGCTGATTGCATCTACAGAATTAAAACGAATAGGGAGCAATCTAAACCTACCAATTCATGTGAAAGAAGAAGGAATGCGTCTTTATATTGAAGCATTTAAGCGAAAATTACTTCGCGGTAGGTCTATTAATGCAATGGTTGCTGCTTGTCTATACCTAGCATGTAGAGCAAAAGACATTCCTAGAACGCTTCAAGAAATTTTGGATGAGTCATCAGTAAAAGCGAAGGATGTAAGAAGAAGTATGAGTGTTTTAGTTCGAGAGCTCAACCTCAAGACACAATCTACGGATCCAGTGGCACTTATTCCACGATATATCTCAGATTTAGGATTAGATGCTGAGATTGAAGGCTTGACAAATAAGATATTAATTGCATATAATTCCAGATTTTCGATAAGCGGAAAAGATCCTAAGGGGTTATGTGCGGGAGCAATTTATTTGGCATGTAGGATTCGAGAGTTAGAGGTCACACAACAGCAGATTGTAGATGTGGTTGGGGTGACTGAGGTTACACTTCGCTCACGCTACAAAGAGTTGAAAACTAAGTTAAAGGTGAATGTGTAATTTATTTTTCAACATTTAATTAACTTTTTTTTAATAATTATTTTTCGAACTGGATAATTTCACTATTTTACTGGATAATAAGTTATCAAAGCCATACCAATAATAATTAGTAGGGGCAAAAATCATAAATATTAAATATAAGATCAATCTAATCTGTTTACTAAAAAAAGACTAAAAAAAATGTGAATTTTATTGCCCTTAAAAGAAGGTTGGGAAGTCCCTTATAATATGCAAGATAAGCTTGAAAAGATGGCAAATACCGATGACATAGGCGATCCAATTATTATTTCAGAATGTAAAGATGTAAAAATGGTTACTTACGGTTTACTAATAGTTACTGATAAAGGAATTGCATATATATACGAAAAAGGTGCTCTAGAATCCTTGACTTACGGTCCAGGTACGACTAGTAAATGGGTAAGATGGCATGACGTAGCTGGTATTTACTCGAAGAAACCTGGTACAATAATACTAGAAGTAAAAAAAAGAAAGGAAGGCAAAATATTGATGAATAAGCAATTAGGAATCCCAAAGAAGATAGAATTAATTTTAAAAATACTCCGTAATAGTAATGAAACAAATAATCATTACAAGCAGAGAAAAGCAGAATTCTTTGGTATTGTGATGGAACTTTACAACCAGTACAAAACAGATATAGATCTAGCAACCAGTGATTCCAGAATTTAATAAAATTTCACAATAATATACCAAATAATAAAGACTATCCATGTAGATGCGCAAAGAGTTGAAAACTAAGTTAAAAGTCAATCTATAATTTGCTTTTCGGCATTTAACTTTTTTTTTTTTTGTAATTATTGGATAATTTTACCTTTTTACGAGATATTAAATTATCAAGGTTAAATCAATAACAGTAATAATGCTAGAAATGATTATTCAAACATTCTATATGACCTATTATTAAATCTCTCCGGTTGTTGTTTAGACAGATATGTAAAATTTAAATGGTATAAAAATAATCTAATACTCGCATCAAACTCTAATTGAAAAGATAATAATAAATAGAAGGTGAAAAAAAATGGTATTAATGGTGGTAACTGTACATATCCCACCGGATAAGGCAAATGAGTTAGCAAAAAGTTATATTGAAAGTCTAAAAAAATATCCCCCAGATCCATCAATATCTAAAACACTCGCAATAGGAGTAAGACCAACTAAGTATGGTTATAAAATCATAGGAGTTGGTGATGTAGTAAAAGGAAAATTTGGAGAAGCATTTCTTCGACAAGTTCAGAGTTCGCAAGAAGCCTCTGTAGATATCGAGGGATATAGATATGAAATTGAGACTTTTATGGATATAACAGAGGCCATGCCAATAGTAGGAATGAAAGCCCCTGAAGACAGGTAAATAATTTATAAAATAATTCAAATCTTTTTTTTAATTTTTAGCATGTTATATGACCATAAAAGAGTTCTTTAAACTAATGTAAAATAAAAAAAAGGTATAAATCTATATTTGATATCAAAGATATTTACTCCTTTTCTGGATATTTCATTCCTAGCATTTCTAAAGCTTCCACGATTTTAAATCGTACATCTATACTATAGCTAAAACCTTCTACTTCATGATAACGTGTCATTTCTTTCTGTTGATGAAGTAAAAATTCTTCAAGCTTTCCTTCTTTAATATCCCAAACTCCTATTACCTCAATCCCATTTGTAGTTGCTTTGACAGCATTTGAGATAATTTCTTTTCCTAAACCTCTTGCTACGGTACGAAAATCCTTGAGACCTTTAATATTAATTTCTGCTAATTGTCGTGATTTATCAGGAGGAAATGTTGTAAATACATATGGCATTTTCTTTTCACTCAAACCATTAGTTTTATTTTTTTTAATTGATTGAATTTCGTAGTATGAAATAATGTTCAATATTCTATTTAAATTTTGACATCTAAGTCTATTTTTGATACGATGGTTACTATTTGCTCCGTTCCGCTAAAGTGTCGCAACCAGATGTGAGAATTGTTAAAATCTCTCAATTTCTAGTTATTTTTTCTTTAAAGTTCCCACTAATTTAGATATTTTTTTCATTACTCTTTCATGCGTTAATATATAGCCAGTAAGTAATCCAAATGACTTCAAGGCTGCTTCATGAATCTCATAGCTCCACGCTGCGCAACAATCTTCCACAATAACAACTTGAAAGCCATAGTCAGCAGCCTCTCGTGCTGTAGCGTACACGCAGAAATTTGTTACTACTCCTGTTACCAAAACAGTCTCGATATCCATGTTTCTTAAAAAACTGTCAAGTCTAGTAGAAATGAAAGTCCCACTAGTATTTTTCTGAATAACAAAATCGCCATCTTCGGGTTTTAACTCATCGATTATATCCGAACTAGGGTGATCTATGTAAGGAAATGCAACTTCCCCAACAAGGTTTTTACAAAAATCATTTAAAAATTTAGTGCCGTTTGTACAATCACTTCCATCAGGCATGAAACTCGAAAACTTTGTATATATTACTGGAATTTCAGCTTCATGACAAAAATCTATTAATCGTCGTAAATTTGGAATAACTTTACTTTCCACTTCATCTCCAAAATAATCAAATATTCCTGGAGTAATCTTATCCATTGCCTTAAATGCCGCAAAGTCCTTCTGCACTTGATATTTTTGCATGTCAACCACAATTAAAGCTGTTTTTTTTGGTTGTATCTCACCTATTAGCCTTTGATGGAATTTGTACAAATTTTTTATCTTTTCTTCCATAAAATCATATTATATATTTTTGACTCGTTTGTTAATATTGGATATATTCTAGCTTATAATCCTATTAATTTAAATCTTTATAAAGAATAAAAATCTCTCAAAGGAATATCAATTGAAATCAGATGCTGAATTTGTCTTTCCGTCAAAAGTCTTACTTGATATCTCGAGGTTGCGCGAAATTCATCATTTTTTCTCTCAATTGAGTAGGAGTATTCATGCTCGAAAAATCATTCTAAAAACTCTCAAGAATAAAATTAAAAAATTTCTAATCTATAAGATATACATAAAATTTGATTAAAATGAAAACTGATAAAGAAAAGATAAAAGAAATTTTGCAACTACTTCAAGAGGGATATAACAAGAGAGATCCAAAATACTTAGATACATTCATGGAAATATACTCACCAAAAGATTCTTCCTTGATAATAGGTACAGGACAAGGGGGAGAGTTTAGAGGTTTTGAGAGTGCAAAAGAGCTCTTTCTGGGTGATTGGAAAGATTGGGGAGATGTCAAGTATGACATAAATACACCTGATATTCAAATTAATGGAGATATGGCTTGGGTATTTATGTTTGCTGAACTTAAAATGAGACTCAGTGCAAAAGATCTAAATAAAATAGCTCTCAAAATGATAAAAAATACTCTAGAAAATGAAGGAATTTCAAAAAATGCAAAGATGGTGGAGATCTTAAGAATAGGTGCCCTACACTCCGTTGAAAAATTAAAAGGAGAAATATTTAATTGTCCTTTAAGAGTTACAGTAATCCTTACGAAGGAAAACGAGAACTGGTTCATAAATCATATGCATTTCTCCCATCCAATTGGTCTATTTAATTCTTTTCCAAGGAAATAAGAAAACTGAAAGCTATTTTGGTGTTATAAACTAATTTTTATTTTTCATTCTTCCCTCTTTGTAATTTTCACTAAATTTTCATTGAAATCAGGCGCTGTATTTACCTTTCTATTCCAATTTCAAAAGAACTTTGAATGCTCTCAATTCAATCAATTTTGATAGGGATTTTTATAATAACTTAATTTAACTGCTGTAGGACTTGTAGGAAGAAAATTTATTGGGAGATTGGGAATTTAATTTTCTATTCTTACATACAGGATTACTGAGTAAATCGATCTTCTTTAGAATGGGGTTATTTTTAAAAAATCTCGGTATTTTTTTAATTTGATTCATAGAAAGATCCAAATTTTGTAAATTCTTTAACTTTTTAATAGCTCGTGGTATTTTCTTTATAGAATTTTTTGATAAATCCAATATTTCGAGTGATTTAAGTTTACCTATATTTTTAGGGATTTGTGGAATTGTATTATTGTAGAGACATATCCATTTAATATATTTTAATGATCCTATTTGTTTAGGTAATATCCAGACCAATGGATAATGGTAAGAATAAAAGTAAAGTCTAATTACATTACCTTTATCATTTAATTTAAAACAATACATAGAATTGACTGGATCAAATTTTTCTGAATCAAACTCATCCTCAAAGGACTCAATTTTAACTAAGGGGATATCACTTAGGAGCTCTAATAAACCCAGTATTGGAGCCTCAGTTTTCTCAACTCCTAAATTTATATATCTTTTAACAAATTTCTGGTTTGATATCTGTATTAATGAGCTTGGAATTTTTCTTATTTTACCAGAAAAACCCTGGAGAAAAGATAATGTGTGAAGTTTTTCAATCCATTTTGGTATATACTTCAAGGATTCTTCATGTAAAATTAAAGATCTAAGATTTCTCAATTTAGAAATGGACTTTGGTAATTTTTTAAAGTTGTTTCTTGCTAATTTTAAACAAGATAATTGATTCAACTTCTGAATAGACTTAGGTAAATCATGTAAATTTGTATTGTAAATCGTAAGAAATCTTAATTTTTTTAATAAGGAAATAGATTTGGGTAATTGCTTTAGTTCAAAACCACCCAACATTAGAGCATAAACATGTTTATTTCTGACACTAATTAGTTTAGGCGCATAAAATCCAGTATTACAATGATGTAGTGAAGCATTCTTGAAAGAGAATTTGTGTGTATAATTAGTATTGAGATCTAAACTCTCTCCAATTTGATTTAGGGAATTAAATAAATCAATAAGAAATTTAGCCTCGAGAGGGACTACTTGAAAAATGTTAGAAAATCTCTGAAGTATTTCTTCTTGTAATACCTTTGAAGTATCATCAGTCTTTTGATCAAGTAATTCGATGATATTCATCAAAACTAAATTTGAATTATCATGGGAAATAACCCATTTTACTGATTCGAATCCAAGTTCTAAATACTTGTTAATTATTGCTTTAACCGCTGCTGATCTTATTTCAGGATTTACATCTGAAATTACATAATATTCGAGAACTCCATATAATTTGTTGCTATAAGGTTTAATTTCACCTAAATATTCAATAGCGCTTATCCTATTTGATAAGACTGTTTCATCTTCAATTATAGATTTGAAAATCTCAACTATAGAATTTCTATCAAGTTCACCCTTTCTATATCTCTCATATATCTGCCTTGGGTTTTGTACTCCTTTCACACTTCACACTTAAATAATACCCCACTAGCTTTTATAATTTTTCCCAAGTCGGTGAGTTTCTAATTTACCATCTCATCTCACAATCGTGTGAACACCTTCACATTATTTTTATCTGAATTTTCCTTTCATAATGGAATATCACCTTTCCAATAGCAATATTAATAATTAATAATAAACAGAATCATTCATAAGGAGATAAAATATGAAAGTTAAATACGCTACCATAATTGTTGAGAATATGGAAAAATCGATCAAATTTTACACAGAAGTTATGGGATTTGAAGTAGATAGTCAACACAATCCCGTACCTGGAGCAATAATCACATTATTAAAAGGGGAAGGGGATACCATGATAGAGCTCATAGAAAATACAGAATATGAAACTGGTTTGTATTCGGTGGGAATGGATGTTGAAGACATAAACACCACGGTGAAAGAACTCAAATCTAAAGGTGTCAAAATCACCATGGAACCTGTAACAATAACAGTTGGGACCCTTGCATTCCTAGAAGATCCAAATGGAGTCAGGATAGCACTAATTCAACACAATTAATCCATTTTTCACTATTATTCCGAAAAAGGAAATAAACCATTTTATAGATATAGCTGAAAAGATTTCTCCCTATCCCAAAGATTTTTACTACATTTTCTTTATTCAGGTCAAACTAGCTCAATAATATATGCATTAAATAGAAAAAAAGAAGTTATCTAACAATATAAAAAAATTTTTAGTTTATATCGCACCAATTTTTTTTTATTTCTTCATTGCTTTTTTGAATAAAGGAATTGCAATCAATAAAAGAACGCCTCCGAAAACAGATAAAAAGATCAAATCAGTAGATATCGCAGTGATATTTGCTCCCAAAATCATAACTTTCCGCATTGCATCCGCTGCATATGTTAATGGAAGAGCTTTTGAAATTACCTGCATGAAACCTGGCATTTGTTGAATTGGAAAAAATACACCGCTTAAGAACATCATTGGAAACATGATTGTCATCATCATCATGGTCGCCGTTTCTTCTTTCCCTGTGAAAGAAGTAATTAATATTCCAAGTCCGACAAAGCTAAATACATTTAAAAAAAGGATTAGAAATACCAACAATATGCTCCCATTAATACCAACATTGAATAATAATAGTGCCAAAATGAGGACGATTACGCCTTGTATTAATCCTCTGACAGTTTGAGCAAGTGATTTTCCTAATATGATTGAAATTTTCTTGATCGGAGCGGTTAACATCCCATCTAAGGTTCCTATATCCTTCTCATATGAAATTGCATGTGGTAATCCCGTCATTAATGCCATCATTACCACCATTGTCATAATACCGGGAACCATAAATTCAAAATAACTAGGATTCCCTGGATAAATACCGCTAAAAGTAGGACTAAATGGAACTATTTCAGCATAAGAGATATTACCTAAGTTAAATAGGGCATATTGTATCCCTAATTGTCTGATTAACTCATTTAATGCTGTCTGTATCATTAAAGACATCTGCGGATTGGTTTGATCCAATATAACTTCTATGATCCCTTGATGACCTGATAATAATTCAGAGGAAAAATTCTCCCCAATCAAAATTCCTGCGTTAATATTTCCATCTTGAATCTGTAATTTGATATCAGCATAATTTATAGCATCACTTAATATCATCATGTGTGTCTCATTATTAGCAGCTTTTAAACTATCGTAAAATATAGAACCATAAGGACCGGTATCTTCATTAGCTACGGCTACTGGAATATTAGTTATTGTATTATTAGAGGGAAATATGTAACCGGTCATTACCATCATAAATAAAGGCATCAAAACTAACATAACCAATCGCAATTTACTTCGTCTAAATTCAAGTAAATCTTTCCAACATATCCAAAAACTATGCTTTAATGTATTAATTAATTTCAATTTTCGATCACCTATCGCACTCTATTTGCTCGTCCTAGATGGAAACGCCGAGCATTACTTAAATTACTTTCGCTTGGTTCATCCCTTACTTCATGGCCAGTCATATGTAAGAAAACATCTTCTAAAGATGGTTCCAAGTCTTTAATATAAGTAATTTTTCCATTTACGTTACGAACTACATCGATTATATTATCAAAAGCATCGTCTCCTTTTGCTTGGATCCTAATTTTAGTATCGGAAATCCGTGTCAATTTTTGGACAACCCCAAGATTTTGAAGAATTGATACCATCTCATTATTTAAGTTTGCAATTTGTAATTCCATTACCAAAACATCAGCTCCAACTACCTTACGTTTCAGATTTTGAGACGTGTCTAAAGCAATTATTTTGCCATAATCTATAATTGCGATTTGATCGCATAATAAATCCGCCTCCACCATCATATGAGTCGTTAGGACAATAGTAGTGTTATTTTTAGAATTTATCTCCTTAATAAAGGTACGTAGCTCACTTGTTGATTGAGGGTCAAGCCCTAATGTTGGTTCATCTAAGAATAAAATTGGGGGGTCATTCAATAGAGCTCGAATTACATTTATTCGTTGCTTCATTCCTGTTGAAAAGGTATTGATCAATTTATTTTCCCATTTATCCATTTTTACTAACTTTAATAGTTCATCTATCCGTGCTTCAAGTTTTTTCTTTGGAATATTGTAGAGTTTCCCAAAAAGTTTCAAGTTTTCTCGAGGTGTTAACATGTCATACATTATCAACTTTTCTGATACTAATCCAATGTTCTCTCGAATTTTACCTTCATCATGTCGTAAATCATAACCAGCAATCGTCGCATTTCCTTCTGTTGGTGTCGCTAAAGTACATAACATACGTATCAAAGTAGTCTTCCCCGCACCATTGGGCCCTAATAGTCCGAAAATCTCACCTTTTTTTACTTTGATTGATATATGATCGACTGCTACTAGGTCTTTGAAATTTTTAGTTAAATCAAATGTTTGAATTGCAATTTCTTCCATATTTTACCATCTTTCATTTTTTCTATTCCATATATGAATTAGCAATTATCTAAAATCTCTCCCGTAATAATTTTCCAATTTTTTACAACCTTTACTAAAGCTTCTGTACATTTATCATATCAATCAATTTATAAATTCAACCATTAAAATTTATAAATCTTTAAAGTTAAATCATTATCTTCAAAAATAATTCATAATGGTGTGATAAGATTATATTATTTTATTCCAACTTATAATAATACAGAGGAATATTGGTGAAACTTAACCAATGAATTTATGTTTCAACAGAATTTTCATTGAACCTGAACGCTTGATTTACCTTGAAATTATAACAAACCCTCTTTTTTAAGCTTCGATTCAACATCTTTTAAATCCAGCTTTATTAATATTTCAGAAGTGGGTATACCTTCCTCATTCCACCCCACTGTTGTGTAATATTCGGATTTTAATGCCTCGAATTCATTTTTATCTATTGATTGCCCTTTATACGGTCCCGATGGGAGAGGTTCCCAAAATCTAGATGGTAGAGTATCATCTTGTTTTGATCTCCATTCAGCATCCGGTCCTCCAAGCAGTGACACAGTTCTCTGTAATTGTAAAATCCTTAATCCTTTTTCACTGAACCAACTTTCTTTTGTTAATTCTCTACCTGTAACAGCTTCGTAGAAACTTGCAATTTGAGCAAAAGCTAGGGTAAAAGTGGTAAAGTTACAATATACTCCAGAATCACTCATGATCGAGCGTAATTCGCTTGCACGTCCATCAATAGGTAGGGCAGCTGATGATGTATGATCTCCTGCTTGAACTGATACGCTATATCCAATAGAAGTTGTTGTAACCATGTCCTTACCACTTCTAAGACCGTGTGCTCCGATTGCCATGCCCTTGAGATGAATTGCATATTTAAGAACCTCTGTTTTTTTCATTTCCTCAAGTTTCAAAGCTGCCCGATATACACCTTCTGCTAATATATCTCCAATACCTTCTCTAAAAGCAATTTTTCTTGCTAACTCTGCGAATGCATCAACATTTCCCCATTCAAGATTAATTCCTCCTAAATCTTCTTTTGAAATGATACCTCTTTGGAATAATTCCCCAGTAAATCCCAAAATTGCACCACCTTGAATACCACAAAAGCCTAATTCTTCTATGATGTATGATAAATAGATATTCTGTTCTGGTGAAAAAATACCCAAATTTGGTCCCAGGAATGCCTCAAGCTCATAGTCAGGATTATCACAAATTGCCCCTTCATATTCTCCATTTTTTAACACTGCAAACTTTAGACATGTAACAGGACAACCGTAATCTCCCCAATATTTTTTTACCCAAAGTTTATCAAATTCTTCACCTCTATAACTTTCCTTATTATGCCATTCTTCCTGCCAATTTTTAATTGGCTCTGAACTTGAATCCGCTCCAAATGTATATCCTCCCGATCCTGTCCCCCAACGTCTAAAAAATTCTATCGCAAAACAATTTTTTGAAAATTCCTGTGAAAGCTCGAGCATTTTATCTTGATTATTCACATCTGGTAAAGGACCAAAACCTTTAACAACCACAGCTTTTAAGTTTTTAGATCCCATCACACCGCCATATCCTCCATAACCCGCGGCATGTGTATATTTTGCTGCAACAGCAGCTACTCTAGATTTGTTTTCTCCAGCAGGACCAATATATAGAACAGAGGGCTCCTTAAACTCCCCATAATTAGGATGAATTTTTTTAATATCATTAATCGAATCCTTTATGAGAACACGCATAGATTCTCTGCTAGTTTTACCCCATATATGTGAAGCATCTTTGATCTCTATATTTTTATCACAAATAAATACGTAACTAGGTTTATCTGCCTTTCCTGTAAAAATTATTCCATCATAACCTGCACATTTCAATTCAACACCAAACTCTCCTGCGACTGTTGAACCGATTATTCCATTACCTTGGGGTGATTTTCCAGTTACGCAAATTCTAGCACCTAAGAAATATCCTGTAAAAGGGCCAGTAAGCATGAGTAAGATATTTTCGGGACCTAAAGGATCAATCGTTTCCCACTTATTTCCAAGCCTATCCCACAATATTTTTACTCCTAAGCCTCTTCCTCCAATGTAATCCTGGAGAATTTTGTCTGAAAATGTAATTTCTTCAACATTCTTATTTGTGAGATCTATTTCCAGAAATTTTCCTGCATAACCATTCACCATTCATACACCTCTTCAGTCGCTTTTTTGCCTAATATTTTTCTTGCAGTTTCATATGCAAGTTTCTTAGGGTTTTTAGCTGGCGTTTTTTCTGCTTCTACCTTTTGATCCTCTAAGAGAATCAAAGTATCCCATTTACCTTCTTGACAGCTAACTGTACATTTCGGATTTCCACTACACAAATCGCAAATGGTTATGCAACCTTCTTGAGGATGAAGATGTGGTACTCTGCCAGGACAAGCGTTAATACATATTCCACATGCGGTACACTTCGAATTGTCAGTGATTACTGCTCCTGTGTTATCATCTATAGAAAGAGCTTCCTCGGGACATTCTTCAACACAGGGATAATCATCACATTGAAAGCAGAGATGAGGTATCTCTACTCCTGGAACAAACATAAAAACTCTGACCCTTGAAGCTTCCGGCCAAATTTTCCCTTCATGATGTAGAGAACATGCTATCTCACATCTCCTACATCCACTGCATTTTTCATAATTTCTTTTTATCCACAAATTATTTATACCTTCAATATTGATACATTACTACTTGTAAATGACTATTTATTATTTATTTTTTTCTTATTTTTTGGAACTACCAGTGAATATTCTGCGTTTCTAAAGTGCTTCTCGATCAAAAAAAATGCTAAATTTATTAATTACTAAGCATTAGATAGAAAAATAAACACTTAAGTGGTTTTGAATATGCCAAAGGTAAAAGCAAATAATATAGAACTGGAATACGATACATTTGGAGATAGTTCTTCAGAACCTTTAGTTCTAATCATGGGATTGGGTGCACAAATGATTCAATGGCCAAAAGAATTTTGTGAAATGCTTGTTGAAAAGGGGTTTTATGTAATTAGATTTGATAATAGAGATGTTGGATTATCAACGAAATTTGACCACTTGGGAATTCCAAAATTCAGAGAGGCAAGAGAAGCTGTTCAAAGAGGAGAAAAAATCGCGTATGATTATACCACTGATGATATGGCAGATGACGCTATAGGATTATTAGATGCATTAGGGATAGAAAAAGCACATATATGCGGTGCATCTATGGGTGCAGCAATAACACAAACCATAGGATATAGACATCCTGATCGCGTACTTAGCTTAGCACCAATCATGGGATCAACTGGAAATCCTGATCTTCCACGTCCTAAACCAGAAATAGCAAACATGCTTATTGCTCGCGCACCTACTGAGCGTGAAGCTTATATCGAATATAGAGTGAAGATCGCCAAAGCTACCTATGGAAAAGGATTCCCATATGATGAGAAATTTGGGCGTGATATGATGGGAAGAGTATTTGATCGATCTTTTTATCCTCAGGGGACGGTACGCCAGATGATGGCTACAATGGCTCATGGAAACCGCAAACCAAGATTAGCCTCAATCATTGCCCCTACTATAGTCATTCATGGGGGAGATGATCCGCTTGTTCCAGTTACTGGAGGTAGGGATACAGCAGATTCCATTCCTGGAGCCGAATTGTTAATTATCGATGGTATGGGACACAGTTTACCTCCCGAAACATGGCCTACAATCGTTAATGCAATCAGAAAAAATGCAGATAAAGCCCAAAAACCGTGAATTGAAAATAGAACAATAAAAAATTCAAGTGAATTTTATTTTTATTACTCTAGTATTCAAATGGAAAAAATTCTTTTAAGATGCAGTTCATACTTTCATAAATGAATGATATAGAAATACAATATCAAAATATAATTGAACATTTTCCTAACTTAGTAATTATTGAAAATACAATTACTCACATTAAAATTGAAATAATTAAGGGAATTATTTTAGAAATTGATTATTCTAAATATCCAAGAAAACCAAAAGTAAAGCTTAGTAACCAATTGGGGAAAGTATATACAAAATTAAATAATGACATCGACTCTCTCAAAAATTGGAAGAAAAAGGAGAATAAATCTATTTTAAATGTCATTAATGAAATTATTTTTATTTTAGAAGGACTACAATCAAATCAAGTCCGAATAAAAAAGGACTTAATAGAGGGAATTTTAGCTTTGTGTCGGGAACATCATCCTAAAGAATTTTTAGGAATCCTAAAAATGGATAAAACTGTATTTACAGAATTCATATTACCACCAGGTGCAGTTGCATCGAGAAGTACAGGAGTATTTTTTCCAAGTAGGCTTCCTATAGATCTAAGTTATCAAGGAACTATTCATTCCCATCCTTCTGGAAGTCCATATCCTTCGCTACAAGATTTAAATAGTGTATTTAAAAAATTAAAGTTTCACTTTATTGTAGGATTCCCCTATAACTTAAATAATGTTAAATGTTTTGATAGCACTGGCACAGAACTTCAATTTAAAGTAATTAATTAATATTTTTGATATCCGCTTTAAAATAATTTCTGACATGAACTTATTAGAATTCACGATTTTTCTGAGAAGATCCCCTTCCTGAGAGATAAACCCTATTTTTTAATTGAATATATCTAAAATTAATGGTTCTAACTCTCTTTTCTTATCCAGATATGTCCACACGTGATTCAAATCTGGCAATTAGTTCATCAATACGACTGTAATCATCTATTGAAATGGTAATAGCTTGATTTGGACATTCCCTTACACAGCGCCCGCATCCCTTACAATTCTTTTGATTGATCATTGCTTTGCCTTTTTTCATTTTTAATCCGTCTCTTATACAAACCTTAAAGCATATTCCACACCCAGTACATTTATCCGGATCTACTCTTACTTCAACGCCCTCCATTCTTTTCGAAACTTGTCTAAATTCAGCTGGACCATATTTGCTTAAACTCACCACGCAACAACAAGAACAACAATGACATATACTCATAAATTCGTCCTCATAATCCACCACATCATATAAAACCGCATCAGCTCTGAGCTTTCCCATATGGGGAACTAAACCATTTTCATATGCCAATCTCTCTCGTTCTAAAGCTTCCTCTTTAGTTGCGAGATGTGCTCCAGGCCATTTAGATCTATCTATTTTACCAGCTCCTCTTCCCAACCAGGTGCAACCTAATGTGATATCATGATTCTTGCATTTATTATGGGTGCGACACGGACAATCCATTAGAAGGATAGTGCCTGCTTTACTGATAAAGTGTTCTACAACTTTACGGGGCACAATTTGATCCTCATAAGTACCTAGAGATAAGTTAACAGGTATAGCAGATCCTGTTTGGTTGTCAAGACCATCGGGATATCTACGTTTTCTCGCTTTTTGTTTTATTATAGGTAATTTGGCATATTTAGCCTTTTTCTTCATTTTTCTTGCCCATGGTGTATCCATCTCAATCGGTTTTAGATCTAACTTTCGTTTTTTCTTCAAATGATCACCATCTTCAAAAATTATTAAAAATTATTTAATAAAATGTTAAAACTCATTTAATAATTTTTTAATATAATTCAAGCAATTTTTTAATTGAAATTTTTATTATTTCAAGTAAAAATAAATACAAAAATATCCTAGTTATTTTTGTTACATTCCTAAGTTAGGAGAAATTATTTTAAAAAGGAAAATATCCTACTTTGAAAAATTAAAGGAAATTTGATTATGTCTGGAAAAACTGTAAAAAATTATTATATGAAAAATAAAGCAAGATTAACAAGTCAATTTAATAAATCATTACATCTCTCAAAAGAAATATTATTAGAACAGTTCAATGAATTGGAATTAGAGGAAGTATTTAATCAAATGCGAAATGAATTTGAAAAATTGATTCCAGAAATACCTTACATCGGAGGTAGAAAAAATTCATTCACAGCCATGTTAGTAGATGTTATTATGATGTTACCAATGTTTCGCATTCTTGAGAAAGAGGATATGAAATACCGTGAAATTGGTGAATTTACCTATAAATTTTGGGAAAAGATAAACAGACGAAGATTCGAAAAATTAGAGAAAGCAGGGCAGGATCCTATAGATCAATATTTTAACGCTACATATCTTAATTATTGTAAAGATCTCGCTAAAACATCACAGCTGAGGAAATATCGAGGTGATTTTGTAATGGAGTATGTAGAAGGTGATGGTAAAACATTCGATTATGGTTTAAATTTCACTGAATGTGCAATTTATAAAGTATTCAAAAAATTAGGAGCTGAAAAATATGTACCGTTCTTATGTTTAGCTGATTTCGCTCAGGCTAATGTATATGGATTTGGATTTACTCGGAATCAAACCATTGGAAATGGTGATCCTAGCTGTGATCATCAATTTTTAAGAAGTGGTACGACTCTACGAGCCTGGCCTCCAGATAAGGTGCAAGAATTCAAGATGAAATTATAATTCTAACCGTTCTCATTTAAATGTCTTTCGAGTTTTGTTAAAAATATGTAAATTTTAATGCTTTCAAATACTTAGATCTTTCTATGAAAGATGATAGATTAAGAGTAATTCAAATAAAACGTGAGAATGAAGCTCTATTTTACGATTATATGAAAAATAACTTTGCAGAATATTTCTTTTTTCATGTTGACTATGTTCAATATCCAGAAAGCACGAAAATATATATGGCGTTAGACGATGAAGAAAAAATTCAAGGCATGGTCTTAATCTGGAAAGATCGCAGAATTCAATTGAGGGGATCAATTTCAAGTCTTGAATTTCTATTAAGCGGAAAGAATTATAAGCCAGTATCCATAACTGGATTTGATACTCATCGAGAATTGATAGCAAAATTTTTTCCAGCTTACAAGAAGGAAATAGCATTGTATCGAATGGGTATGAAAAAAGGAGATCAAAAGGATTTTGAAAAGTACACATTCCAAAAACTAAATGAATCCTATAGAGAAGAGATAACTTCATTAATGAGAATTGCTGATTCTATCTACTGGGGTTCTCGTGAACCAGAGAATATCTTAATTGACGAAAATAATTCTTGGTATGGAACAGTGATAGAGAAAGAATTGATATGTATAGTTGGGATATGGAAATATGAAACTATAGGATATATCACAATCGTTGGGACTCATCCTAATTTTTGGAATCAAGGTTATGCTAGTTCGTTAATCTCATCGTCCTTAAAAGATTTATTTCAAGAAAAAAACCAATGTTTTATTACAGTGAGGGTGGGTAATCCTCCCGCTGTCCATACATATAAGAAATTAGGATTTTCAATTTGTAATACTCATTATTCTTATGAGAAATTGTAATTTTCACCTAAATTTTTCACTAAAATTGAAATCAGACTCTAAGTATAACTTTAAGAAAAAGAGGGGAAATAATTCATATTTGAAAAGTTAAAAGGAGATGTATAGTATTCAGATACTCTTGAAATTTTTCTTACCCTTTTTCAATCACAATACCCGTACCACCCGCGGGATATTTAAAGGTTATAGCACCCGCTTCACACACTTGAAAACAAGCAGCACATTCGACACACTTTGATTGATAATTCTCTACAATATATATTCTTCCTTTATCCTTCCGCCATAAATTCATGATGCACACGATTAAACAACGATCACAATTATTACATTTATCTTTCTCAATTGAAATGAAATTACCCGTTCCTGGAATTCTTTTAGTCAAGCCACCTAATTCAATGTTCATTTCCCGGAAACACCTCCTCTTTTCTTTTTTTGAGGTAACATATCTAAAAGTTTTGGGAGGATCTTCATAATTTTTTGGGGATCCATTATTTTATCCAAATCGTCTTCAAATATCTTTGTAACAAGAGGAAACACATTTTTCATTATGAATGGAGTTGCCTTAGGCAGGTATGATTTCACATGGCTTACAATTTGCCGAACTCTTTTAGCGTGAGGTTGAGACCAATCAAATATACCTCCAAGGATTTCCATTATCATTGGTACGAACCAAGACATAGTTTCTTTTGGGCTAAAAGGGAGAGCTTTCCAGACCTTCCATAATTCTGCTCCCGCTTCAAACTCTTTGCCAATACTGGTTTTCTGCCACTTTTCATCAAATGATTTTAGCATATCCTTCGAATAATCACCTGAAGATCTTGCTTCTGCTGCTACTTCGGCGGCAATTTTACCGGTTATCATTGCAGGATATATACCTTCTGCTTCAAGGGGACATGGAAAACCACCAGCATCGCCAATTAAAATAACCCCATCAGTATGAGTATTGTAAGGGTAATCTAACCATGGTAGTAGATGAGCTTGAAGTTCACGTGGTTTTGCTTCGAGAATTTTTAACAATCTTTGATAATATTTTAGATTCACAACTTTGTTCAGATAAAACAATGGATTTTTATCCCACCAATTCATCCAATTGCCCAAACCTTGATGAAATCCATCATGAAAGAAAACTTGATATGATGCTGGGAAAGTAGATCCCCACCATATCCCAAGAGTTTCATCTCCCATTATATCATCGATTTTTTCTGGGGGTGCTTGAAAATCATATTGGAGTGTCAGTGTTACTTGATCTTGATTCCATTTTGCTCTTAATCCTGATTTCTGTGCTACCATTGAGACCACTCCATCTGCTCCAATCACAATGGGAGCCTTATATTTCTCGCCTTTTTCATCAATAACTCCAGTAACTCTGCCATTCTCTTTTAAAAGATCAACTATCAGAGTTGATGACTTTAGCTCAGCTCCCGCATTGGTAGCAAATTCCGCAATCCATGGATCAAATTCACTACGATATACATTCATTGTTATCCAACTCTTAGCGGGTTCATATGACACAGATTCGGTTGGACGAGCCATAATGTATCCTGCTACTACATCATTTGCATTCACGAAGTAATTACGAGATGCCGTTCCAGCTCTCATTGAAGGACATTTTTCTGGTGTCAATTCCTTCATCATGTTAGGAAAGTCTCTAAACATTCTCGGTCCTAAACCGCAACCCGATGAATTTTTCTCGCCAGGTATACGTCCACGTTCGAAAAAAATCGTACTTAGACCTTTTTCAGCTGCAGTTTTTGCTGCTACAGATCCTCCCGGACCAGCTCCAACGATAATCAAATCGTACGTTTTCATTTGATAATCCTTTAATAATTAATTCCTTTTTAGAAAATATAATTGATAAATAGACCTTATCACTTATTTATAATTTAGTTTTTTTAATGAAAATATCTTAATAGATGGAAATATTTTACGATCCAATAGTTTTCATGTAATATATTTTAAAATGAGTAAAGAACAGATTTATGACAAATTGGTAGAAATCTGTCGGTCAAAAAATATTTCAGATGACACTCAGATCCTTCAATCATATTCAAAAGATTTAAGTTTATTATCAGAAAAATCTCCAAAATATGTTGTTTGGCCGAAAAACAGCATTCAAGTTAAAAAAATACTAGACCTTGCCAATTCATTACGCTTCTTTGTTATCCCTATTAGTTCAAAACCAGGTTATCGACACCATGGTGACACTATTCCCAGAACTGAAAATTGTGTGATATTGGATCTTTCAAAATTAACTAAAATTCTAAACATTGATAAAAATAATCGAGTTGTGATGGTAGAACCTGGCGTGACATTTGGTAAGTTGATCCCTCATCTTCATAAGAAGGGGCTTAAGTTAATGGTTCCACTGCACCCCAGAGCATCTAAATCAGTGCTTACTGCTGCTCTTGAAAGAGTTCCAATCACGATCCCTCGATATATGTGGGATAGTTCAGATCCCTTATTATGTACTGAAGTTATTTTTGGGAATGGAGAATTTTTTCGAACAGGAACAGCTGCAGGGCCAGGTAGTATAAAAGAACAAAGAAGAACCGGACAAGCTCAAGTAAATCCTATGGGCCCCACTCAATTCAGTCCCTTTAGAGTGATTCAAGGAGCCCAAGGAAGCATAGGTATTGTAACATGGGCTACTTTAAAACTAGAATTATTACCTACACAACAAAAAGTTTATCACTTACAAACTGATAGCCTTCAAGATTTATTGGATGTTCAGCATGAATTATTAAAGTATCGCTTATGTGATGAATTATTACTTTTGAATAATTTAAACTTAGCATGTTTGGTAGAACAAGAACCTAGTGAAATTTTACTTTTAGCCAAAGAATTGAAGAAATGGAACTTAATTTTTGTATTATCAGGAAGAGGAGAATTAGCTCTAGATAGAATTTCCTACCTACAAGGAGATATTGAGGATATATTAAAAGAAAAGAAATTATTGTCACCTGAGAACATTACTAAAATTGATGAAGATACCATTATACAATTCTTAACTCAACCTACTATACAACCTTGGAAATTAAGATTAACTGGAGGATATCAAGATATCTTCTTTATAACTAACTTTGAAAGAATACCAGAATTAGTAGCATTTGTAAAACAACAATATTCACAATATTTGGGCATCTACATTCAAGCTATCAACCAAGGCACCTCTTATCATTGTGAGTTTGATCTTTATTACGATCCCAATAATGACAATGAACGTAGCAATATCACTGAAAAATTCCAAATGATAAGTACCGACCTAATGAAAAAAGGTGCTTTTTTCAATAGACCCTATGGAATATGGGCAAAAGAAGTTTTCGAACGGCATCAATCTTCCACACAAATAGCCTTAAGGAAAATTAAGAATATATTTGATCCAAATGGAGTGTTAAATCCTGGAGTTCTATGTTTTGACGATAATAAAACGCAATCACATCAGGAGGGTGTCTGATGATTGAAGAAGCAGAATATCAAAAAATGATTAATAAATGCCTACGTTGCTCGATTTGTAAGTGGATTCCACAACTACAAATTAAAAGTCAAAAATATGCAACAATTTGCCCTTCTATAGACGCTTTTAATTACCATGTATATAGTGGAGGAGGTCGTATCATTCTAGCTCTTGCTTTAGAAATGGAAAGGGTAAAACCCTCTGAGGAATTACGGGATATCGTATATAAATGTACTGAATGTGGAGGTTGTGCAATAGCTTGCAAATTTTTAAACACTTTAGAACCTCTTGAGATCATTTCAAGACTCAGAGAAAAGTTAGTTTCTGCTGGCTATGGACCAATGCCCAAACAACAACAGTACATTGAATCTATCAAGCAGAACAATAATCCTTATAATGAGCCTCATGAGAAAAGATTAGAGTGGCTACCTAGTGATGTGAAAATTGATCCTAAGGCTAAAACATTGTATTTTGTGGGGTGTACATCTTCCTACAGGAGAAAGGAAATTGCCATTGCAACTGCACGTGTTTTGAATGCTGCCAATTACCCAATTAAAATTCTCGATGGGGATGAATTTTGCTGTGGAAGTCCAGTTCTCAGAACTGGAGATGCTGATTCCTTTTCACAGCAAATACAGAAAAATTTTGATGTCATCGAAAATAAGGGGATAGAAACTGTTGTTTTTAGCTGTGCGGGGTGTTATAACACTTTCAAAGTGCAATATCCACTAAAGAGAAAATGCAATTTCAAAATTATTCATACCTCTGAGCTATTCAAAGATCTTATCGAATCATCCCAATTAAAATTAAATACTCCATTTCCTCATATTGTTACTTATCACGATCCTTGTCATTTAGGAAGGAATTCTGAAATATATGAAGAATGGGATGGAGATGTCGTACAATTGATACCTCTCATTTCCATTAATGTCCCTGAAAAGCCAAAAAGGTGCGGGGCTCATGGATTATATGATGCTCCAAGAGATGTTCTTGAGAAAATTCCTGGATTAACATTTATTGAAATGGAAAGGAATAAAGAGTATTCATATTGTTGCGGTGCGGGAGGAGGTGTTAAAGCTGCGTTTCCGGAATTCGCACTAAAAACGGCACAAACGCGGATTGAAGAAGCTGAGGATACTGGAGCTGAGATAATCGCCTCAACTTGTCCTTTTTGTTCAACCAACTTAAAAGATGGCATAGCTGAAAAAAATTCGAAATTAAAATTCTATGATCTAAGTGAATTATTACTCATGGCTATTACGAAATCACCGAATTCTAATAAAAGTTCATCTAAGGAGGGTGCTTAATTAGCGTTGGAGAAAGATATTTTTCAAGAATTTGAAGAAGTTGTGGGAGAAGGAAATATTGATGATAGTGAAGTGGTAACCAATGTGTATGCATATAATTGGTGCATGGAAATCTTTAATTATATGGATGATAAAGAACCAGTACCATTTTCTCCAGTCCCTAAAGCAGTTATCTTACCATCATCTACAGAAGCAGTGCAAAAAATCATAAAATTATGTAATAAATATAATATTGTATTCAAAGCTCAATCTACAGGATTCGGGCCATGGAATCAACCCTCAACAGATAACTCTATTATAATTGATCTCCGCCGAATGAATAAAATCATAAAAATCGATGAAAAAAATCTTTATGCGGTCATAGAGCCTTATGTTAGCGGTGCTCAGCTACAGGCCGAAATTATGAAATTTGGTCTTAACTGTCACATGCCAGGTGCAGGACCTCAAGTATCTCCTCTTGCAAGTTCCACTTCGATGAATGGACCGGGGTTTACTTCTCCCTCTACAGGACATAGTGCGAGGAATGTTTTGGCTGTGGAATGGGTATTACCAGATGGAGAAATCATGAGATTAGGATCCTACGGTTTAAAGAGTAATCCTGATTGGTATCATGGAGATGGTCCTGGTCCAAGTCTTAGAGGCATAATGAGGGGTTGGGCTGGTGCAAAATCTGGATTAGGAATATTTACCAAAGTTGCTGTAAAACTATTTCCTTATCCATGTAAGACGGATTTCAAGCTTAAAGGCAACTCTCCGGATTATGATTTTGAAATACCAGATTTTATGAAATTGTATGTGATGGATTGTGGAAATTTCAAAAAACTTGAATCAGCAATGCATAAGATAGAAGAGGAAGAGATTTCCTTTATGTGTAGTTTTCTATCGGGTTTTGCTGTGATGGCGATATTTTCCAATTCAATTGAAAAGTTAATGGATAAATCGACATTAGGTAGGATGAAAGCACCCTTGGTGGTAATAATAGCCGGTCGAACAGAACGAGAATTTGAATATAAACAAAAAGTAATGGATTATTTGTTAAAAAAATTAAAATTAAGAAATATTATTGGGGAACTTTATACTCCTAATCCAATATTTTATGCTGAAGCACTCCGATCAAACCTAGGAATACATGGCTTTATAGCAACAGGAGGATTTCAGTCTTCTAAAGGGGTAGCAGATACAGCAGCAGTGTGTCTTCGTAGTACAAAATCGAATATTCAACTGAAACAAGAATTTATTAAGAAAGAAGCGATCGCAAACGATTTTGGGGAAGGCACATGGATGTCATCCTACGAGTCAGGGCATTACTTTCATATGGAATCTCCTACGATGTTTGATCAAGCTGATACTAACAGTGTGAGCGGAATGGCTGAATATATGGATAAAAGTAATCAATTAGATTTGCTTAAACATCTTGGAGCCCCATTTTTCGTTGAGGGAAACCGAATGCATGAACTTTTTGGACCCCATATGTCAAATTATCACATCTGGTTAAGAAAGCTTAAAGAAGCATTTGATCCTAATAACTTATCCGATAGTGGATTTTATATATCAAGTTGAATGGCAATAATGAATAAAGAGGATGAAAAAACATGCCATATTTTACCTCAAATGGTTTAAATATATATATTATGAAATACAATTCCGTGAAAAACAATAAATTAGTTATATAAACGAAAATGACTGAAATAGAGACTGAAGATAATAGGATTCGCGGTTTCGCAGCGATTATTAACAATGTAGTAAGTCCATTAAACTATAATAACCAGTTTAAAGAAAAATTTAAATCCGTTCATGTAAAAATCCTTCTAAACGCTTCAAATGTAAATTTTGCTGCATTGATTATAATCCACCATGGAGAAATCACAGTAAAGAGTATTCCTAATAAACCAAGAGAAAATTTAAAAAAAGAAAAAGTAGGATGGGATGGATTCTTAGAGATGAATTCTCAATCTTTCATCGCGATTTCAATGGATCGATTGCCTCTTTTTAAGGTGGTTATAAAATGGATTAGAGGTGAAATAAAGATGCGTGGGATTCGAAAATTACTATATTTACTAAAAGCGTTTAAATATTTAATGTAAGTTAAAGAATATAATTTTGGCATTTAAACATAATTAAGAGATTGATAATAATTATACTTAAAAATTAGATTAGGGGATAGTGATTTGCCAAGAAGTAGACCTGAAGTCTTTCAAGGAAACTTGAAAAAGAAATTTTATTTTGAAGGTTGGTATAATAAGATTGTAAATGCAACAGCAGATCGTATTTATGCAATTATTCCGACCATAGCCTTAAATAAAAAGGAACAAACTTCACATGCTTTTATCCAATATTTAGATGGCATTAATGCCACCGCGGAGTATTTTAGGTTTCCTTTAGAGGATTTTGAGAATCTATCAAAGAAAAAATACGAGATTCAATTAGGGAAAAATTATTTTTCATTAGATCGAATTCATTTAGATATCGATCAAGCTGACTATACAATTGAGGGTGATCTTGAATATCTTGATCCAATTCCATGGCCCAAAAAATTCTTCCAGCCTGGAGTGATGGGGTGGTTTTCTTACATGCCATTTATGGAAACTTATCACGGAATGGTAAGTATGAATCATGAACTTCGAGGAACACTTACAATTAACGGAGAAGATATTAAGTTTGATAAGGGAAAAGGATATATTGAAAAAGATTGGGGTAAATCATTTCCAAGTGCTTGGATTTGGACGCAATCAAACCATTTTTCTACTCCAAAACTTTCATTTATGTTTTCAATTGCCAAAATTCCCTTTTTAGGGATGAATTTTAATGGTTTTTTAAGTGCTTTATGGCACGAGGGAGATTTCTACAAATTTGCAACATATACTAGAGCAAAGGTTAATTCATTAGAAATTGACCCGAATAGTATACAAATTATTGTTGATGACAAGAATCATAGACTTGAGTTTGAAATAGCAAAGAAAGGGATTGGTTCTGGTCTTTTGAAGGCTCCTGAAGAAGGGGTAATGTCAGGGCATATTGCTGAAAGTATTAATTCAAAAATAAAATTAAAACTCTTAGATAAAAAGAAGGGCTCAATAATTATTGACGATATCGGTGTGAATGCAGGTTTAGAAATAAAAGATCCAGAAGTTCTCAAACCGAAATCAAGGTAATTTAACCATTATTTTTTTCTTCTTATAATTGTTTCAAGATAATTTTTACTTTTTCTACTTTTTTGGAATTAGAGATTCAAGGGAGGTTTTAATTATAAAAGCTAAACTAATTATCTTAGAAATCAAGACTAAATTTAATAATCAAATTTAGAGTTGAAATCTAAAAATATTGAAGAGCTAAAACAAGATTTTAATAACGTAGACTGGGAAACGATATCTTCTAATTGGATAATAAAATATAGAGCTAGATATTCTGAACCATATACTAAATTATTATTGGATCCAAAAAAAGATTGTTCTAGGAAAAATAATCCTTTATATAGACATGTTAAATGGTTAAAATACCTTTATCATATAAAATCATTGAGTTTTAGACAGATTGCAGAAATTTGTGGGGTAGACAAAGGGACAATTATTTATTGGGCTAAAAAACACAATATTCAGAAACGGGAAGAAACAGGGAAAGAATGGGTTGATCAGTACGGATATATTCGTATTTATACTCCCAAGGGGTACTTTCATCCCGAAAAAACACCTCAGGATCGTGGAGAAGGAAGATATATTCAACACAAACATCGTATTATTATGGAACAATTTCTTGCAAGAAACCCTAATTTAAGAATATCTAAAAGGGTTATGATTGATGGAAAATATCTTAGAAGTAACTCGATTGTTCATCATATAAACTTTAATAAGTTAGATAATAGGATAGAAAACTTGTGGGTATTTGAAAAGCAACAAGAACACTACAAGTCTCTTGAAAGCCTGTATAATTACTTTAGCGACCTAATTAAGTTATCTGTAATTGGTATTAATAGCGGTGCATACACTTTAAAAGAAGATTTAAATTTAACAATTTCTCAAAATAAGATTAATGAGATTTTAAGACCAAGAGGAGAAAATCTTTATGATGAGATCACTTCTGTAAAAGAAGAAATAAAGAAAATTAAATGGAATAAAATATCTACAAATTGGATTGTTAAATACAGACAAAATCAATTTCAACCATATATTTATTTTCATTTAGATCCTTACTCTGATTGTTCAGAGGAAAATCCTTTATACAGGCACAGAGAATGGCTAAATCTCGTAATAAATGATATGAGATTTAACCTTAGTGATACAAGACTTGGCCAATTGTGTGGAATTACAAAAGACAAAGCTAGAGGGTGGCGTAGACGATTAAGAGTGTCTAGAGGAAGAAATTGGGGATTTAAACGTTTCATTAAAGAGAAAGGGCGTGTTTTTATTAAACCAGTGAATTACGATAATCCTCTAGCTTTAAGGAACAAGGGTTGGATACTCGAGCATCGCTATATTATCGAAAACTATTTGAAATCTCAGAAAAACGCCAAACTTGCAAAAAAATGTCTAAATGAAGATGGATTTTTAAAGTCAAATATTTTAATTCATCATATAAATTTTGATCCATCTGATAATAGAATTGAAAATTTGCTTATTCTATTCTCAAAGAGTGATCACAAGACTTTAGAATTTTCTCTACTTGGATTTGTTGAAGAGTTGCTGAAAGCTAACCTGTTAAGTTTTTCAAATGGTAAATACCAAATTTGTTTATGATTATTCATTTTTTATCCATTGCTTCCTTTGAATATAATCTTTGTTTTAAAGTGACAGTTCCAGTATCTATGTCATGTTCTACCAAATCCACGTTTGCCAATTCTTGTACTGCTCTTAAAATATAAGCACCTCCAATTCCAGTGGTATTTTTTAATTCTTCTCGAGTCATAACCTCCCTTTCACCATGGAGTACTTTCAAAACTTTGTAATGGGGTTGACCTTGCCATATTTTTTCCACAAGTACTCTGAAAATTGATAGTAATGCTGTTATCCGTTCAAAATTTAATTCCTGAGATTCTGCTTCTTCTGCTAATTTTGCAAATTTTGTCAATTCAACTTTAACTTTTTGATACTCCTCTATTAATTTTACTTGTTCTTCAGTTAATGATCCAATTTTCTGATCTCTTTCCTGTTTTTCTTTTTCAAGTTTCGTTGTTGCTTCTTCTAATTTTCTTTTATCAACCTCTAACTGCATCTTCTCAGATTCCAATTTGGATTTTTCTAGTTCTAATTGGATTTTCTCCGCTTCGAGTTTTTGTTTCTCATTACTCAGTTCTCCTTTATCGTGCTCAAGATTCAGCAAGGCAGTTCTTGATGTTTCTAAAACTTCGATAAATTCTTTAAAACTCGTTTCAGCCGCTTGAATTGTTGCATCAAGCGCATTTACAGTTTTTTCATCTTCTGACATCGGAATCACAATTTATTTTATGTCCTTATTTTTATTATATTTATTCTATTAAAAGATTTTTTGAACCATGAATAACGAATCTAAGACTAAACAGAAAACAAAACTAATTTTAGGAGTATCGGTTCCAGTGTTTATAATGGGACTAGTCTCTCTTTTCACTGATATTTCGAGTGAAAGTATTCAAAGTATTTTTTCTGTATATATTATCGATCTAGTCCCTAATAATCCCTTGTTCTATTTAGGTTTAATTGCAGGAGTAACTACTGCACTTTCAAATATTTTAAAAGGTGTTTCAGGTTGGATGAGTGATAAGATCAATAAGAGAAAGCCCTTTGTAGTGACAGGATATACAATATCTAATCTTTCAAAACCATTCATCGCCTTCAGTCCTTCTTGGCAAGCCGTTTTAGGTTTAAAAACAATTGATAGAGTCGGGAAGGGACTTCGAACGTCTTCACGAGATACTCTTATTTCTTACTATGCTATTGAGAAAGGAAAGGCTTTTGGAATGCATCGCGCAATGGATACCCTGGGTGCAGTTATAGGCACTTTAATTGCCTCCTTACTTCTATTTTTGGCATGGAGTTATTCTAAAATTATATTTTTCTCAATTTTTCCGGGGATTTGTGCAATAATATTAATATTTCTTATAAAAGATGTTGATCCTACAAAATTAGATGAAACCAAGCTAAAATATTATGGAGTTGCTAAAGTAGATAAGATTGACAGGAGATTTATAAAATTAATTATTATCCTTGGAGTAATCGAATTTGCTAGTATAGATATTGTATTCCTACAAGCGCGATCATTAGATTTTATTTTTCATGGATTAGTCTTTCTGATTCCCCTGTTTTATTTATTAACAAATATAATTTACATGATACTATCTCCCATTACGGGTTCTTTATCTGATAAAATAGGTCGTAAGCCTATAATTATTATTGGTTTATCTGTCTTGCTAATATCTTGTATTATTTTAGCTTTTCCTATTAAATCTTCAGCTTTTTCACTCCTAATTATTATAGTTATTTGGGCATTATATGGCTTCTATTTAGCATCCGTCGACCCTATTTCAAGAGCGTACATTGCAGATCTTGTAGGTAAAAATAAGAGAGGTCGAGCTTATGGTTATTATTACCTTTCAGTGGGACTTATTTCAATGGGAGAATCTTTACTTTTTGGTTTTATTTATAATAATTTCTCATTTACAGCAGCTTTTCTGTATACAGGAATTCTATTGTTTATTTTTATAATTGTTTTTGCGATTACAGATTTTTCAAAAATTATAGAAAAATAAGGACCTAGTTAGATTATTTTCTACAGCTATTTCTCTTTCGTCCATAATTCTGCTAAATATAGTAATACTTCAGCAGCCTTTTGTAAAGCAAGAGTTGGGATATGTTCCTTCCGTGAATGAAACAACAGTCCTCCACTAAAAATATTTGGTGTAAGAATTTCTTTTGCACTTAATCGAGCTCCATCAGTTCCTCCTCTGATAGGATGAATATTTACTTCAAAACCCGCATTTTCTATTGCTTTTTTTGCCAATTCGACCACAATTGGTTTTTTTTCTATATAACTAGACATATTTTGATATTGGTGTCTAAAGTTTACCTCAACTTTTAGTCTTGGATAGCGAATTTCATATGTAGAGATGAGACTCTTAATAAAGTCCATCCGAATCTGGTTTTTTTCAAGAATGAAATCTCTAATTATCATTCTTGCAGATACTTCCTCCGCAGTTCCCTGCATTTTTGTTAAATGGAAATATCCTTCTCGATCCTCTGTATGCTCAGGAGTTTCTGCTTCGGGAAAGTCACTAAAAAATCTGGTTGCAATCTGAATTGCATTTATCATCTTATCTTTAGCATGTCCTGGATGAACACTCAATCCTTTAAACTTAAATTGAGCTAACCACGCATCAAAACATTCATATTCTAATTCTCCCATCTCTCCCCCATCAACCGTATAGCAAATTTTAGGCAGCCTCTTCATATTAACCTTATCAATCCCTAATCCCGTCTCTTCATCTACAGTAAAACAAATTGTTATTGGTCCATGTTGTAATTCGGGGAATTTTTGCCATGCTGAACAAGCAGCCATTATTTCAGCAATACCAGCTTTATTATCAGCCCCTAGTAGTGTATCTCCTTCGGTGGTAATGATATCCAGACCTATATAATTCTCCAAGTTGGGAGAATCTTCCACAGTTAGAATGAGATCTTTGTTTTTAGGGTATTTTATCTCTTTTCCATTATAGTTTTTATGGATGACCGGTTTTACATCTTTACCACTAACAGCAGGAGACGTATCCATATGGGCTATCAAACCTAATGGTTGTGATTTTTCAAAACCTTTACTGGCGGGTAGATTTGCATATACAAATCCAAGTTCATCTTGGACAACATCATCAAGATTAAGTTCTTTAAGCTCTTTGACCAATACTTTCCCTAAATCTAACTGATTTTTAGTGCTTGGGACAAGTTCTACTGTTTCATCTGAGGTTGTCCAGATTTTAACATAACGTATGAAACGTTCTAAAGCATCCTTAAGAAGAAATTCTTGTATCTCTTTCGTCATTTCCATAACACAGTAAATTAATCTTAGATTTTAAATTTCAACAATCCTAATTAACAACGTGCTGTTGTATAATAAAAAAATGTAAATTTAATTTTTATTTGATATATTCATTTTCCCTTAAACTTAGGTTCTCGTTTTTGTAGAAATGATCTACTTCCTTCCTTAGAATCATATGTTTTCATATTTTCAGTAAATAAATAGTATTCATTCTGCAGAGAACTGGTAAGATCATTAACAAATGAAAAATTAAACATAGCTTTATTGTAACCAAGGCATTTTGTAGGCATACTCACAATTTTTTGGATGAATTCTTGAGCTTTTTTGTCGAATTCCATAGCAGGGTAAACTTGAGTTATTAATCCTATTTCTAATGCTTCCTTAGCATCTAAATGTCTTCCTGTTAGAACAATTTCCGTTGCCCTTGAAAACCCTATTAACCTAGGAAGGAACCAGCTTGCTCCATGCAACATACAAATCGCCCTCGTTGTTCGATGATCTCCTATTTCAAGATTATCAGCTGCTAATCTAAAATCACAAGCAATTGCAAGTTCATATCCTGCTCCTAAGCAAAAACCATGTATGAGAGCAATTACTGGTATTGGAACCTCTCTTATTAGATGTATTAGCTTATGATGTGGCAATTTAAATTTTGGCTCAAGTGGTGGAAGTTCACCCATATTTACTAAATCATCACCTGAACAAAAAGCTCTACCTGCTCCCTTAAAAGTAATAACCCGAATAGATTTATCCTCCATAATAGAATCAAAAACGTCTAGTATTTCCATTACAGTAGGGAATCGTATAGCGTTAAGGTTTTTTGGGCGATTAAGAGTTATCGTAGCAACTCCATTTTCCATTTGGAAAATAATATCTTCATATTCCTTTTCTGAAATGATTCATCACTGCCATAAATTAGATTAAAAAATAATGTATATTCTAAAACTTGAATAATATTTAATTATAAATGTATATAAAGAGGATCGAAAATATCTCGATTATTAATTATTTAAAATGAAAAAAGTTTTTTATGAGAAATTAATAAATTATCAGGTATCTGTGTTACCAAAATCCGACTTTTTCATCTAATTTTGGTCCAAATACAAGTAAATAGGGAACTACGAGATCCAATGTACCGGTATATAGATTTATTAAAGGCGTAAATATTAAAAGTGCCTCTACACCAGTAATATTTCCCAAACCGATTACTGAGAGGTTAATATAAGGCAATGATTCTAAACCCCATACTGTTACTAAAAACAGAAAATTCATAATTAACATTAGTACTATCCTTATAATTATGGCAATTATCCCAGCTACAGTATAATTTACTGGCTTTTTTAGAATTTTACTCTCTTTTACTCCCTCTTTTTTTAACTTTAAAATAAAATAAGGGACAAGGATCATAGGGATAGTTGCAAAGAACTTAAAAGCGGGTCCGATTCCAGTAGGGTCAATAATCATTAAGCCAAATGAACCTGTAACACAACTGATTAATCCCGCAAGAGGGCCGAATATTAGAAAACATATAACCCATACCCATGAAGTAGGATCAAATAGAGCGATTCCCCATCCTTGAATCCTTGAAGAATTGATAATCGGAGAGAGGACTATGGCCATAACGGTAGACAATGCGCCAAAGATAGCTCCACCTGCTATTTGTATTAAATAATTTGAACTTTTAGATCGAACAACTTCTATTTCTCCTGGTCTGACTTGAGACATAATATATCATTATTTGACTTGTAAATTTTATTTTTAGAGAAATGAGGGTTAATATTTAAATTTACGGGTAATAGTGATCTTGATGCTAATTTGTCTCAGGTTGCTTTTCATCAAAAAATTGACTTATTTTCAAAGACTTCCTTATTAAGATTAATCATACTTAAATAAATACGTCAAATCGCCAACCTTGCCCTATCAAACTTCTACTATATTGATGTTACTATCTACCCATTTTTGGAGAGATTAGAAAAATATCACTAGGAAAATCTATTACCTAAACCTCTATATGTTGCAAATTTATCAATTAATTTTTCATCTGATAATATGTTAATCTCATTGAAGTGTTCAAGAGGTTCACCAGCTTTTCCGAACCTACAAAAGATAGGATCGCCTAAAGAAATATTCACATTCATAGGATCAAATTTAAATGGTGTTTGGACCTCTCCGAATTGCTCGTTTTTAAATGGCTTTAAATTATCAGGTTTTATAGGTATAGGTAATGCTCTTACTGCTCCAGAACTTACATATCCGCCTGAAAATGCAGTCACAATATTATTTTGTGGTTTTCTTACTACTTGGATAGTAAAAAATAATGCTGGGATAAAATCACTCAAGGATTTAATAGAATCGAATATATGGGACTTAAACAGCAATGATCCTATACCAATTTCAGTAATTGAGGGCTCTATTGCAGTTTCTTTAAAACATCCAGATCCTCCTCCATTAACAGCTTCAGGTTCAAATCCTTTTTTGTTTAAAGCATCGACTACATTCTGTCGCCATTGATTTACATGTTTACGAGAACGTTTTTTTATCCATCTCATAAATATACTAGTATCTCCGATACTGGCATTTTGAGCTTCGTATCCCATTATACCTCTATATTGAAGATGTTTTTTCTTAACTATCTCTTCAGCAATTTTTACGACTTCTTCAGGATTTCTTAAAGGGCTACGATATACACCTACATTAGTTCCTAAGAATTTATCTGCAACATCTACCTCAATTAATATTTTCAAGACAACATTATACTTTTTAGCGGCTTCTTCCAGTAAGTCTAAATGATATATCGAATCAACCATTACAGAAATATCAACACCATCAACAGAAGCAGCTTTACATAATTCTTCAGCATCAATTGGCGAAGTTATAGGATATCCAAGTAAAATATCTTTAATTTGGTATTTTTCAGCAAAAAAGAGGGTTTCAGCAGAATTATATGTGAAGATACCATTCACAAAATCTTTCTCTTCAACTTTTTTTATTAATTCTGGAACACGAACGGACTTGGTGCACAACCTAAGATTCTTCTTAGTTTTTCTGAGATAATCACCAACTTTTTCTAAATTATGATTAAATGCATCCATATCACATATAACTAATGGGAATTTTTTTCCCTTCACAAGTTCCTTTAATTCTTCATAAGAAGAGTTTATAAACATAACTGGTTCACTAATTATATTCTAAATCTTATTATTATTTTTTTATTAAATCTAACAGTCAAAAAACAGGTATCTAAGCTTAAAATTTATTTTAATAATTTTTTCTCTTTCGCGTCTAATTCTAACCAATCACTAATATGCTTTAGTTGCTTTCTTGAAGAGCCACATAAAATTTTCAAAAACGGGAGTAAATTTTGAACAAAATCTATAGGAGATATTTGATATTTTTTCTTCAATTTTTCAATTAGTTCTTGTTCGGTGCTTGATAAAGAAAAATAACTACCTGTAGGGTAACGAGGAAAAACAACTCTCTGAAAACCTGTAGATACAGGAGTTTCTTTTCTAGATAAGGCAACACCTCCCGCAAAAAGATCGAAAAAGTATGGTAATAAGCCCCAATATTGATTTATTCGAATTCTGCCAAAAATTTCATCAGCCAGTGAGAGGTTTTCAAATGCATCAACAAGTTCTCTATTTGTTTTGATAAAGTTAGGAAGGTTTTCGTTTATCCATTTATAGAGAAAATTGTAATCAACATCAGATTTATCGGTAATGTCTCGAGCTTCCCTTAAAGAAGCTACTTGAAATAAATCTCTTATTAATGAAAAAATTTCTTCTATTGAATCTCGACGTAAGTTAAGAATTAAATCCTTGACATCCCCCTCTACAACACCTTGACTAATTCCTTGAAGATCATTAATCACACCTCTTAAATCTCCATTATTTTTATCTATTATCAATTCAATCTCGTCTTCTTTAAGTTTTTTTACATTTTCTGCTTTGAGTATCCTTTCTACGATTTTCATTATATCCCTCTTTGGTAGTGAATGAACTTCAAACCTTCGAATCTTATTATAAATTGGTTGGAGATTAGTCTTATACTCATTCGAACACATTATCATAGGGAATTGAGTGTTTTGAATCAAATCGAGAATAGTCGGGACTGCCCCTCTATCTTGGACACCATATAGTCCATCAATTTCATCGATTAGAATTAGTTTTTCCTTAGAACCCGTAATAAAATCCATGATTCCACGAGATTTAGTTGTTTCTTTTAACTTTTTTTCTATAGTTTTCTTTGTTCGGGTTTCAGAGGCATTTGTTTCAACAACCTCCATATTCATATCATGTGCAAGGGCGTACACAATAGAAGTTTTTCCAATTCCTGGGGGTCCTTCTAATAGAATTGCTGCTTTTTCAGGGTCAATTTTGATTACTTCTTTTTGGTCTTTTTCTATTGCTGTTTTATTAAATTCTTTTATCTTGGTATTTTCTTTATTTATTCTTGTTCTTTCTCTCAAGAACTCTTCTATAAAATTGGTAAGTTCCTCGGCAAGTTTCACCCTTTGGCCGTTGACTCTCGCTGTAGGTAATGCCATATCTTTAAGGCTTTTTGGCCTATATTTTTCAACCCACGGAATTTTAAAAATCTTAGACAAAGCAATCACCTACAGATATTCACTAAATAAGCAAAATTTAGATATTAAAGCAGAAATTTGGATGTCACTGTCTCTTCCACTTATCGCTCTAAAATCAGCATCCGCTAATTTATTAATTAAATTAATTCTCACGTATTTGCTTAAGGGCAATTTATTTATCTCCTCTAGTAATAATCCGAATAATTCTGAAGTAGAATATTTATAATTAGAAATAATTTTGCGGGTTAATTCTCTGGCTTTTAGAAAATTACCCTTCAAAGACATTAATAACAGGCTCCGTATAAGGTCATTTTGAAAACGCTGGGCTGTTTCATATAGTTTATTCTGATCAATAACATTACCAGTAACACTACTTAGTTGTAACATGTCAATCGCTTTAGATATTTTACCTTCAGATATTTTATATAAATTATTAATAATTTCATCAGAAACTTGTAATGATTCCTCATTAGCGATGTGACCAATCAAATTTTTAAAAGGATCATATTTTACACGAGGAATTAAAAATATCTGGCATCTACTTACAATAGGATCTATGATACTTGAAATTTTTGTAGTTATTAATATCATTCTACAATTTGAACCATAAATCTCCATTAATCTCCTAAATCCTTGTTGATTAGAGCCCAGAATTTCAAAATTTTTCACTACTAATATTTTGAATGGAGAATTTCCTAGCACTTTTAATTGAGCAAAGGGTTTAACTTTCACTTGTATAAAGGCGGGGGTTGTAATTCGTTTTCCTGCCATGCTTCCGATTTTATTCGTCGAGACATACGCCTCTGACCTTGCTTGTTTTCTTTCTTCTTCGCTTAGTGGGATATTGGCATAGACTAATTTAAAATTAGCATCGAATCCACTGCCAAGAAATTCTTTAGAAAATAGAGTGGCAATAGTAGTCTTTCCTATACCTTCAGATCCGATAAAGAGCATATGAGGAAAATTTCTTTGAGTGATAATGTTCTTTAGAGCTTGTATTATCTCAGTTCTTCCACATATCTGCTGCAAGTTGTTTGGATAATACTTAATTCTCCATATAGGGATTTCTTCAGTCAACTTTCATTCAATTTTTATTTAATTATTAGATACCCTTAAGATTGCTTGCTATTGATATTTTCAATAATTTCTGCTAAAAGAGCTGATATTTGGATCTGTTCATTCGCCCCTTGACATATTCGATAATCAATTTCTCCAATCATGGTCCTTAAAGCTGGAATTCTATTGGTTGGGATCTTTATACGTGATAATGCTTTTAGTAGTTGTCTAATAAAGTTCCGACTATCAAGAGTTTCTAATGAATTTATAATTTTTCTTGCTTTCGTAAAATCTTTATTTTTTAAAACTTGAATTAAATTTTCCATCGTTTGTTCATCCAAGAATCCTGAAATCGTTAAGATTTCGTTCAAATCTAAATTTTCCAATAATTCAAGAGCAACAGACATCTGTAGTGTATTTATTGCTTTTCTTAAATCTCCTCCTGAGATAAAAAATAACACCTCAAAGAACTTTTCAGATTTATCATCAGGAATCCTTATCTTTTCCTTCTTGGCAATGAAAATTAATCGTTCTACAATTTTCTCCTTAGGTAAGTTCGTAAACCTAAATACAGCACAACGGGAAATTATTGGATCGATAATTCGGTTTATATAATTGCATAATAAAATGAATTTTATATTCATTGAAGCTTTTTCAATAATTCTTCTTAACGCTTGTTGAACTTGCCCAGGTATGTTATCAGCTTCATCCAATATTACAAATTTTAATGAGCCACCCTCACCACGAGTAAGATTCTGACTTACGAAATTTTTAAGAACATCCCTTACAAAGTCTATCCTTACGGTGTCTGAAGCATTTAACTCTAAAAGATTCGTATCAAGTTCTTCTTTCTTCAGAAAATTTCTTGCAATTATTAAGGCCGTACTTGTTTTTCCTGTCCCTGCGGGGCCGGAAAAAATCATATGGGGCATATTCGGACTTTTAATAAACTCCTTTATTCGATTGATAGCAATATTTTGACTCACAATATCATCGAACTTATTGGGGCGATATTTCTCTACCCAAGGGATTACCAAACTCATTTTCTTTTTGACGTACTTTTAGCTTTCATCTGTTAAGTCTAATTCTAAAACCTCATAGACTTTTTTAAATTTCATTTTCTCGTATAATGAACTTGCTTCTATCGCTTTTTCTTTGATATTCACTTTTACTTTTTCAACCTTGATTTTCTTGAGATGTTCTAAAGCTTTTTCTAATAAAGTATATCCTAAACCCTTACTTCTATACTCTTCTTTTAAAAAAAACTGCTTTATATACCCTTCAGATGAACCAAGTGGATCAATTCGTAGTTCGGCGATTATCATACCAACCACAGAGTTATCATCCTCATCAACAGCAATGAGTATTCCATGTCTTTGGAGAGGATCATACAAACGACGACGAATTCCCCAATCAAACCTTTTTGGATCAAATTCCTGCCCCAGGCCTTCTACTAATTGTTTAGTTAATAATTTTAAATCTTCAATCTGATCTGGAGAGGCTATGTCTATTTTAATATTTGTACTCACGTTAAATCATCGAGAATGACATATTGTTTTCTAATAAAACAATTATTGATTCTTTAGAATATAAATTTTCTTGACTTATAATTATTAAAAGGCTGGAAGATATGTTAATTTAATTATCTTGATGTCACTCATTAAAAGAATTACAAATTCTTAGCAATTAAATATAATAGAAAAATTCAAAAGTGATATATTAGAAATGGCGTGCAGAGGTTCCGTCCCAAGCTCTTACCTCTGGATTTATCCAACTGCATTTTGGGCATTTGTCAGGAAGTTCCCAACTTTCAAGGGCAGGGTGGATACGACAATAAAGGCCTCCACAACTCTCGCATACTAAATATTTTGCTCCACATTCAGCGCACATTTTCAATTGACCTTGTTCAACAAAAGGAAAAGCTCTCCTCATCCATTCATCGTGTGCGAGAGAGAATTGATCTTTTCCACAGACAATACAATGAACTCCATCTTCTTCATGAGCCATACAATCACCCTATTATCATTTTTATTAGAATATAAGTCTCAAATTTAGTATTGTAATACTTTATTTTGTTATAATATTAAATAAAATACTTAATTAAAAATTAAACGATTTCAAAAACACATGAGATTTATATGTTTTTACACTAATGTATCAATCTAACATGTGGGAATATTTTAGAAATGTAAAAAAATTAAAGTTTCAAAATTGATTAAAAAAAAGACTTAAATTGACATTGAAATAGGATAAGGAGATTCTCCTAGAAATTTATATTCTAAGAAATTTCTCTTTTTATACCTGATTTTCTATTTATAAAATTTATTGGATTCTAAAACTAAACGTATAATATCAGCTTTTCGATAATTTGAAGGTAATTTAATATTATTTTCGCGACAAAATTGCTTTAATTGTTTTACGGTCCATTTTGTAAGATTCCTTTCTTCTTTGTTTTGTTCACATCTTTTCGATGGGATTATTTCTTCTAATATTTCAATTGCTTGAATTTGTTGCAAACTTTTATTGAAATGAATTCGAAGTTTATGACCATCAAGATCAATAATCTCTAATGGAAAACTAGGGATCACTTCCCATTCTTCTTCCTCTATAGATTCATTAAAGATTTTTGCTTTTTTTTTAATTATTCCATACAGCAAATTATTTCCAATGAGAATGTTTTTTCGTGTGAAATTATTTGGAATTTTCTTTTGAAGAATATTCTCTAAAGTCTTCCTTGTGTACTGTTTTTCTTTTAATACCTCATAAGAGGTTATAATTTTAGTACCTATTTTATTAGATTGAATAATCTTATTGTTTACATCGACCTTTTCAATTAGACAGTTTTTTTTCTCTAGCTTATTTTCATAAATACTGCTTTCATTTGCATTTTTCTCAACTTCATTTTCATTAGTAATAAGAACCTTTTTAAAGCCAAAGGCATTAAGAAATTCTGCTGGTTCATCTCCTTGATCAACTGAAATAATTTTACAATGATGAAAATAGGAAGAATCTGTAATCTCTCTTTGTATCTCTGATGCGACGCGTGATGCTATAAATTTTTTCCTGATTGAGGATGATATACCTTTCCAGATATAAATTCTCCTAAACTCTTCTTTGATTATTATAGCAACTTGTAGAGGATGTAAAACCTTTTCCCCATTATCTTGGCAAAATGCTTCTTCAGATAGATTCAGTTTGACTCGTTCTCCCGTATCTTTAACTTCAAAAACCATGAAGTTACTATAGCTCTCTAGCATTACATTTTCATCTGGTTTGCAATTTTTACTATTTTTATATAAATTGGTTAAGTCTATAATCTGAGGGAGAGAGCCTTATTTGTGATCTTTTATATTGTATAATGAATATATAAAAAAAGTGAAAAAAAATTTGATTTATTGCCATTTTAATTTTTTTGAAGTGCTACCTGTAGAGACTTTAGGATTGACTTTTTCCAATTCTCCAATAAGTTGGTATGTCTTATCATCGTTTAAAGCTTCACTAAACTTAATTAGTATTTCTTTGTTGCCAACAAACAATCCTTTCCTTTTTAACGGTTTACCATCTTCTTTTATAGGATTAATCTCTAAAAACAAAAGAGCAGGTCTAGTTTTTGTAGCAGGGACTTTAACAACGCTTACACCCTCAACGGGAGTTTCCATTTTTTCCCAATCTTCTCCATTTTCTAGGTGTTCTCTTAATTGTGTTTCAATATCTGACATGTTAAATCCTTATACGTATATTTTTTTACAATTGAGATCTATTATTATTATCTACTTGTATGTTACATGTAACATATATGCCTTATATAAAAATTTTTGGGTAAAAATTTCATAATATTCTAAAAGTCTTGGAATGAGACTGATTAATGATCATCTCCCCTTGAATAACTCAAGACTTATGCTAATAGGGAAGAGTCGATTATGTCGGATTTCTTGAGGTCGTTTTCCACTAAATCTTTAAATATATCACTCTCGTATATATTTCTATCAACTACCGTATATAAAATTAAGGTGATTAATATAAAATTAATTTCTGTAAATTTACCAGAATCGTATTTAAAAATTTTAGAGATATTGGTAGCTGAAGGCAAATTTCCTAATAGAAGTGAAGCCATTAGAGTTGCAATACGTGATTTAATAAAAATTGAATATCTTATTGAAGAGTCTATAGGGCGTAACGTGAGACCAGCCCTAATAGAATCAGAAATTGCAAATGAGGTACAAGAAAAATTGTTTACTTAATTAATCTACTTTTTTTTTTAAATATTCTTTAAAATTAGGTATTAACTAATAACTACAATGAATTTTAGATTTTTAAAAGAAATTAGATAATTTTAATAAGTTTTTCCTAATCTTCGCTCTTTTTTAAAAGATCTAAAACTTTTTTCCTTCTTTCTTCTCTTCTTTTAGCAATTCGAGCTTTTAACTTCGCCACCTCATACTCTTCTTTATCTTTTGACTCAAGTTCTTCTTTAGTAGGTTTTCTCCCTAATTTTTCTTGGAACTTGTTAATGCTAACTTCAATATCTTTAATAAACTTTTCACCAAATTTTAGCTCCCTAAGGTGGAATTGGGCTTCTTTCAATTCAGAAATAGTCTTTTTTAGATTATTATTAGAGATTGAAATTTGGGCTTTATCTAATGCATTATATGCTAATTTAAATTTCTCAAGATTGTCGACATCATCACTATATTCTATTACGATTAATGGAAATTGTGATTTTGTCTTAACTTCATCGATCATTTCATCTATTCGCTTGAGTTCCTCCTCTCTTCCTGATATTAGTAATTTTTTCTGCTCTCCTTTCAAGAGGACTATAGCTTCATTATATTTGAATTGTTCAATAAGAATTTCTGCTTTATTGATTTCTTTAAGAATTTTTTCATCAAATACTTCTTTGGCTAATCTGCGTTTATCTTCTTTTTTTTGCCTTTCAATCTCTAGTTGTTTCTCTTTAGCCTCTTCTCGTAATTTTTCCATTTCTTTTTGATCTTCTAATCTTTTCTTTTTAATATCTTGTAAAGCTTCATACTTTTTTTTCTCTCTTCTAAGTTTGAACAGAAGATCATTATTGATACGAGATACCTCACGCTTCCAAGAGATTTTACTGAACAATTTTCGAGCCTCGATATATTTTTCATAAGCTTCATCAAATCTCTTCTTATCTAGTAATGCAGTGCCTTGCTCTAGAACGTCATAAGCTTGATCTGAAATTTCCTTTTCCCATTGTTTCTCACTCTGGATTTTTAAAAATTCTTTCCTTTTTTCTTCTTGTAGACGCTTTCTTAGCTCTTCTGTTTGAACCAATTTTTCTTCTATTTCCGCTTCAAGCATTATTTCTTTTTGTTTCCTTTTCTTGATAGCCTTTTGTTGTAGTTCAAGTGATTTTTCTTTTCTTTTAATCATGGTAATGCTGTCTTGAACCATATTTATCCCCTCCTGCCAACCGATCTTAGAAAATATCTTTTCGCTTTCTTGATATAGCTCAATAGCCCTTTGAAAATTATTATGCTCTAATTCCCTTTTTGCTCGTTCCGTCAATTCAAATGCTTTATTTTTTTCAGTCTCAAATTCAATAACCTCATCGCTTCTAGCTTGAATATCTTCTACTCGTCGTTTGATAACTTTTTCTTGTTTCTTACGTGCCTGCTCAATTGATCTCTTCTGAAATAGCAGTTCTTCCTTCCTTTTTTTCACTTTTTCAAGTTCTAATTTTCTAATTATTTCAAATTTTTCGAATTTTTGCTCATTAAACTTTATAGTATTTAATAATTTCATTGATTCTTCAATCCAACCGATTTCCTCAAACTCCTTTCTTGCATTTTGATATATAGTACGAACACGCTCGTAAGGGGATTCTGCTTCAAAATTTTTCTTTCTTATCTCTGTTTCATAATCCTTTACAAAGTCGTCGGCTTTTTTGATTTTATTTAAGATTTCTTCTGCTTTTGCCATATTCTCTCTCTTCTGTTTCTCAAATTCTTGAACTCTTTTTTCTTTCATTAATAAATCTTTTTCTATATCTTTACTAGCAGGAATTACTTCTATTTGAGCTTCTTCTAATTTAATTTGTTCTATCTCTCTTAATCTATCATCTCTCTCTTTTTCTTCTCTATAGAATTTAATAGTATTTATTAAGCGATTAGCTTCATCATTCCATCCAATTTTTTTGAAGTTAACTTGAGCTTCTTTATAATTTGATATAACTTTATCGTAAGGGTTTTCATATAATAAAACATCATCCTTTATACTGAGTTTATAATCCTTAACCAGTTTTTCTGCTTCATCGATAAGGGTCATAGCTTTATCTAAAAGTCGATCCTCCTCTTTATTCTCATCTTCCATCTCTTGAAGCTTTTGGATTTGAATTGCCTTTGTTTCTTTTTTCCCCATTTTATGCATTTCTTCGATAGCTATTTGTTTTTTTGCTTTTTCTGCTTCAATTTGGAGTAGCTTTTTACTTTTCTCTAACTTCTTTTCATATATTTTGATTTGATCTGTATAGATTTGGACTTGGTCTAGCCACCCCTCTTCAACTAAACTATCTCTAATCTGAGAGTAAATTTTGATAATTTCAAGATAAGGTGTTTGTTCTATAACTTCTCCTTTTTTAATTGCTTTCTTCATAGCTGAATCATATTCTCGCTCTAGTTTCTCAGCTTTATCTACCATATTAGTAATCTCTTTTTGAAACGCTTTATCATCTTTTTTTTTCTCAATATTATCTAATTTTTGCTTATCTAGTTCAATTATTTTTCCACTTTTTTGCATCTCTACGAGGTTTTTTCTCCTCTCTTCTTTTTCTGCTTCCACTTTTAATAATTTCTCATGTTGGAACTGCTTTTCTTGATAAATTTGAATTTGAGAGCCATATACTTCCGCCTGGTTTCTCCATCCTCTCGCAAATACTTTTTCTCTAATATCACTATAGATCTTAATCACATCAGAGTATGGTGTGTTTTCTAAGATTTCTCCTTTTTTCATTGCTTTTCTCCTTTTCATTTCGTATTCACGGACTAATTTTTCTGCTTTATTAACCATATTGCTTATGTATTTTTCAAATTCTTCATCTTCTTTTTTTCGTTCAATTAAAGTTAATTTTTTATCCTTTACTTCAACATCTTTCCTGAATTTAAGTAATTCATCCATTTCTTTCTGCTTTTGTAATTTTTGAGCTTCTACCTCACGTAATTTTTTATCCTTTTCCCATTTTTCAGAATAGTAAATTATTTGGCTACCATATGCAGCAGCTTCTCCATTTCTACCTTTCGCGGATACCATTTGTTGTACTCTTTCATAAATCTTGATGATTTCAGCATATGGTGGGTTTTCAGCCAACTTTCCTCTCTTTATAGCTTTTTTCATGGCGGAATCATATTCCCTTTCCATACGTCTTGCTTTATTTATCATATCATTAATTAATTTTTCAAAATCTTCTGCCTCTTCTTCTACTCTTTTCTGTTCTTCAATCTTTCGAAATCGTTCTTCATCTACAACATCATCTCGTTCTTCTTTCAATCTTAATGCTTCTTTAGATATTTTGGCTTTTTGTGCTTTACTGGCTTCTATTTGTCTTAGCTTTTTGTCTTTTTCTAATTTTTGTGTGTAGGCTTGAATCTGGCTTAGAAATATAGCAGCATCTGTCTCCCACCCTCTTTCTATGGCTAATTGCCTTGCAGATTTAAAAATATTGATTATTTCAGGATAGGGACATTCTAACTCAAATTTTCCCCTCCTTAATGCAACTTCATAATCTCTTGCTAATCTCTCTGCTCTATTAGACATTTCATCAACTTTTTTTCTCAAAGATTGAATTTCAATCTCTTCTTCCTGTCGTTCTTCTAAAATACCTAAATGTTCTTCTTTAATTTCTGGTTTTTTATCTTCTATGGAAGCTTTTAATAACTCTTTCGCTTCTTTCTGTTTTCTTGTTTTTTCTTCTTCTATTTGTCTAATTTTTTTATCCTGCTCAAACTTTTGAATGTAAACATTAATAGTATCATCATAAATTGCTGCTTCATTATTCCATCCTTTATCAATTAACAGTTCTTTTATTCTATTATAGATTTCAATTACTTTTGGATAAACACATTCATCAATTAACTCGCCTTTTTTAATTGCCTTCTGCATCGCTAATTCATATTCACGAGCCATACGAGATGCTTCTGTAGCTAGATTATCAATTTGGGCTTTGAAATACTCTGTTTCCATTCTTTGAAGCTCAATACTTCTTAATCTTTCTAGTTTTGCTTGTTTTTCCTCCTCTTCTTGTTCTCTCACTTGTTGTTCAATACCTTCAACTTGATGTATATGGGGTTCTACATGGTCTTCAATTTTAGCCTGTTCCATTTTAACTTGCGCTTCTATTTCTTCTCTTTTCCTTTCTAATTGCTCCATTGTTTCTTGAATTTTCTGGAATTCATAGATCCAGTTTAATTGTTTGAATAAGGCAGCACCTTCTCTATATAGTTGGATTGCTTGATCAAATTGATTTGTTCTTGCTATTTCTGCAGCTTGTCCGATTAATTCATACGCTTGAGTAGAAGTTTCTTCCTCTTGTTTTTTAGTAAAAAGATATTGCTGTAACTTTTCTTCTTTTTGACGTTCTTCAATACTAGATATTTCCTCTACTTCTACTGAAGGCTCTTCTTTTCTAACTCTACGTAAGTAATCTGCTTTGGCGTTATAACATTCCTCAATTAATTCAAATACTTTTTCTACACCCTTGGAATTGTTAGCTTCTTCAAATAAATCCATTGCATCATCGTAGTTATCTAAGGCCTCTTCAAAATTGTTAGATTCGACTAACTTTTTCCCTTCGTTTAATAAATCCACTGCCTCCTCAATTAAATCTTCAGCAGAAGGTTGTCTGTGTGATTCTTTTTCGTTATCAGGAATAGCAATCTCTTCTGTTAATTCTACCTCTTCTTTCCCTTCTTCTGTTCGTACGATTCCCATTTCTCTTTCTCTGAATTCTTTTTCTTTTAATAAAAATACTTCAGAGATTTTTTCATTAATTGCTTTAATTTCATCTGCTCTATTTATTTGTGCATACACTCCAATAGCTTGACGTAACACTTCAATTCCGTCATCAAAAAATTTGGATTCAATGAGATTTATCCCATGTTCAACCAATTCATACGCTTCAGAAGCAATCTCCTCCTCCATATTCATCAAATTGGAGAAAAAAGCTTCCTTAGTCGGATCGAATCCATCTTCATCAAAATCTTGATCATGCTGTTCTTCCTTACGTTCATCCATAAAAATCATCTGGTTTTAAGAAAAATTAAAAATAAAATAATCAACCAATAATTGATGTCTCAAAATAATGTAATTATATCTACTATCCTAGAATTCATTAATCAAAAATAAAAATTTAAGTAATTACAGTTCCATCTTTCCCATAGTTTTATTAAGAAATTCATCACAAATTTTACCTCCTTCTTCTGTCAGTGTCCAGCCATTAGAATCTCTCTTGACTAAATTTAATTTCTCAACATCAATTAAAAGTCTGCGAACTTCATCCTCCCCCTTTCTAACATTAAAGTCTACTCTCAGGCTAAAAATAATCTCATCAATAGGAACAGCTCCACCACGTTCATCTTCCATCACACCTAATGCCGCGATAACCTGATGTTGCTCATTCATCCCTGTATTATAAATCTGTGAAATCTCATTTTGTAGCCAAGGATTTTTCGCCAACATCTTTTTAATTGCGTCTGTATCACCTGTCTTGTAGACAGCATCAAATTCTTCCCTAATCTTCTTTTTTTTAGCCATAGATGATCCCTGCTTAAATTTCATTAAATGATTAGTGCATAGTGATCTAATACTATCTATAATATAAATTATGAAAATAAAACCTTTTATAATGAAACAAAATAAGAAATTTATACTAATTTATTTAAGTATTCTTCAATTTCAGGCTTATTAGCT
>JBHLRJ010000010.1:0-46519 GCA_048882645.1 Candidatus Thorarchaeota archaeon
AATTAAGATAGATGATAATGACATTAAGTGTCCCGTATCACAAGATTGTGTAGGAGCTGAAAATTGTCAAAGATGTAATAAATATTATTTGAAATGTTCAAAATATGGAAAAATCAAGATAAAATATAATATTCGTGAAAAGGATAGAGAGGGATAAGGAGTATGGATTTGGGATTAAGAGATAAGGTAGCTTTGGTTTTAGCATCTAGTAAAGGCTTAGGTCTTGCATGTGCAAAGGGATTTTATGAAGAAGGAGCAAATGTAGTAATTTGCAGTCGTTCTATAGAAAATCTGAAAAAAGCTAAAGGAGAAATTGAATCTTTAGGGTCTCAAAATACAATTGCGAAGGTTTTTCCTGTTGTAGCTGATCTTATGAATGGAGATCAAATAAAGAACCTTATTCAGAAGACTTTAGAAGAATTTGGAAAGATAGATATCTTAATTCATAATGCAGGAGGACCTCCCTCAGGCTCAATAGACAAAATTATAAGTAAAGACTGGTCAAATACAATTGATTTAAACCTTCTCTCTTTCATTAAAATAACCAACTTAATTGTTCCTATTATGATAAAGCAGAAACATGGGAAAATCATAGCGATCACTTCGGTTTCTGTAAAACAACCGCTAGATAATCTCGTATTATCTAATACAATCCGTTTAGGTGTAGTGGGATTTGCTAAAACACTTGCGAATGTGTATGCCAAGGAAAATATTTTGGTAAATGTGGTATGTCCAGGCCCGACACTCACGGATAGAATGAAAGAACTGATCAAGGATCAAATGATACAAGCAGGTAAATCTGAAGAAGAAATAACTAAAATGTGGATAGATGAAATCCCTCTAGGGAGATTAGGAAAACCTGAAGAATTAGCAAATTTAGTTATTTTCTTAGCTTCTGAGAGAGCTAGTTATATTACAGGTACAACTATACAAGTGGATGGGGGATTTGTGCGAAGTCCTCTATAATTTATTTTTTTTTGAATATATCACTTCAATATTCCAGAATTTTAAATAATTGAAAATCTCTAATTTTTGATATCGATTTAACAATATTTTTATACACCATATTGCTATTATTATATCAAATTTATCTCCTCCCATATACCTAATAAATGTATTTTCGCCCGTAGTCAGAATATTATAATTATATTAAAAGTTGGTGTAATAAGTAAGTTTTTGATATCAATTAACCAATTTTATTATATTAGGAAATGTATTAGTTTAGTAATTCAAATAATTAGATAAGTGAGTATTAATTGAATAGAAACAAAAAAGAATGTATATTGTTATTAAGTTTGCTTCTCATTTCATTGTTCATTTATACAAATATGAATGGTCGTAATGTGTTTCTCAAATCTGATACAGATGGAGGAAAACAGATTCAGACATCAGCCAAAAGTATTATAAAAAAACAGTGGATAAAAAATCCTACTTTTGAATCGCCTATAGAACCAATATGGTTTTGGGAAAATGGCTCTGAAGGAGATAATTCTGATATGGATGGAACAACCAGCCCAGGGCAGGCAAATGTAAGAGTTTTAGGAGATACTCAAACATTTACAGTAGTCTCAGGAACGGTAAATTCATCAACTTCACAGGGGTGGAAGCAATTTAGAAATGGCGATTTTCAATTCCCTACTACAAGTTTAATTAATAATGATGGATGTTTTGTATACCATTATTGGCATGACGATACAAATCAAGCCCCGAGTGTACATTGGAAAACTAATGTAAGCGTTGGAATCGATATGAGCGAATATAAAATAACCAGTGCTTCACTTGAAGTAATATTCAATGCTACAGTCGATCCAGATATTGATACACCACGAGATAGTGTAACTAACTTTGCCATTGGTGATTCAGTCACTTTCTATTCACAAATTTCCGATTTAGGATATAATCCTCCATTATACACGGTTTCAAGGAATAAAACAAAGTATTTAGGACAATATGGTAATGGTAACCCTTCAATCTTGACTATTTCTGATAAACCAATGGAAACAGTAAGTGAGTTAGATCTTATAACTGCTTTAAATTCAGCATTTGAAAAAGATCCTTCTCATTCAAATTTTACTTTAACATTGGGAATTGATGTATATAGTGAAGATAATGAACCTGGAACAGATTATGATCATTATACTGCTTTACTTATTAAAACGTGCAACTTAACATTCACTTGCGAAAAAAGGATAGATGAATTTACATCAGTTACGTGGAATCAAGTTGGAAATCAGCTTAGTGGGGCAAACATTCAAATCAAGGAAGCGATCTTTAATTTTGAATATAAGGTGGATAGTGATTGGCCTACATCAGCTCCTCTTTCTGAAATAAACTTTTATTTTAATAGTAGAAAAGTTGAAGCAGGAACTATTAAATTAAATACTGCGAATAATACTTTTCAAGAAGCGAGGTTAGGGGGATTTAATGTTACTAGTTTTATATTAAAAGATGTTAATATATCTGTTTCAATTGAAATATACCTCAAAGATACTTTCGAATTAGATGACACGACTACAATTTCAATTGATAATGTCTTCCTTAACATTACGTATGTTAATGTATTTCCTGATTATACTACTGATTTGAAATTATTTTTAAATGATGATGAAAAAACAACAGATCCTATAATTCAAATACCAATAGATACAATTCTTAATATAACTGTTAAGTATATCGATAATATTACTAGTCTTCATATTCCAGGTGCTATAGTACAATTAGAAGGAAAGGTTTCAGGCCCTTTATTAGAAAATAGCACGTTTAACCATTATTCAATTCTTGTAAATTCCTCCCAATTGGGTCTTGGAAGTAGAATTCTTTCTGTGGAAGCCCAAAAGACAAATTATGAAAACAGATTAATTCAAATATTTGTCGAGGTATATGAAAGAGGAACTGAACTAAATTTAGTTGTAAATGGTCGACAAAGAGTAGATAGTGAAACAATCACAATTGAGACCAATGAAATTATCAATATCTCAGTATTCTTTACGGATTTAATTACTTCAAATCATTTGAGTGGTGCCTCAGTTGAGTTATTAGGAATTGGATTTTTAAATGAAAGTACTGATTATTATAATATCAAAATAAATTCTACCGATCTAAATTTAGGAACAAACATTTTAACTATTTTTTCTCAATTGGATAATTACCAAACCCAAACAATAAAATTCTTTATTAATGTGGAAGAAAGATCGGCTCTCCTGCAAATATTTTTAAACGAAGAGGATGAGTCTTTAGATCCTGTTATAGATATCCCTATAGGATATTTAGTAAATGTAACTATTAAATATAAAGATAATAAAACAAGCACACCAATAAGCGGTGGAACCCTACAATTAATAGGAGAAGGATTATCTATAAATTTGGTTGAAAATGTTTCTTTAAACCAATATTTCACAATTTTAAATTCCACGCAACTTCAGTTGGGTGAGAAAGATTTTTCAATTGTTGCACAAGCTACAAATTACCGTATTAGTATAAGGAATATTAGAATAAATGTGAACAGAATTAATACAAGCATAAGTACATTTTCTGGTGAAACTAATATTTTCCTTGAACCTGAAGAACCTCTTACTTTAATGATATATTTAACCGACCTTGATTATGGAGGGCTTATCAGAAATGCTACTGTTACTTATCGATGGATCTATGGTCAAGGTGAACTTCTTGATCTCGATGATGATGGCATTTATGAAATTAGGTTAAATAATATTCCCGGAGGAACACATATCATGACGATTACTGCTTTTGCGGGAGAAAATTACGATTTTAAAGATTATACAATTATCATTAGTGTAGCGACACGTCCAGGAATAGACTGGACATGGTTAATTATCATTTTAGCTAGTATTGCTCTAGTCCTTGTAACAGCTTTTGTTCTATATCAAAAACATTTCAAATTTCCTCCTTTAGTGAGAAAAATTAGAAAACTTAATAAAAAGATTAGTAAAGACAAGAAAGTTAAGCCCCTGATTCTTCAGACTCGAGAAAATATAGTCGAATCTAAAAGAAAAGATAATCTAGAGATAACAAGAATAAGTACTGAGAAGAAAACTGAAATTACAAAGATTGCGCCAAAATCTAATTCACAAAATCAATTAGAGCAAGGAGGAGATGATTAAATTGAATAAAAAATTAATGAAGATCTATAGCTTTAGCTTATTGTTAATTATTATTTTTACTAATTTTTTATTTATTTTTATTAGTAATTTTGATTTTAATAGGGGAGATGATGATGAAAATAATCTAAAAAGTTCTGGTGAAATTTTACATTCAAAACAGTGGTTAAAAAATAATGATTTTTCAACTCAAGATCATTGGTATTCTGAAAAAGGAACCCAAGGAGATAATTCTACTGTCGACGCAAATATTAGTAATGGTTATGGAAATTATAAAGTGTTAGGTGAAAATGAGACATTTCAATCCTTATCTGGTAAAGCAAACGCCTCAAGTTGGGCAGGTTGGGGAATATATAATAATAGTGATTTCCTTTTACCAGATGTTACAGCAATAAATCAGACTGGTTGTTACGTTTATCATTTTCTTGACGAAGGAGAAGGACCTCTTAGTCAAGGACAAGTTCATAATTTTCCAAGTGTCCATTTTAAAAAAAATATTACTCTACCTGTCAATTTCTCTGACTATGAAATTACCAGTGCATCCCTTACTACTATTTTTAATGCTAGTGTAGATTCAAATGTAGACGCTCCAGGAGATACTGTTGATCAATCTGCAATCTGGGATTCTGCTACATTCTATGTAGAAATTGCTGATTTAGATTTAAGTTATTCTTTTAGAGTTGCTGAATATAAAACCACCAACTTAGGGCAAGACACGCCCCCTATTTTGAGTATAACAGATACAGTCATATCGACAGTAAGTGAGAGCGACTTAATTACAGCACTAAATTTAGCACTAGAAAAACATATTGATCATTCAAAATTAACTATAATTTTAGGATTAGATATTTATTGTGAAGATAATATATATACTGGCTCTGGAGATTTAGATTTATGGAAAGCTTTAATATTTAAATCATTTAATCTCACATTTGAATATGAAAGAAAGATAGACAAATTTTCTTCAGTTTCCCTAAACCAGATTGGGAATACAATTAGTGGAGGTAATATTCAAATAACAAGCGCAAGGCTTTTCTTTATGTATAAAATTGATAAGCCATGGGTAACTACGGCTTCGCCATTTTCTGAAATGAGAGTTCTAATTAATGGTAACCAACACCCTGAAACAATCAGGCTAAGTTCCGCAATTAATAGTTTTCAAGATGCTAAATCAGGAGGTTTCGATGTAACTTACTTAATTTTGAAGGATGTTAACATTACTGTATCAATTCAAGTATACATTGCAAATACATTTTCATTAGGTAAAAATATTACAATTTCAATAGATGATGTTTATCTTAATATTACTTATTCAGAAACTATTCCAGACACTCAGACTAAATTAGACTTATTTCTAGAAAACGATAATAAGACAGCGGACCCTGTTATTCAAATCCAATCTAATGAACTATTGAATGTAACTGTTAAATATAATGAGAAGCAATCAGGATCTCATATTATTAATGCTACTGTTCAATTACAGGGAAAAATAACGGTTGATTTATTAGAAAGTCTAATTTTTGAGCAATATACAGCTATCATCAATACATCGGAGTTAGGAATTGGGATTAAAACTTTATCTATAGTAGCACAGAAGAATAACTATGAAACACAGATTCTTCAATTTTTTGTAGAGGTAATTGAAATTGCCACGGAATTAACACTAAAAGTAAATGATATAATAACGAATGATAGTGATACGATCGATGCTGAAGTGAACCAATTTTTAAATATCACAGTCTTTTATAGAAACAATGAAACTGAGCAGCATTTAAGCGGCGCGACAGTGGATTTAACAGGATTCGGCAAATTAAACGAAACAGCGAATTATTACAATATTACGATACCTACAAATGAGCTCGATCAAGGAATTACTGTTCTTACTATTAATGCTCTTGTCGAAAACTATCAACCACAAACGATTCAATTCTATGTTGAGTTATCTGAAAGGGCAACAGATATTAAACTTTTTATAAATAATAGTTTAACATTAGTTCCGGTCTATGAAGCCACGATTGGAACAATGGTGAATATTACTGTTAAATATTTCGATAATCTGACGGGTATTTATATTCCTAATGCAATTGCACAAATAGACAGTGAGGCGTTCTCGGCCAACTTAACAGAAGTTATTGCATTAGAGCAATATTCAATTTCATTTAATACTTCGTTATTAAAAATTGGAGTAAATCTTTTGAAATTGATAGTTTATGCAAATAATTACCAAATTAAAACAATATTAATCAGAATAACTGTCAAAAAAATTAGTGGAGCTATTAATACAATATGGGGTAAATCAATATTTGAGGTAACGCCGGGGAGTATCTTTTTACTAAGAGTTGTACTAAATAATACTGAATTTGGAGGTATTATTAAGAATGCAAATGTTACATATAGATGGGCTTATGGGCAAGGAGAACTTATAGATCTCAATAATGATGGCATTTATGAAGCTAATATCACGATCCCTCAAGGTTTATATTCATTAACTATTGATGCTTATGCTGGTGAGGATTTTGCATTTCAAAGTTATGAAATTACTATTTCATCAATTCCAGTAAGTGGAAAAGATTTTACTTGGCTTGTTTATTTATTAATCGGTGGGATTATTGGTTTAGTTTCAATTTTTACTCTCTATCAAACCTACTTTAAATATCCACCAATGGTAAGAAAAATAAGAAAATTAAAGAAGAAAATTAGAAAAGAAAGGAAAACGAAACCAATGTTAATTGTTAATCGATATGAAATTATTACAAAAAGAATTAAAGATCAGAATAAAAGTTTAGATTTAGAAAATATACAATCAGATAAAATTGAAAAAAGCAAATAAAAGAGGAGGATGAATTTTAGATGGCCAAAGGTTTTGTTATTACTGAATGGACTGAAGATCAAGGCTTGACAGTAACATTTAGTCATCCTGAATCTTTGGATATTGATTTAGATGATATGATGCGGATATTTTATGCTCATATCACTGGTGCCGGAGAAGCAGGTAACGTACTTGTAAGATTAGAAAGAGCACGTTCGAATGTTTCAAGCTACTTTACAGGAATGGAATCTGCGAGACCGTTAATGATTAATTTAATGCTAGAATTAGGAGAAGATCCAGAAATGTTCGGTGAAGCAGTGATAAATGAGATAAATAATACAATATTAAAATATTTAATTCAAATGGGAACATCTGTTTCTCAAAAATATGACATAACTAGAGAATTGACAAATTATTTAAAAAATGCATTGTTTCTCCTTGATCGATTAAAGAACATGACAAAGGAACAACGGTTATCTCAAATTTATAGCAGTGAGAAAGGAAGAACAATCCTAGAGATTTTACAAGATAGAGCTATTTCGAAGAGAGAATTACAGGGAATTCTTGAAGAAAAATTGAATAAAATAATTTCCAACATGGAATTTACCCTTGATCCGTTTATAAAGACAGGATTGATAAAACAAGATTGGGTTGGAGATGATATTGACATTACTTTATTTCTTCTTTCGGATTTTGCGCTGTATAGAACTCCAGTAGCAAAATTAGTTGAAGAAGCAAAACACCTTCTCCCAACTCCAGGATTAGCAACACAGTACCGTGAAAAAGTAACAGAAATCTTTACGAATTATACTCCTTCATTAGAAGATAATTTAAGAATTGCTCAAAATATGATCAATCCAGATAAATATGATTATATCACGTTGTTTAGAGACAAACCATATCCTCTAAATAAGATACCAAGGGGTCCAGGAGAAACTATCGAGCAAATTACTAGTTTTCTAAGAGCGATGGAAGATGATAATATGATTACAATTATAAAAGATGAGAAAAATACTGAATGGATCTTTTTATTATCAGATGTCGCTTCAGATACATTTTATCCCGAATATATGCTTGAGAAAATTCGTAAATATCGAATGGAAGGGAAGTTAGGGAAGGATGTTGCAATAAGACATTTAGAATTATTAGAAGAAGTGTACAAAAAAAAATAAGGTGAGTGTCTCAACATGACTCATAAAGAAGATTCATCTACAATGCAGGTTTTAGAACTCATTGGATTAGCACAAGATGAAGTAGATACGTATTTTAAAATTACAGGCAGAGGTCCTGTAATGATCGGTGAAATAGCTCTCCTTGCAGATGTTCCTGAGGAACGGGCAGCTCAAATAGCAGAAAATTTGTTTCAAAAGGGTCTTTTAAAACAAATACCTGGTAAAACACCGATATATGAAGCCTTACCACCTTATGCTGCGCTTTTAGGCCAAATTCATCAATTTAAGGAAACAATAAAGACTTTTCAACAGGTAACCCCTAAAAATATTCAAGAACGATTTAATTCTCTTGAAACTCATTCGGATAAACTTAAGAAGTTGGATGATTATCGAACATATATTCAAGTAATGAAGACAAGATTACCAGAACAAATTAAAACCCAATTTGATAGATTTGAAAATGAACTCGATCAAGTGAAACGATTTAGGGATGTTAGACAATTTATTTTTAATTTAAAAGAAATTGTCCCGTCTGAAATTACTAAAGAATTTAGAGCAATGGAATCCAGTTTAGACTCTATGAAAACAGAAATCGCGAGTCGATTTGAAAAGCAATTTAGAATTCCCGCGTTAAAAAGTATGGCTGAAAAAATTGTGACTAAGGTTATTTCAGAACAATTCAAAGAGATAACAGAAGTGTTTCGAAATAAATTCGTTCAAACAACTCAGAATATGTTAGATCAAGTGATTGGGCAATTAGGTAGCATAACAAATACCGCTGGTGAGATCAGTACCGATTTAGGTACTGTATTTACAGATATTGAAGGTGGACTAAAATCTACCCTAGAAGATTTAGAAAATAGAGTTTCGGGAGTGTACGATGATATTATTACCGGAATGAATGAATTGAAAAAGTTATTCAGAGAAGAAATTTTTGAAACAATTCAAAATGATATTATTAATAACATTATTACGCAGTTAGAAAGCTCGGAATTAACAATGAATGAGTTCTGGGAGCGCTCAAAAGAAGCATCCTTATTGAGTTTCAAGGATGTATGGTTTGTAAGAAGCATAGAAGGAATTAAGGCACAAATTAATGAATCCCTTACTCGTGTGAAAATGCGAGTTCATATCATAGCTCCAAAATTTGAAGATATTGACTTAGTGGCTCTTACAAGACTTAAACGACATATAAACGTCAGAATATCAACTAATTTTGACCTCAGTAATCCAGAAGATCAGATGAGATTTAATCAAATAAAAGATTTGGATAATATTGCGATTAGACATTATGCACGCGAAAATCTATGGAGCATCAATAAAGATTTTGAAGAAACAGTAGTTTGTGTTTTATCTAAAGCTGAAAGTGGTGAACTTCAAATTGCAGGAATGGGATCTATCCTAGAAGAACACGTAAAATTATTTGCTGCAGTATTAGAAGATGTATGGATTCAATCAAAAAAAATTGATCAAGTTGAAGTGTTACAGGCAATAAGACATTTACCAGAAAGTTCCCCACCTAAACAAAAAGAATTAGCTACATTTACTCCGCCTCCAAAAAAAGAACCAGAAATAGTAAAAGGTACCAAACTAGACCAATCAACTTCTGTACCTACCATACCAGTTCAACAAAAACCAGCAATTAAAATTGAAACCCCTATAGAACCACCAGTATCTACTTTTAAAGAAATGTCTTCAACGGCACCAATACACTCTACAGATGAATTTTTATCAAATGAAATTGATAAATTGCTCAATAGTTTAGGAAATATGACAGGATATGAAATCTCATTAAATTTACAGCAGTTACAGGATGATCTTTTAGAAAGAAAGGGGTTCAGCAGTGTTTTAAGGCAAATAAGAATGAGCATCCAAAACTTAAAATCAAATCAAAATTTATTGAATACTTCTGAAAGGCAAGAATTAATTAATAAAGTAGCCTTTTGGAGGGATAAATTAAAAATTTAAAAAATTCTTTAATCCTTTTTTTATGCACACCCTCATAAATTAAAATAGTTTTGGGTCTATTATTCCAAGAGATTTCTCTACTATTGTTAAAATCTCCTCTTTAGAACCATTATATCCAAATATTTGATGTAGAGATTTTCCGTGGGATGCATTATCAATGGTTTTAAACGGATTTAGTTGGAGTTCAAGTTCCCCAAAATTTAGCGATGGTTTATTTGGTGAATCAGAGTTATATGATTGAATAACTCCAATCTCTAAATCGGGATGATCCCTAGAAATGTCAAAACACTCAGTTTGATTTTTGGGGATATCATTTGAGATTTTGATTATAAAACCAAATTCTTCAGAATCGGGCAATTTTAACATATATCCAATCTTCGCTGGTCTTTCATAATCAATATCCTCAGGCCGAATTGCTAACTTATAAATATTCTCTACATCAATTTTAAATGTTACATAATTTTGCTCAATTTTGAGATAATCTTCAGGGATTTTATCAAAGTAAGACAAAGGTTTTGGATTATTTTTAGTTGGTATTAAAACCGTTCCAGGTTCTTTTACTCCTCCAGAGATTACTTGAGCCAAGGACCACCCATTAACCTTAAGATTAGGTCTATATAACACACAATCATCTAAAATATCAATACCACAATATTTTAAACCTGTATGGTAAGGATCTTTAACTAGTTTGAACTGTCGGGTTATCTCTCCTTGAGAACCTAGTTTTGTCCTCTGATTCATTAAAAGAACGTTAGTGGAAAGAGTACAGCTATTTTTTGAACTCGCTAAAATTTCATAGTTTGCTGGATCTAAGGAAGGTGGGCATTCCCAATCTTGCCACTTTTCTGGATTTTTATAAAAAAAGTCTCTCTCCGGACTTATCCAATATCTATCCCCTCCAATCTCCCAACTTCTTGTTTTAATTAATTCTTTTATGTTAGGATTAACCCAAAGTAAATTATAGGAATGTTTTCGAGGGAATATTCCGAGAAGACGCCCTCCATATTCGGAAATAATTATTGAGCTTTCATCAGAATGCAGTTCGACTAAGGAGGTTTCTTTTTCAATTGCTGAAGTTAACTTATCTTTTGAAAAATAGTTCATAATTAGAATTTATTATGCGAAGATAATAATTTTTATCATTAATAAACTACTCCCTATATGGTCAATTATCACCCATCATTAAAAATTACCCATTTCCCTTCCTTATAAACCAATTCATCATCTGCAAGGATTTTTGAACCAAGTACTTTCATATCCTTTAGAAGATCCCAGTGTATCGCACTCTCATTTTTTGAGCCAGTAATTTTAAAACCATCACCCAAAGCACAATGCATAGTACCCCCTATTTTCTCGTCAAAAATCATATTTTTCGTGAATTGAGTGATCTCATAATTAGTACCAATAGCGAATTCTCCCATTTTATTAGCATTCTCAATTTTAAGTATTTCGTTGAGAAGTTCTTCACCTTTTTGAGCTGAGGCGGATGTTACAATCCCATCTTTAAACTCTAAGTACACATTTTCTATTTCTTTCCCTGAGTAGATCCCCGGATAGGTAAACCTTATCCTCCCATTAACAGAATCCTCTATTGGTCCTGTGAAAATTTCTCCATCTGGCAAATTAATGTGTCCACAGCTGCTAAGCCACTTTCTTCCTTTCACAGAAAACTCCAAATCTGTATCTTCTCCCAATACTTGAATTTTTCCGCATTTATTAAGGTGCTTAACATATTTTTGTTGACTCTTTTCCAAATTTCTCCATTCGTGAATAGGATCTTTTTTATCAAGAAAAAAAGACTTATTTACAAAATCATTATAAGAAAATAAGTCCATTTTTGCATCTTGAGCAAATGAGTTGCAAGGAAACGGTAAAGAGACCCACCTAAATTCGCCCTTTAATTCTCTTTCATCAAGTATTTTCCATAACTTCTTTCGTTCCTCTGATCCTTGACGTTTCGCGATTTTCTTAGGATCAATTAAGCTCATTCGTTTTGTATTAAAGTCTGCATTGATCCCAATAAGACAATCAAATTCTTTATAAATAAATTTAATAACATTATCTAGGTATAGTAATTGTTCTTCAGAGGCATGTTTGTAAAATAATACATTTATTCCTTCAATTTCTATATTTAAATACGGATGAGCACCAATTTTTAGAACTTCGACATATATAGCACGTATAAGCTCTTCAGCTATCGTGGGGCTAGCTATGATAACTCTTTCTCCTTTTTTAACATTTAAAGAATATTCTACAACTAATTTAGCAAGTTTTTCATGCATAGGATTAATCATGGTTTAAAAATAAGTAAGGGTTTAATAAATACAATTCTTTTTTATTCAAGTTCGCGAAACTGAACTTTTACGATATTTCATATATACTCCGGTATTATTATGATAATATCTGGATATTTTCTAGATGTTATTCAATCTCTATTAAATAAATTTCAATAAATCAAGTTAATTCACAATGTGGACTGTTTTAAATAGATCCAAAGTTTATAATTAATATAATTCATTTATCACAAGAATGTAAAATAGTTTTATGTGAGGTGATAATATGCCAAAAGTTGTTCATTTTGAAGTAAATGCTGATGATATTGAAAGAGCTAAGGACTTCTACGAGAAAATTTTTAACTGGAAAATCGAAAAATGGGCAGGTGGGGAATATTGGACGATCGAAGCAGGAGAAGAAGGTGAAGAGGGAATAAATGGGGGGTTACAAAAAAGAGAAGATCCTACAGACCAAATATTCAACTATATCAGTGTATCTTCTGTAGAAGAAACTAAAGTGAAGGTGGAAAAAAATGGAGGAAGTATAGAATCTCCTAAAATTACGGTCCCCGGAGTGGGATACTTTTACATGTTCAAGGATACAGAAGGAAATAAACTTGGAATTATGCAAGAAGATGAATCTGCGAAATAATAATTGAAATTTCAATTTTTTTATTAAAAAAATCTAAAGATAAGAATTAAAAATAAAAATTTTATTCTGCTATTTCTGCAATTTCTGGTGACTCAGTTAGTTCTCTAACTTCTACAAGTTCTTCAGTTTCCTCCAGTTTTGCCATATCAATAACTTCAAGCTGTCTTATCTTTGTAAAAAACCATATAGCAAAAGGTTGTACAATCCCAATTATGGCAAAAATAAGAAATAGAGGGATAATTCCTATAATCTCTGCTAAAGGTCCAGCAAGAAGGGCTCCTATTGGAGCGATAGCCATAGAAATCATGTGATCAATTGACATGATTCTTCCAATCTTATCTTTAGTCACAACATTTTGTAATATTGCCAAATATAATGCTACTGTAATCGGAAACATAACCCAGGCGGGGAATAAGGAGATCATCATCAAAATAAAATTCCCTTTGGGCGCAAGAATAGCAGGTATCTGAAACACAAAAAATAGTGATCCCCCAATAATGTTGATTTTAATCTTGTTTTTCCATGTTTTTTTAATTGATGTTATTAAAGAGCCTATAATATTTCCAACTTGAGCAGAAGTCATGAGGAGGGCAAAATCGAAAGCGGAACCACCATGAGTATATTTTACAAAATAAGGCAGTAACACTGCCCAAGGTCTATTAATAAAGTTCCATATCATTGCAAATGCGATCATCGCGAAAAGACCCGGAATCATTCTGATAACTCTTAATCCCGTCTTGAAATCCTTAATGAAGGATTTCTCTGTAGCTTCTTCAGTAATTACTTTTGGTATTGAAGGAATTTTAATAAGTACTAATGGAACAAGAGAAATTAAAAACGTCAGGATATCGACAAAGAAAATTTGTTCCACACTATTTTTAAAAAATTCTAACAAAGTTGCAGCTATAATAGGTCCTATACTATAAATCAATCCGGAAAATAAGAAATTAAACCCATTTACACGACTTAAATTCTCCTTTGGCACCATAACAGGAATTAAAGACTGAACTGCGGGTAACTGAAATGCAAATAATGAGGCACGTAGGAGATTAATTCCTAACACTAACCATACATTGTTTAGATTAATTAAAAAAAATACAAATAACAAAAAGGTTACCGCTGCTTGCATAGTATCTGAAATAGCAATAATAGCTTTCTTGTTCCACCTATCTGACAGTACTCCAGCGAAAGGAGTAACAACAATTTGTGGAATGAACATGATAAAAACAGATATTGATAAAATAACAGCACTTCCAGTTTCAATAGTAAGCCACCATGTTATAACAAATCCTACAATCAATGAGCCTAACATTGAAAATTGCTGACCAAGCAGAAAGAAAATGTAATGAGAAAAATTACGTCTTGTTGGTGTATGCTCCATTTTATCCATCTAAGATATTATTTTTCACTATTATATTCTTTATAATTATCCAACTAATCATCACCTAAATAGATTAAATCGGTGAACTTAGAGTGAACTATGAACAAGCACTGAAGTTAAGCCGTTTTAAACCATCTAAAAAAGAGATTTATTTACCATTTGATATATTTTTATATTATTTTAGTGGCATTCAAGGGGCAAATTCATAGTAGTTTATAAAATTTCAACAGAGTTTCGTCCCTGTTTAATTAAAATTTCTGATAATATAGATCTGAATATTGATTCTATATTTTCTCCAGTTTTAGATGAACATTCGATATAATTAAAGAAGTTATTCGATTGCATGAATCTTAGGGCTTGTTGTACCTCACAATCTCTTTGCTCCAAAAGATCTGATTTACCTCCAACTAAAAGAATAGGAGTTGCTCTAGAGACTTTCCTAAATTCTGAAAGCCACTCATTTAAATTAGTTAAGCTCTTAGTATTTGTTATATCAAACATAAAAACTGCTCCTGACGAACCTAATGCATAAGAGGGTATTAAGAATCTAAAATTCTGATGACCCCCAAAATCCCAAATTTGAAGTGTTACCTTTCCGTTCCTAACAGCTATGAATTTAATATGTATTGATGCGCCTAAAGTTGCTTGAATATTTTCATGAAAATTCTCTGTGAGGTAACGATCAACTAAACTCGTTTTTCCAACTCCCGCATCTCCAAAAACACATATTTTATATGTTAATTCTATTTTTTGCTGTTCAAGATCTTCCATTTATATTAAACCATAAAAAAATAATGAAATTGGAATTTTGAATTATATTTCCTATATTTACCCTTAATCCAGGATATTCTATTCAATCGAATAGAAGACCCCTTATTTTCTTCTGTAATATTAGTATTAAGATAGGTTTATAAATATGGCTATAAAGGTTAGAAGAAATTGGCATTGATATCTGTTTTCGGAATAAATTAATTTCTTATACTCTTTAAATTATTATGATTTACGCCATTACATTTGATCTCTGGAATACCATCTTTGCTAATAAATTCTACTCTAAGCAAAGATTAGATATCTTATATAGTTTTTTGCAATCTCGAGAAATTTATGTCCCTTTCGAGGTCTTAAAAAATGCATTTAATACAAAATTTCATCTTTATAATGTAACGCTAAAATCTCTTAATTATCAGCATGTTTATACTGATGAGAGAATTTATAGGGTTTTTGAGGAAATTGACGTTGAGATACCTTCACCCGATATAAAATTACTGCAGAAAGATCTGGAATCTGTAATGTTGGAAGATCCTCCTTTATTAAAAACTGGTGCGAAAAAATCATTAGAAATACTATCATCTGATTTTAAAATTGGATTAATTTCAAATACAGGAATTACTCCTGGTCCAATCTTGAGTAAGGTTTTAGAGTGGTATGGTTTAATTGATCTTTTTGATATTATAATCTATTCTGATGAGACTGGAGTTTATAAACCTCATCCTAAAATGTTTGAAATCCCCCTAAAGAAATTCAATTGTAAAGGTTCGAACGCTATTCATATTGGAGATAGCTTAGCTACAGACATAAAAGGAGCTCAAGAACTCAATATGTTAACAATTTGGATCAATGACTCAGATTATCCCCAAATGCTAGAAATTCGACCCGATTACCAAATAAAGGAAATTTCTGAAATGATTCAAATCATAAGAAGTTTGAGCAGGGAATAATATTTCATTAAAATTCTATTTAATTTTGTTAAAAAACAAAAGATTACTTTGTAATTTCTTTATGGTTCATAGAAACAAGCTATAAAATCCTTCTGATCCTATTTTTTATTAGATTAAGGTATTAAAACCTAACTGAAATCTACTTTTCTTGAGTGATGTTGGTGATTAAATGAAAAATAAAGTTTTAGTTTGGGAAATACTAGGAGCTGCTTTTATAATAATTTTAGGATCTTTGTTTCATTTTGTTTTCGAATGGACTGGATATTGGGAACCGATAGGTGGGTTTTTTCCAGTGAATGAAAGTGTTTGGGAGCACTTAAAACTTCCATATTGGCCTTTAGTTATCTTTTCATTAATTGAATATCGTATTGTTTCTGATGAATCCAAAAATTTTATTATGAGTAAAGCTGCGGCATCAATTTTAAGCATAACAACAATAATAGTTGTGTTTTATTCTTATACCGCACTTCTTAGAATAGAGTTATTAATTGTTGATATACTAAGTTTTATTTTCGGAGTTGTACTTGGACAATATGTAAGTTACAAAATACTAACAGCAAAAAAGTTTGATAACTGGATAATAATTTTCTCCTGGATAATCATTATAGCATTTGGAACAATTTTTGTTTTGTTTACTTATTTTCCACCGCAAATTCCAATCTTTCAAGATCCCGAATCTGGACTTTATGGTATGGTAATGCATTAAGAATTTTTTTTTTAATATTTTTATTTCAAATAGATTCAATTTTATTTTAAATACTATAAATATTTTTAATTTTTTGAACAAATCAAATCATCTAATAAAAGAAAATTAAAAAAATTAATCTAATTTTACCAAGCGCTAAAGAAATTGTAATTAGCATTAGCTCCTAAAGCATGGGCTCTTACTTTAGCTTCCTTAACTGAGATCTCTTCTTCAAAATATCTTGGATTTAAATCTCCAAGCAATTTATCAACCTCAGATTCTTCAGGGCTTTTCTTTTCCACTATCTCATAAACTTGAACCAATTTTTTTCACTTTTTTTGTTTGTTACTTTTATTAACTCATGGTTTAATTTATAGTTTAATATGTAGAACTTCTCTTGGAGTCTTAGATTTATATTGGACTTGTATTATTAAAAGTGAGTTAAAATAGGTTTCTAACAGACAATATTAAGTTTATTTAAAGTTGAATAATCGAGATTATTTATAGACTTTTTAAAAAATTTCTTATAATTTTAACTCTGCGTGTCATATTCTAAGATTTTTAAGGCAAAGGGTATCACTAAATTTAAAAAACCAATACCTACTATTTTTTTAAAAAAAAAATATAATATGCTCCTATTATTTCATTTAAAATTATCAATTGTTCAAATTAATTGTAGATTAATGAGTCTTTAATTCAAGAGTTTTAAATTATGAATATAGGTGGATTAATCAAGAAAGAATTTGGTAAAATAAAATCAGATAAACGAACTTTAGTTTTATTATTTCTAATTCCACTTATTTTAATAATCGTATTTGGTCTAACTACTGGTGCAGGACCAACAAAATTCTTCACAGCAGCAATAATTACTAAAGATGAGATGCCAACCTATGATAAATTTTCCTCAAATTCTTCAAATTATGATGATGTCTTTATTTCTATTATACAAAATAATAGTACAACTTGGAACCTTCATACTTATTATACGAGTACAAACTCTGCTGAATTCACTGAAGCATATGAAGAATGCTTTAATTTTCTGAAAAATGAAATCATAGATTTATTTATTATATTGCCAGAGAATTTCTCTGAATCAGTTGAGAATCGAACTAGTCCTGTGATAATCTATTTCATTGATGGATCAGATTTAATGGCTGTATCTGCTGTGGAAGTAGCAATTCAAGAACCAATCGCTCTCTTTAGGGTAGAAGTAGGAATGCTTGAAAATTTTAGTATGATGGTTCCATATCTAGAGTTTGACGTCCCTTTTTGGGAATCTCAATTACTAAATTATTCCTTATCATTAATTTTACCAATGATAATTATTGGCACCACTATGAATTTAACCTCACTTTCTATCGTTTCAGAAAAACCACTCCCTCGTTTGTTAATTACCCCTACCGCCAAAAGAGAGGTAATCTTTAGTAAATTAATCGCAAATTCGATTATTATGCTTCTTCAATCAACAGAAATATTCATAGCTACAGCATTCTTTGGGCTATACAGCTTAGGATCTCTTTTCAATTTATTCTTAGTCCTCTTAATGGTTGGTTTTTGTGGAGTATGCATTGGATTATTTATCTCTGCTGTAAGCCCAACTGAACAAGGAGCAAATCAAATGTATTTAATTTTATTTATAATAATTCTAATATTTTCAGGGGGATTTCTTCCTCCAGAATTAATTTTACCTGAAATGCAAATCATAATTGATATCCTTCCACTAAGTCACGCTTCACCATTAATTACAGATATTACGTTAAAAGGACTTTCCTTAAAAGCCAATCTTGATCACTTGTTATATTTGAATTTAAATTCATTAGTGTTTATTATATTAGCTTACATATTTTATAGATTCAAAAAGGTGGAGGTCTAGAATGAGGCATTCCCAAAAGAAGACACTCACAAGAAGTTCCGGAAAGAGATTTTCTCGATTAATAAAACAGATAAAGAAAGAATATCAGCTTTTTTGGACCGATAAATTCAATTTTTTAATAGCAATTGCTGTACCTCCTCTTGTTGTCTTATTATTAGGATTTATGATGAATTCTATACCTGAAACACCATTATCTGTACGATGTGTTATTGTTTCTTATGATTCTAATTTATCAACTTTCGGAAACTTCACCCAATCACAATTAGATGAATATACAATACCTTATGTTGAAGCCGTAGAGAAATCTGAAAAGCTAGATCTAATTAAATTTTATAATGCAACTGAAGAAATTTATGCTATGGAAGAAGCCCGGAGATCTTTAATATCTGGTAGAATAAAGGTTATTATTTCCATACCCGTTGATTTTTCTGAGTTGATTTCCGAAGGTTACCCCGGTTTAATTGAATGTGTACCTGATTCTTCAGATATGGATTCAATTCAAGATAATCTAAATGCGGTATATGATTCAATTAAAATTTTTGTTAATGATAACAATTTGACTCCTCAATTTAAAATCACTGGTTTTGAGGAGTTTTCCATTCCTGAGGGATACAATTTTAGGTTTAATTACAATATAACTCTAATGCTATCATTTATCGTGTATGGTGTAGCATTAGTTTTAACTATTTTAGTAGTAGTTCATGAAAAGCCAGTAGCTAGGTTATTATTAACACCAGTGAAACGTTATGAAATTTTACTTTCAAAATATATTTCTTACACCCTAGTTTTAATACTTCAAATTTGTTTATTGCTTATAACTACATTTGCATCTGGGTTATACTTAGCAGGAAATTTATTTGATTTATTTTTAGCTTTATTTATGGTAGGATTTTCAGGTTTATCGATGGGAATCTTTATCAGTACGATTAGTAAAACAAAGACAGAAGCTAATCAATTATTTTTTGCTTTTTTCCTTGTAATTGTATTATTGAGTGGGATTTTCATACCGATTGAAGCAATGCCTACCTTCTTACAAGCAATTGCATATGTTTTACCCTTGTCTCATGGAGATCCAATGATTAAAGGGATTGTCACTAAAGGAAATTCTGTATTTGGATTCGATTTTTATTCGCTATTAGCCCTAAGCATATTATTCGTGATAATATCGTTTATACTATTTCAAAGAAGACATTATGAGGTGTAAGCCATTGAGTTCGATAGATTTACAGAATGTAATGGTTGAAGTAAAAGATCTTAATGTAAGCTTTGATAAAAAGCAAATCGTCTATGACGTTTCTTTTTCAGTTAAACAAGGGGAAATCATTGGATTGTTTGGAATTTCAGGAGCGGGAAAGACAACAATCGTGCGTGTTTTAACTTGTCAAATACCTAAGAAAAATTGGAATGGAGATGTAAAAGTCACAGGCTTATCACCGTTAAAAAAGAAGAACCATCCTGGTATATTGAGCAACATTGGTTATGTACCACAATTAGAAGAATTAAACCTTTATTATGAATTGAGTCCCATGGCGAATGTAGAAGTCTTTAATTCTACATATGGGCTGAATAAAAAGAAAGCAAAAGAAATTGCGATAAAATTGTTCTCAATATTAGATATACCCGAAGATACATGGAATAAAAAAGTAAAACACATGAGCGGAGGTGAAAAGAAGCGTCTTTCTGTGGCAATAGGATTAATTCACCAACCCAACGTACTTTTCTTAGATGAGCCTACTACGGGTGTAGATGCCTCAAAAAGGTACGAAATTCTTAGTTACTTAAAAAAGTTGAACCAGCAACTTCAGACCACAATATTCATTATCACACATGATTTGGAGGCAGCTCTAATTTGTGACAAGACTGCAATTTTAAGACAGGGAAGATTACTTGAATTCGATAAACCTCAGAAATTAATTTCCTCCCTCCCAAGTAATGGAGCTGTAGTTAGACTCACAATAGAAGATTTAAATGAAAAAATGATTGGAACTATCAGGAACTATAACAAAGTTAAGAAAACATTACGTGTTGGGAATGATGTTGTAGAGGTATTTATGGAAAATAGTGAAGAAAATTTACCTGATCTCATTCGATTTATAGTTGATAAGAAGTTAAAAATCAATGCCATGAGTAAAGATAGAGCAACTTTTAGAAGGTTTTTCCAAATTAGAATTCAAGATGAAGAAGAAAAAGAAAGTGAGAAAAAGGATTCATATAATATCAAGGAGGGTGATGAATCGTAAAAAGAATAACTCGAAAGAATAAACGGAGAGTTAAATATCTACTTTTAGTGATGTTACTTCTTGGTACTCCTATAGTAGCGTTAGTTCTGTTAAACACTCCTTATGTTCGCTATATTGGTGAGGAAGATGTGCAACTTATCAAAGATAGTTCTCTATTTTTTACTTGGACACATCAAAATGAACAAGGTCTTTTTGTGGAACCAGATATAGATACTAATTTTAGAGCTATTGATTCCATCAATTACTCACTATCAAGTGTATGGGCGCCTGAATTAGTGAATCCTAATTTTAATCCAGATCCAGTTGTCGGTCCTGCGTTACCGAATTTCTTTTTTGACTATATTTTTGAAAAACAAAATTATGAGGGTTCTTATTCAGATATAGCAGGATCTGGAAATATGATATCTACTTATCAAGCAATCAAAACTCTTGCTCTTATTAATATACCATATCTTTATCAAAAAATTATTGATTCAGAGACTCTTCCGATTGTTTATTACGTTTACTATTCTTTAAATACAGCAGGATGGGGATTCAAACTGAATTTATTAGCTGATGATTCTGATATAATTTCTACTTATTGCGCTATAGAGTTATGTCATATATTGTTCGCGGATGTGATTCTCGATAGCTTTCCAAACATAAAAAGATATATTAATTCAACGTGGGTAGGTGGTGCGTACAGTTATTCTAACAATACAATTTATGTAACACCAGAAACGACATATTATGGTATTAGTGCATTCCTATCTATGAACATGACCTATCGTCCTCTTGAACTTGGGAATATTTGGGCATATTTTAATTCTCTTTATAATCCTGTTGATGGAGGATTTATTAACCCTGAGACAGGGATTTCAGACGTTAAGTCTACCTATTATGCAATATCATCGTTAACTACTCTAGGATTGCCCTTAATGAATGAAACAAAAACACTTAACTTTGTCTTAGATTGTGCAAGCGTAAATGGGGGATTCGGTACAAATCCAAGTGCAAATACTTATCCGGATTTTATATCCGGTTGGGCCGCAATGAAATCAATTGCTATTTTTGAAAGGCTCATTCCAGTTATTACAGAAGACATCATTACTCCTAGAGTGATGTATTATTATTGGGCTCATTTTTATCAAGCTAGAAATTCCCTATTTGGTCAAATTACTTTAGAATCTAATTATTTTGGAGTTTTCACATTTTTTAATTATAATCAACGCGCTCTCTTCGATCTTTTAATTGGTGAGGATCTGATCATTACTTTTCTCCAATATTGCTATAATTTTGCTGATGGTGCATTTGGTTCCAAACCAGGTTCAAAGGCCACTCTTTTTGCTACCTATTGTGCAATTAATATCGTAAAAATGCTTTATCCTTCAGCACGACCTTGGTTTGAACAACCAACTCTCACGAATATTATAAATTTTATCGTAAATTTACAAAATCCTGATGGAGGATTTAAATTAGGAGATGATATTAATAATCTGTTATCTTTATTCGGTGGGTCTCATATATTATTCCTAGATTTAGTCAATAGTAATATCTCAACTATTGAGAGTACATATTGGGCGTTAACATCGTTGAAACTTCTCTATGCTAGAGATTATATTGATAATACCGCTTTAAGACATTGGGTTAAATCTTGTCAAAATGCAGATGGTGGATTTTCATTGTTTGTTGGTTTTCATAGCGACGTTGTCTCAACCTATTATGGAGTTGAAATTTTTAATGAAATTTTCCACACCGCACCAATGTCTAAAATGGCAGCGATTGAATTTTTAAAACTAGCACAATCCTCTGATGGGAGCTTTACACTTCTTCCAGGATTTGGAGAATATTTTCCACTTCCCACCTCATTTATGGTTACGTATTTCGCTTCAAAAGCACTTTATGACTATAATTTTCAACCAGAAATTATGCGTGAAGCAATGATTTGGTTTTATTTGTGTTTTAGCCATAACACTGGTGGTGTTGGGGATAATCCTGGCTTTGGTGGCGATTTAAGAAATTCAGCTTATGCGGTCATAATAATAGATGAACTAAAATTTGATCAAAGTTTTAACTCAAAACCTTGGAATCAACTATTAGTCTATATTCTCATAATTGAATCTGCATGCATTACATTATTTATCTTATTTAAAGCATATCAGAAAATATCCATTCCAGAAAAGATTAAATTATTATTTGGGATTGAAACAAAACTTACTCCTTCTTACTTAAAACAATTTGATGCGATTGAGTGTGAAGATCTCAGTATATTTGCTGGAAAGAAATTAATTGTTGACTCTGTGGCCATGAATATTAAACATGGGCAAATTTTAGGAATTTTGGGAGAAAGTGGAGCGGGTAAATCAACATTTATAAAGGGTCTATTAGGAATGAGAAAAACCACAGGATTCTGCCAAATTTATGGGATGGATATTAATAAAAGGAATGCAAGGAGATTAAGACCGATTTATGGTTATGTACCCCAGGATCTTGGAAAAATCTATCATAGCTTTACAACATTAGAAAATTTGATACACTTTGGAAAACAATATGGATTGGTTGAAAATGAAATCATAAGTATGGGAAAACGGATATTGCGAAGTCTAGATATCGAAGATAAATTGAATGAAAAGGTTCGTAATCTTTCAGGTGGAGAGAAAAGGAGAGTTAGTATTGCTATTGGACTAATTCATAATCCTATTTTTCTAATTTTAGATGAGCCTACTTCTGGTTTAGACCCAATAATACGTGAAAATCTTTGGTTAACCCTTACAAAGATAAATGAGCAATTTAAAACAACATTAGTCGTAATTACGCACTATCCTGAGGAATCTCGATTTTGTAATCTGGTAGGTATATTTGGCAGAAACCGAGGAATGATAGATTTTGGCGAACCTAAGGAGCTATTGGCTTTATTGCCTGGAAAAGGGAGATCCATTGAAATTAGTTTCAAAAATGTCGTTGAGAACGCTATTGAAATACTTGAATCTATTGAGGGGATCGATAAAGTATTAGAAAATAAAGCTGGAACTGATTTTTCGATATTTACTAATTTAGGTGTAAATATTTTACTAGAAAGAATCGAAAATGAAATAGGAAAGCAGTCTTATCAGCAAATTAATCAATCTGAGTCTAGAATGGAACAATATTTTAGATATAAAGCTTTGGAGGTGCCTCAGATTGAGGAGTAATAGCACTAGTGAACTAGAAAAATTGAGAACTAAAATTTTGGGAGCAATAAGGTCCTCAAGACGTTTCTGGATGACGTATAGAGAAAATACTTTTGGGATTGCTTCTATTATAGATTTACTTTACAAAAAATCATTTCTCGAAGTTTTATTTTTCACAAACGCAGATGTTATAGAGAGAGAAGTTCCTGTACTTAAGATATATACTCCCCTCGAAGATGAGATAGATTTTAGTAAACTAATATTTAATCCAGATTTTGATGAGGATGGTCTTGTTAGTCCTGAAAAGATTATTAAAAGAATGAGAAAGATTATTAGAAGAGAATTACAGAAGCACTTAGCTGTTTTAAATAATGAAGCTGAATTAATTAATAAAAAATACGAAAACTACCAAGTTGGAAATAATCCCTTCAATAGAGAAATCATCTTATATTATCCAGATTTTAAATTTACATTCGAAATCAATTTTGATAAATACCCAAATGAACCCACATTTTCTTTTTCCAAGACCTTATCACAGATTATAAGTGAAAAAGAGTTTTTTGATCATAGCATTTTAAAACATTGGAATCAAATAGCAACCCCCCGCATCTATGAACTAATTGATAACTTAGGTAGTATAATTGCACAACGCTGCAATATCGACCTTTTGAAACAAAATTCTCAACATTTGGTTCTTAAAGATGTGTCGATAAAAGATAGTGTTGAGAATATATCATTTAGAATTCTAAGAGGGAAAACATTAGGCATAATTCAAGAGAAAAGCGGTTCATATTTTAAAGATGAGGGATTAAATCTAGTAAATTTATTTGAAGCAATAGGGGGATATAATTTAGATTTTGAAGGATTAATTGAAATTTTTGGAAATCTTATCCAATCTCTCCCAGTAAATGAGCGAAAGAGAATCTTTTTATTACCCCAAGCTTTTGAATCAAGAATTACAGATTCTAAAATTCGACAGGCAATTCAATTAGATATCAAGTTGGAGGAAATCAGTAAAGTTTGGGAATACAAAAGCCAAAATGAACTAATTAGAGAAGTCTTAAAAAATATAGGATTATTCAACAAAATGAATCAGAAATTATCACAATTATCAAAATTAGACGAACTTTTGTTTTCAATTGGGAGAGCATTACTTCAGTCAGCTACCATTATTATGTTTCCAATTTCTTATGATATCCTTGAAAGATTAGATTTTGAAAAATTTGCCAACAGCATGAATAGGATTAAACGAAAATTTCATGTAATTCTAATTTTCTATGGTCCCGAAGAAATTGTTTCCAAGGCAGATCAGATCCTTTCTATTACAACTAATGTTTCGAAAGTAGGATCTTTTGATGATTATCTTGAAGAACTACCTCAATATGGAGAAATTATTACTATTGAATTGAATAATCCTGCACAAACATTAATTCACAAACTTCTTGAACTCGGAGAATCTGCAGCTATTTTTGAAGAGCGGAGAAATGAAAGATATAAAATATTTCTAAATGATAATCCTAACAAAATGATAATTAAATTAACACAACTTCTTGGGCCAGCGCTTTATAGTTTCAAGCGATCAAAAGCATCCATGGCCGAATATATGGAGTTTTTTGAAAAGAAAATGTAAGAGGAGGTCTAAAAAATGCTAAAAAGTATTTATATTATGAATGAAACAGGAATCATGCTTTACACAAAAAGTTTTATAGAAGAGATATATGATGAGAATCTCTTAGCTGGATTTTTCGCATCAATTACGAATTTTGGTAGAGAAGCTCTTGGGAGTGTGATCAAAAATATTGATCTAGGGGGAGATAATAAACTTATCTTAATAGCTCTAAGTGAGGAACGACTCTTAGGAGCAGCCATTATGAGTTCAAAAGATAATATCGAGCTTTCAAGTACTATTATCAGAAATATTATGCAAGATTTTATAGATAATTACTCACCGGATTATGATCCTGAAAAGATTTTTCATGAGGATATGGAAAAGATAATCCAAAAGAATTTGAGTGGTAAAATATTGCGATCTCCATACTTGCGATTACTAATTTCATGGATAATTGTCGGACCATTATCTTATTTACTCGTTTTAGCTAGTATCTATGCCACTACTTTTTTATATGAATTACTTAATTTAGAAAAATATCTTGGCTCACTTCAATTATTTTTTACAAGGTTTTTACCTGGACTAGTAGCTTTATCTGCAATTGACATTATCATCTTATTTCTTGGTCCTAACCTGATTCTAGGCTATTTAGCACCCAATTGGAAAATCGGTTTTCTTGGTTCGATTTTACATATGATTCTAACGATTTTACTTTTCTTTAACTCAATTGAACCCATATTTGCTTATATTGTAGTCGGTTATTTGCCTTTGGCGGTAATATTTTCATTTTTCTTTCTATTCGTAGGTACTCGATTATCTGCCAAAAAATTTTTAAAAAAGAAATAATACTAAATCTTATTTTTTTTCTAGGGCTTTTTTTTGCTTTAGCTTTAAAGCTTTTCTTTGACCTGTTACCATAATTTGAAAATCTATATCTTTTCTATAAAGATCAGCGCTTTTTAGAATACTCTTTATTGTAAGATCTCTTAAATTTTTATCGTTAATATCAATTCCTTTAAACATTGGAATCTCAGAGCATGTGTTAATTACATTATTCAATAATTCATCGGATAAGACATCAGATCTGTCTTCTATTGAAGCACTGAGTACCTCTTCTAATTCTAGATATATTTTCCTTTTACTAAATTGGCAAAACACGCAATTAGAAGTTCGGTTCTTAAAGATTTTTAAAATGATTAATCCAAGAAGATGTTTGAAATTTCTTGTTAAATTCTTTTTATCTCCAATTGGGTGCTGAGAAATATATCTTAGTGCATAGGCTTCAGCATTTTGATAAATATTAGCGAAGAATACAGCTCTATTAAAATAAGCTGGTACAATGCAAAAGATTCGAGTAAACCAAAAGGATTTGAGGGCATTCGGGGGATCTTCACAAAGTGTAAAAAACACATTTCTTCCATCTCTTTCTTTATGTAAAGTTGAATCTTTCACTAGTTCATTTAAGTATGTTGAAAGCGTAGAACGTGCAATCCCTCTAAAATATCTTCTATACTCTCTTTCGACATCGTTAGTGATTAATTTTTGATTCCCTTGCAGATAATATTTTAAAAAGATTCCAAGAATACGATTCTCATGCAAACGTCCCGTTTTTATCTGTTGTTGCTCAGTTTCATCTTCCCTTATTTGGTATACATGAGATATTTCAGGTGCAAAGTCTTGAATAACATTATCTAATAATTTTAGGAAACTATCTGCAATCCTAATACCTTCTTTCTTCCTAATTCCTGTTAGAATATTTTCTATATTAGATCTTTCAGACAAAGTAAAAATGCACTTTGAATTTATTTCACTACAGATTTAAGAATAACTCCCTAATTCATCAATATTGAATTATAGTCTCTTTAACTTTTTATAGACTTTATTCATGAACTTAATATGAAGTCTAAAAAAAAAATAAAAATAAAAGAATTTTAGAAGGTAAAAAGTCTAGCAGCTTCATCAAATATTAGGTTAATTATGGCTGAGTAAAATGTGAGAAAACAACATAAAATGAAAAATTTAATATGATCTGATTAATAGGATTTTGTACTTTTTATGCAGTCCATCTACCCATATACATTTCCCAGCACCATAAATCCCCTAAGACATTATAGGCAGAATAACTGAGGTCAGCACTGTGACAATAAGTAACCAAATTTGTAAATAACGGTGCGTGTGGATATTTCCACTCATGATCAGGTGTAGTGACATCAAAGAGATACGATTGTAGGTGCATATAGATTTGTTGTCTTGCAGCTGGAGAGGTTGTAACTGCTGCTAAAGCTAATTGCGAATTTACATGAGGATCATTTATATGAGCAAAGTTAGAGTGAGAAGCAGGGTTAAGCAAAGGATCCATCATGTTAAATGCATCAAGATAATCTGGACACAGGCCAATATAGGACAACTCCATATCCCATGGATGATTCTCACCTGAATCTAAATATTCACTCCAGGTTCTTACTGTTTCATTAATGGAAACCCCGATTAAGTTAAAGCTTTGAGCGAGCATCTGATTCATTTTCTCATTGCTGACTGATCCAAAATGACAATTGACTTTTATGGTTCTGAAGTTTGCTCCGCTCCAAAGAGCATCATCTGGTCCAGGATTTGATACATTCCATCCCACACCATAACCCATACTTTGCATTATAGTTCTAGCCGTTGGTATGTCTAAATCAACAATCACCACTGATTCATTATGACCGGGCATAGCTCGAGGTACTATTGCTGGAGCTCGTATTACTAAACCTTGATAAATTTCATGAGTAACGTAGGTATAGTTGATCGCAAATTGTAATGCTTTCCTCCAGGTTACACTCAATCGTGGTCCAAATGGTGGAGTAGCGCTATAGAACTCGAAATAGTAGTAGCACAATTCTTCTCCAAGTTGGTATACGGTATGATACTGACTTGTATTGAATGTATCCTTCATATCGGGTAACATTTCTTGTAGGTAATCAATCTTGAGAGCTAACATATCCATGTTTCGAAAAACATCATCTTCATTAATATCTAGGACTAATACATCTGCGGCTTTACTAAATAGTCCTTTCCAACCAGGTTCATCTGCGCCCCAGAAGGTTGGATTCTTATGATATCTCACATCTACGTCAATAGTAACTGGATCATCCATAATATATGGACCAGTTCCAATCAAAGTTTCTAATGGTAAGCTTAGTAATCTATATTTATAATCACGGTCAGGTTTCATCATAAAACTAGATGGAAAGCACAATAAATCTAAGAATGGGGCAAACTCAATGGTTAAATCAATTGCAATTCTCATATCATTTACCTTTGAAACCCCTGCAATCATAGGAGTTACACCATCAGGTAAGTAATATAAGGAACTTGGAAAGCCTAACCATGCCGTAGCATTATCTTGTAGGTTACCAGAATAGTTACAGAAGAAGAGAAGTCTTTTAAGGTTCCATAGGGCTGCATCAGCATCGAAAGGAATTCCATCAGAGAAGGTTACTCCTGGTCTAATATTAAATTCAATGTGATCAGCACTTGTCCATACCCAACTTGAAGCGAGAACTCCAATAATCGGATAATTAGGATGATCAGATGCATTATATTGAACTAATCCTTGAAGAACTTGTTGCTGAACTTGAAATGAGGGAACATCCCAACAATCGACAGGATCGATTGTATCTGGATTTGTCGCAAACCCTATGAATAGAAGCGTAGGTGGCGTCCAATAGTCTCTATGTTTATATTGAGGGTAAAGATATGGATATATTGCAATGAAGCTAAAAAATCCAACATTTAAAATTATTCCCAGAGATATAATCATTTTTAATAACCGATCCTGACTCAAATATAACCACCTTGGACTGGATTAGTGAAATATAGATAAATGATTCCTAATGAAAGTAAAATACCAAATACAAAAGTAGCCAAGTTAGCTAAGATCGCAGAAAATATTATATTTTTTTGAGACTGAGTCTTTCTTATATCTCCAGTCAAGGTGAGTCTCTTAAATATGATCAAAAGTAATAGACTTTCTAAAATCATTGGTATTAACTCTGAGATAAAAGATAATTCAGGAATTTGAGAAACATTTCTAACCAATAAAAAGGCAGTTATTTGGGTAAGAGGAAAGGTGACTGAATTTACCGCGTAAACCCATTTATATAGGATTGAAGGATTCCTGATATAACTTTTAAAAATTTTTAAGTAAATCCGATACTCGATTACAATACTCATAAAAAAGAGAAAAGGAAAGATTAAAAACATTAAAAATAAAATTTCAGTGAGCTGAATACTATAAATGTCATAAATCGTTGGCATTGGAACGGGATTTGCAATAACTATTGGAATAACGTTTATTACGGCAAGGAACAAGATGAAAATGATTAAAATTGTTCGATTAGATCTCATTATTAGGGGATGGATCAGTTTAATTTATAAACTTATTGCGGACTACCCCATTATGAGTAAATATTCAAATAAATGTATTTTAAACAAATAACATTAGATCCTCTCTTTAGATATTATTCTTAAAGCAACATTTAAATAAGCTGTTGATATAAAGAGATATGAACAAAAATAAAGTATCAGAGCAAAACTAGAATGAACAAGGCCCAAAATGAGGAATTTACAAAGGGATTCATGAATTATCTTGATGTATTATTTGCATTTTGCCATTCTACAATAATAATATTCCCATTAATTTTTGTGCGGGCTAATTTAGCTTTAGAAATACTTGGGATTACAATTTCTGTAAGTATTCTAATTCTACTAGTAATTTTTTTTATAAAAAGTAATCCTTTTTATATAACCTATGGAGTAGCTCTTCTCTTCGGTAATTTTTTCTTTTTGATTCCTTCAGTAATTCTTATTCCATTGATTAGTATTTTTCTTATTCCGGAGATTTGCTATATTGTACTACTTACTTGGAAGGGTCGACTTTTTTCAGCGTCAAGATTTTATGGCGATTCTCAATATAGAGCAAAGGCAGGTTCTTATGGATTACCGCCAGATCCCAATCCAAATTTAGGATTAAGAGAAGGACTACAAGCTGAAAAGGTAGAAAGGCGTTATAAGGCAAAGTGGCATGTTATTCTCAGTTTTATTTTACTTATAGTAGTTGTAGCAGTTTTTATCGTCTGGTATAATCTTTCTCTAATCTGAAAATTCTCCAATATTATGAGGAGAACAGATCTGAGAATAATTATTATCTAATTTATGGAATATGAAGTCTTTAATGTTCCAAAGGTTCTTAGGATAATCGCAATTTGAGAATTATTCAGTGAAACTGGGATTTTGTTAGCAACTTACAATAAGGAAATTAGATGATTAAAAAAATGAGATAAATAAAATTAAATATTAAATTGCATTTCGATATGGCATATTTCTGCAGTTTGAAGTCTGTTTTTGGTAACCTGGGGATCTAAACCTCTTGCATAAGATACTGCTCCTGTTAAAATCCCTCCTACAGGACAAGCAGTATTACCTTCAAGATCATATCCCCCTACTCGTTTAGGGCAAATTAGGCACTTTTGCACAACGACTTTTACTGCTTCATCAGATACATCTATATCTATTTGTTCAGCTAGGTTAATAACACCCATCAAGGAATTAATCACTTTTTCATTGCTATCCTTGACAGATACCACTCTATTTTCTAGCATCGCTTTCATGATTTCTCTTCCAATCCAAAGGCTTAAAGAATCCATAGCATCTTGAGTAGAAACTCCAAAATCTTTATTTAAAATGAAATCTCTTGTTTTAATTAAGCCATGTCCTAATCCTATTATCATCCTATTAAGGTAGGTTGTTTCGTCTTTATCCTTTCTTTTAAATATTCTCACATTACATCTCCTCTTTGTATTATATTTAATTCATCAAAATTTGACTTTTCCTTCTCAAATTTTATGATTTTTTTGGTAATAATTCCTTTTTCAACATATTTCTGGATAATTTCTAAAACTGTTTTTTGATCAATTGTCCGATTTAATGCTTTCTCTAAAGGTGTTAGGAGCTTCATTAATATTGCTAGACTAAGTTCTTTTTTTTTTGCTATTTGAACTAAAACCTGTTTCTCAAGCACATTTGGGAACTGTTGGTCTTTTATGATTTCATAATTCTGCCTACTGCAAAATACTTGTTTTTCATCTAAATTCATACTCTCAACGAATTCAGAAGTGACAAGTCCTTCTTGAATTTGTTTTCTATCCAATATGTTGTTAATTGGTTGCAATCCCCTTATCTCATAATTCTCATCTATATATGCTATAAATGTATTATCACAGTGTTCAATTAAAAATTGGATAGGGAATCTTTGTGAATTTAAAAAAAATTTTTTATCTACATCAAAAGCTATTATTTTTTCGCAAAGTGGGCAATTAGTTTTAATATTAATTAATTCAGACACCCCTTACACCTAAAATCCGTAGAATAATAAATATCTATAATAGAATTAACAAAGATATGTTATTATAATAAAAAAATTACTATTTAAATTGTATTAAAAAGAAACCTAAATATCTCCTCTTTGACTCATCTTATTTTTATCAAGTGATTCAACTTCTTTATCAAACTTTAAATACTGCTTTTTTATTTGCCCCCTTTCTATATATTTTTCAACAATTTTTAAGATAGTACCTTTATCAATCGTTCTATTTAATGCTTTTTCTAAGGGTGCCATTTTAGGTAATAAAACAGCTAAACTAATTTCTTTGTGTTTTATTATATTTTTTAATATATTTTTTTCAATTAAATTTGGTATTTTTGATTCATCTAATGTGTCTATATTAGAAATAAATACAATTCTTTCATCTTCAGTTAATTTTCTAATAAAATCTGATGTTATTGGAGTCGCAACAATTTTTTCATCATAAGTTACAAAAGTCTCTTTCAAATACTCAAATAATTCTTCAAAACCTTTTTTTGATAAAATTGATGTTTCAAATAATTCATAATTATACTGATTTGTAATTTTTATGGCTTTCGATTTTAAAGATTCTCTATTTTCAAGAAGATCTATTTTATTGCCAACAAGTATGAACGGAACTTGAGTATCATCAATGAATTGGCGTGCTTCATCAATCCATTTTTCAATAGAGTCTAATGTTTCTGGACGAGAGTAATCAAACATTATAATGACAAAATCAGAATAATTATAAAAAAATCGTCTTACCTTTGCAAAACTTTTCAAGCTTGATAAATCAAATAAGTTTAATGTTATCGGTTCTCCATTTCTATTTATTGTCTCTTTTTCAATAATTGATACTCCTATAGTGGTTTGATAATTTTCAACAAAGGAATCATTGCAACATCTTATCGCGAATGAAGTTTTGCCGACTGCAGCTGGACCTGTAATAATAATATTTCTGCTATTTTTCTTAAGTTTCAAGTCACCTTTTTCAGTAAGGCTAGGAAATTTACATGATACATTAAACTCACTTAATATTAATGAAATTTTATCTGCTATAATGTGGGCATAAGGTATATACATATCCAAATGCGAATAAGGCGTTCCAATCAATACTAGTAAGGCTCCAGTAGACTTCGCTAATTGAATATAAAATAACCGAAATTGGTCAATATCGAATGATCCGCTTCCAAGTTCTGTCTGGGTAAACCCTTTTATTCTATTTAATGTCTGATCTAAAAGGCTCATAATCCCACCGATAAGTTCTCCATCAAATGTCTTAATTGATTTTTTAGCTATAATGAATCCATTAAAGTCGATAACCAAAACCGCATTTAAATCTGGAACTTCCTTGATAAAATCATCCAATATCTCCTGTATAGATGATGATGTATTCATTTTGAGAACCTTAACCAAATTTAGTTGGGGTTAAATAAATATTCAATTACCCGTAAATAAATTTTAACTATTATTGAATATAAGAATAATATATAAATCTTAATCTATTGGGAAATTATTTATAATATTCTGGGAAATTGTAAACAGTTCAAATAAAATATTTCCATTCATTGGAAAATTTATTAAATAAAAGGTAAATATCTTAGTATATGAAATACTTTTCTCCTGAGAAAAACATAGAAATTTCCTACCAAATTTGTGGTAATGAAAATGGTCCTAAAATGGTTTTAATCCATGGTCTTTATTTAAATGGTGATTGTTGGAGATTTCAAGTTTCCACTTTTGAGTCAATATTTCACATTTTAAAGTTTGATCTCCGTGGACATGGCAGATCCACTAAGCCTAAGAATCAATTTAAAATTCGAAATTATATAGATGATCTGTTTGCTTTATTAAAACATATTAATTGGACAAAAGAGCTTTATTTAGTAGGACATTCACTTGGAGGAATGGTTGCTTTAGTTTATGGACTTGAAAATCCATCTCATGTTAAAAAAATGGTAATAGCAGACAGTTTCTGTTTCGTTAGTCAAGAAGCAATTACGGATGTGCTAGGACGTATCAATAGTAGAACATTGGAGAAATTCGCTATAGAAATTAGTGTAAGAGGATTAATTCCCTACGATGACGAGAAAGCAGAATTTATAGCTAAGTTAGTAACAGACCATATGACAAAAGAAGATTGTCTACAAGCAACGGCAGCTTCGGCTGATTTCAATATATGTGAAAATTTAAAAACTCTTAATATCCCAATTTTATTATTAGTAGGAAAAAAAGACATAACAACTCCGGTATGGGCGAGTGAAATGATGCATAAATGGTTACCACAATCCGAATTATGTATCATTCCAGATGCAGGCCATTTAACTATCCTCGATCATCCAAAGGAATTTAATGATCTTGTGCTTTCTTTTTTGCAAAAATAATAAGAATCAATAATTTATGAGTTAATCTAAATTTAAGGTCCCCATCTAATAACCCCAGCATTCCAAGCCCATCCAATTCCTGCTGATACGATTACAATAACATCTCCATTTTTAATTTTTCCATCCCTTATGCCGTATTCAATAGAAATAATGCCATCATTTTGTCCATTATGTCCAATATCTTCAAGATAAGTTGATTGAGTATAGGGATCTATGCCAATAGTTCTAGCCACATACTCAAATGCACTTCTTTTCATATGTAATAAAGCTAGATAATCAATTTCTTCACGCGAATAACCAGACTGAGCTAGAGCATTATCAATTACACTTACAAATGAATCCATAGAGTATTTATCTAATCTGTCTTTTAAACCTTCAGGATCAGGAACATCCAAATAATTTAATTTATCTTCTATAGCTTTTGAAGTAATAGGTTGAATTGTTCCTCCGACGGGAACAAAAACATCATCAACAAATCTACCATCAGAAATAGCATGAATACCTAAAATTTCATTTCGCTTATAATCTGCACGAACAATGGAAGCTACGCCACTTGCTGCTAAACTAATCATGAATCTAGATCTAGGATTTTTGTAATTAATCAAATCACAATTCCTATAACCGCTTGCTACCAAGATCCTATTGATGTTCGGATTAAATTGAATTAGACTTTTTGCAACTAGTAATCCTACTAAATAGGTTCCACATCGTTGATTTACATCAAAAGCCCATGATTTCATTGGATTTCCGAGTAACTGCTGAAGTTTTATCCCATTTACTACCATCGGTCGTTCAGCATAGACTTCTCCAGCCCAAATTATTACGTCTAAATCTTCAGGTATGAGATTAGCTCTTTTGAGTGCTTGAAAACTAGCATTAGCAGCCATTTTAACTGTATGATCTTCTGGTCCTGGAATCGACTTTCCTAAAAGACCAAATTTATCTTCAATAATATCTTTAGGAATTCCTGTCTTTTTAGACATATATTCACTAGTATGTCTTTCTTTAGGAATATATACTCCCCAAGCCTCTAACCCAACGGGACGATACTCCACCTAGGTTTCACCTAATTTAATTCTCTCTTTAAAATTTTCCCGGTTGCACTCAATGGTAACGAATCTTTAATCTCAAAATATTTTGGAATTTTATATTTGGCAAGCTTAGCTAAAAGATATTCTCGAACTTCTTCTACTTTTAGAGTTTGCCCTGGTTTAATTGTTAGAAAAGCTTTGCCCACTTCACCCCATTTTTCATCGGGAATGCCTATAACCGCAGCAAGATCAATTGCTGGATGCTTAAAGAGGATTTCTTCTATTTCAACAGGGTAAATATTCTCTCCCCCACTAATATACATTTCTTTTCTACGACCTACAATATAATAAAATCCATCTTCATCCTGCATGACTAAATCTCCAGTATGAACCCATCCATCATGTTCAATAGTTTTTTTTGTCTCCTCAGGTTCTTCCCAATATCCAGAAAAAATGTGTGGCCCTTTTAATAATAATTCCCCTACGTCCCCTTTTTTTACAACTTGATTTGTTTTAACATCGATGATCTTTGTATCACAGTGGAAAACAGGAAGTCCTACTGAGGTTGGTCGTTTTTTAATTTGATTTTCTGGTAAGTAAAAATTATTCGGTCCCACCTCAGTTAATCCATAACCCATTTTAAAGGGTTTATTTTTTACCCAGTATTTTTCCATAATAGCAACAGGACAAGGAGCACCTCCAGAGATAAATATTTTGACAGAATCGAAATTCGTTTCCTTAAACAATGGTAAATTAGCTATAGCGTGAAACATAGTAGGTACTCCTATTACGATTGTAGTTTTTTCGCGCTCAATTGTTTCAATTGTCTCTTCTGGATCAAAATCTCCCATCAATATGGTTTTTGCTCCAAGATGATAAAATGGGACAAGTAATACGTTCCAACCTCCAGTGTGAAATAAAGGAAATAGTAAAGGTTGGATGTCTTCAGGTGTTAAATTCCAAGAAAGTATTGTATTCACAGAGTTCCAAAATATTAATCGATGAGGTATAACCGCTCCTTTCGGTAGTCCGGTAGTACCTCCTGTAAATAATATTAGATGTGGATCCTCAAAATTCAAAATTGGTCTCTCTACATTTTTGCTTGAAACTTTGCCTGTCATCCTTCCAATTGTATTATTACCTAAAATTGATTTATCTCCCATTACAATATTCTTTTTAATCAAATCCGTATTAATAACTTCTTGAGCTTTTTCTTTTAATCTTGGTTCATAGAAGAAGATTGATGGAGATGTTTTCTTAATTAAATATTCCAGTTCTGGAGTAGATAATCGTATATTGAAAGGAACTAATATTGCTCCAATTTTTCCTGTTGCTAAAAACAAATCTATACATTCAAGTCTATTAGTAGAGAACATTGCAATCCTATCACCTTTAGATATGCCCTCGTTTAATAGAACGCGGGATAGCTTATTTGCTCTTAAATTAAGGTCGTTAAATGTATAGAGTTTTTTTTCTATGTTATCAAACAAAGCCTCGTGGGTTGGCGTTAAAACAGCCCGACGTCCAGCCCAATCGCCTATCCATTCAAATTCAGTTGAAATTGAAAAATCTTCTGCTTTAAGCAATGTAGATATCACCTAAACTGCTCTATATATAGGCCATTTTCTCCAAATATAAGCAAATATAATTTCAATTTGTTTGTTTTATGTTGTTTAATAATAATATTTTACTACTATGTTATTTAAAAGTATTTTCAATTAAATGAGGATTTACTTATAATTAAATGTTAGAAATTTCAGATTTAATTCAACCTTTAGAGTAAGATCCTAAAGCATATATATACTCTAATTTTCTTATTAATTTTTTGCCATAGAACATCTCCAGGTTTGGAGCTTCAGTATTATTTTCATCTTTGATAAATGGTAATATTTTATCCGCTATTAAAGCATACTCCGGGATAATAAAGCTATCAGCATCTAAAGGGATTGCTTTTCTAATTATTTGTAAAGATACATCTAAATCAGTTGATATTAATGGCCCTAATCTTTTATTTGAAAAAATATTAGATAAAAGCGCGAAACCTTTATTTTCAACCATTAAAATTTGTGCTCCTAACTTAAGCCTCAAATTCAAGTAATGAGATCTATTAAAGCCAACAGCTTTTTTGTCTAAAGTTAACAGCCACTCAGGTAGTGATTTTGTTATCTTAACATTCTGCAATTGAGTTTTGGATTTTGGTATTTTCTTACTTAAATTATAACCTGAGACATAATACGAACCTTGAAAACCATATTTCTTGTAAATCGGTTCCCCAAATTTTGAAGCATATAGAATTATCGTCTTACATCCTAAATCTGTTCCTAATTTCATCAATTCACTAAAAATGTTTGTTCCGATCCCTTGCTTACGATACTCTGGTAATACACCCATATAGCCAATACTGCCAACATCTTGAAATAAAAATAAGCCTCCGATACCAATTATCTTACCATTTTCCATAGCAATAAGAAATCTTCCTATTTCATTGTCTATTAATTGAGTCCAAAATAGCTTGGCTTCTTCAAGATTTTCTAAGACGGGCCTTCCAAATGATAAAAGGAATGTTTTAATACATTTAAGAATTTCATCTTTTTGAGGTTCTCTAATTACAAAAGGCGCCAAAATAATCTATTACAAATAACATACTGCTTTTATAAAAGTTTTATCATATTTTGAAAAGAGTAGCTCCTTAGGGAGTCCTATGATTTTTATTTTAATTTTTTTAAATTTAGCAAAGTTGTGAAATTTTTTTCACAATAATCACCTTTAAATTTGCTATTGAATTCTATTTAATTAGAAAGTTGTGAAGGATTTTTACACAACTTAATAATGAATAAGTGAATAAATATGCAAGAAGCAGATGAAAAATTAGAAATGTTGAGAATGAAAAAAGCCGAAGCTTTATTGAAACATCAAGCAATGCCTGAAAACATAATAGAAATACAGTCTTCTGAAGAATTTAATAAATTATTGAAGAATTATCCCGATTCAATAATTGTCATAGACTTTTGGGCGGTATGGTGTGGCCCTTGTATGTTCTTTGCTCCAATTTTCAAAAAACTTCATGGAGAATTTCAAAAAGATTTTATTTTTGTCAAGGTCAATGTTGATGAAAACAATGCGATAGCGAGGAAGTACGGAATTACTGGAATTCCAACAACTCTATTTATAAAAAATGATGAGATTATAAACCAGGTTGTTGGAGCAATGAATTATGAAGGAATGAAAAAAGTGTTGGTAAAACTAAAACAATAAATTATTCAATTTGATTAATTCTTCTCATTTTTTCTTTAATTTTTATTTATTATCGTGAGATGAGATAAATTGGAAATAATTGATAAAAAGATAAAAGAATTTGAGATAATTGACGAAATTTTAGATAAAAAAGCTATATTTTCAAGTGAACAGTTATTTAAATGTATCTTAGGTCTCAATAAAACAGAATCTAAGGTACTCTGTTATTTATTGAAAAATAATGATGTTCGAACTTCTGAAATTGCACTCGCATTAGAAATGGATAGAAGCTCAATTCAAAGAGCTCTTCAAGTACTTTCAGTACTAAAGCTTATTGAACGTAGTTCTATGTCAATGAAAGAATACACATATGTTAAAGCTTTAGAAGATGCTAACAAACAAGGATATCTCTATGTGTATAATGCCAAAAATATGGATTCTATAAAACACCAGTTCAAAGAATTGTTAGAGACATGGTATAGTTCAATGCTAAAATATATTGACAATCTTGACGATTTATGTGAGTGTTGTGGCGTTAAATTTAATAGATGTTAAGGTTTTTTTGCTCTTAATTGCGATATTATTATAAGATAAGGATTAGTGGAGATTCCCATTTCTGAACACAATCGATCTAGGAGGGAGTATTTGTCCCATCTATCTGTTGGCTCTGATCGTCGATAAAACACAAAAACATAAATAAAACTTTTTTTACGAAACAAAGGAGCTTCGTTTCGATAAAGTATCCATGCAATTACATATTCAAAGCCCTCAAGAGATCCTAGGAAAGATATGTACTTAAATGTATAGTCACAAAAAGTAAGAAAAATTAAGGGTAAGTATAGGTTCTTATTTAATTTCCAAATTTACTCCCCATTCCGTTATAAATCCAGTAAAGAATTATGACTATGGTTAACACTAGCAAAACAATTGGAGTAATCATTACTCTGAAACTGTTTGAACCAACTTCCAACGATTCTTGGATTTCCTATATTCTGGTTCTTTACTGCTGTTCTATTTGGTATCCTGCTTTTAATATTTTTGTTATTTCATAAAAAAAGATGAGATGAACCATAAATATTTATTTTTTTTCTAATTTCATTTTTTCTTGTTCAACTAATTCTCTACGTAAAATCTTTCCTGATCCCGATTTTGGTATTGTGTCTACAAATTCGACTTCACGTATCTTTTTGTAGGCAGATATTTTTTGTGCAACCCAATCTATAATATCTTGTTCAGTTATTTTTCCCTTAGATTCTGATTTTAAGATTATAAAAGCTTTTGGAATTTGACCAATATCTAGTTCCGTGGATGGTTTTCCAATAACAGCAGCATCAAATACATGCGGACTTTTAAAGAGCAAGTCCTCAAGTTCTGCAGGAGCGATGCTCCACCCTTTATATTTTATCATTTCCTTAATTCGGTCTAACAGATGCTCGTACTCATCTTCATCAATATATGCCATATCACCTGTTCTTAGCCACTTTTCACCTGTCGTAGGGTCAATCCAAAATGCATCCTTAGAAGCTTCAGGTTTATTCCAATATCCTTTCATAACTTGCGGTCCCTTAATAACCAGTTCACCAATTTGACCACGTTCAGGTAATTCTTCACCTGTTTCTAAGTCAATTATTTTATGAAATGTATCTGAAAGTAGAGTACCTTGGGATTCCATTTTACGTCGATACATTGGATTTACTGCTACAACCGGAGAAGCCTCAGTCAAACCCCATCCATGTTGGATAGTTGCTTCTTTGGCCTTACATTTCTCCTTCGCGAGTTTATCAAATCTTTCAAGAAGTTCAAGAGGAATTGGTGCAGCACCATTATTAAAGATTTTTAGGTTTGTCCAATCATATCCCTTTATATTTGGGTCTTCAAGGTGTCTAACTACATCAAGAAAGATTGGGGGGACACAAAGACTATAAGATACTTGATATTTTTCAATGAGTTCGCAAAATTCTTTTACTTTAAATCGGGGAGTTACAACTTGTGCTGCTCCTAACAATATTGCTTGGTTCATCCCAACATTTAAACCATAAATATGGTAAAGTGGGAGAACAATTATAGCAATATCCAATTCACTTAACTCAAAAGTCTGAGATATTTGAACTATATTTGATACTATATTATAATGGGTAAGCATAGTCCCTTTTGGTAATCCTGTTGTTCCACTAGTATATACTAATGCTGCAATATCTTCTTTAACATTAAATTCACATTCTGGAGGATCTGGTTTTGTTTTTGTCAATATATCTGACCATCCAATAGTCCCCTTTGGAATATCGGGTTTTTCTTCTGAATCAATGACTATAATGTTTTTAATCTTTGTTCTATCTTTAACTGCTGCTACATATGGATATTCAGGTTGGGAGACAATAATTGTTTCCACACCAGAATCATTCGCTTCATATTCTACTTCCCCTTCTTTAAATAAAGGGTTCATAGGCACCAGAATTGCTCCACATTTTTCTAATCCATAAAAAGAAATTTCCCATTGGATTGAATTTGGTCCGAATAAAGCGACTCTATCTCCTTTTCTCACACCTAAGTTTTTTAATCCTGTAGCGAATATATTTACTTGTTCTTGAAATTGCTTGAATGTCATCATTTTAGGATATAAAAAGGCGGGTCTTTTTGGAAATCGTTTTGCTGTATCTTCTAAAACTTTATGAATAGGAATTTCAGGATAATAGAGATGACCTCTTTTGTATTTTACCATATTTTCACTTAATTCAATATTATCCTTTACATTATATATAATCTTTATAAATATTTCTTATTGTAAAACTAATGAAAAAGAATGTCAATAATACGATTTATCAATTTATAATTTGATAATCATCATTAAAAAAAATCTAAACATCACATTTCTGTTACTTTATCAAATGACATAAAAGAAGTTGACAATGTTAAATATGACCAGGTTAATAAGGGGTAAAAATTGGGCGAGTTAGAGCCCCGCCCCCGCTCGTGTGTCAATTCAACATGGAAATGGTGTTTGTGAGTTGATAAAAGATGACCATAAAAAACTTTAGATCTTTATAAAAAAAAAAATTAAAAATTATATCATGTTGATTCGATTCCGGTACATCCTCGCATCTAATTTCGCTTTTAGGTTGTCTACACAAATTATACCTTCATGATATTTCGCACGATTTTTAAAACCGGTTAATCGTAATCGCTTCTTTTTCTCTTTCGGCTCAGCCTCAGTCTTCTCGACTTTCGCTTCCCTTTCAGGAATCAACACAATAAATTCTTCTTGCTCTTCCACTTCTGACCTTTCAAATATCTGAACCATCTTTTTTTTCACTTTTTTTTCTTTTTGTTTGTTACTTTTTCATAGTTTAGCGCATCATATATAGATTTGCACTTCGCACTTCAGCTGAAGTTCACACTTTATTATGAAGTGTAAAGCTTATATAAGTGAACGAATTATGTATATATAATAGCAAAAGATATTAGTTTTTGAAGATGAGTCGATCAGAACAAATTGTATATCCACCAGGGGAGATTTTAAATCCCATATTGGGGAAAACTGATTATGAATACGTAATTTTATGGATGTTAACGAATAATAAGGTATGCGAATGGTCAGATTTTACAGCGGAGATTAGTGAATCGACATTATCAGGTCATCTAAAAAAGCTCAAAAACAAAGAGTACATTGAAAAACCTGAAAAGGGTAAATACCAAATCACACCAGCAGGAAGAGAAAGATTTAGTGAATTAACCTATGACAGGAAATCGGGAAAGAGAAAGTTGAAATATCCACCGAGGTTGATCTTAAAGAGAAGGAATTATGATCATTGGATTTTATGGATGCTGTATAATAATTATTCGTGTAAATGGAGCGATTTCAAGCAAGAACCAATCAATATAAATCAATCTTCTTTATCTAGTAATTTAAACACCTTAATTGATAACGGCTTTATTGTACGAGAAAATAAAGAATATGTTATTACACCTCTGGGCAAGACAGAATATTTTTCCATCCTAAAAAAATATGATTTAGATCGTCAATCAATCTTGGAGCAGGAGAGTAACAGAATTGAAGGTATTACAGAAAAAACGAGAGAGTTGTTTAAAAGGTATAAGATTGAGAATGATGAGTTAAAATTTCGCTATTTGGATCATGTCTTAAAGTTGAGTTACTCAAAAGTCGAAGCGATGCTCTCGAGTGAGGAGGATTTCAATAAAATCTTATTATATTTATCAATTAATCATCCCAACCAGTATCCTGAATTTATCTCTCCAAATGAATTTTCTACAAAGTATAAGATTGATATTACTACTCTTAATTATTACATTCGAGAAATAGTTGAGAATGAATTTTTTCAAATAAAATTCTTTAAATTAGTGGATGACAAAGATGGGAGAACGTATTTTTTCCAGAAAGGAGAGCCTCTTGAAAAGATTCTTAATGCGACCGTCGAGAAGTATATCACTAAATTTACGTATTTAAATAAATTTCAAGATAATCCAACGATTGATATAGAACTCTTATTAGATAATATATTAAATGATGTGAGTGGAAATCTCTTCGACAGAAATCTAAAAACAACGTTGAAGAAATTTTTACCTGAATATATTAAGTATTTAGCATATAAAGTTGAAACAGAGAAGAAGTTAACTGATCGTGAGGCTAAATTAGAAGGTTTTGTATGGCAAAATATATTTGAAGAATTTCAGACATTTGAACCCGCCAGCTCGCTAATTATTGGAGATGAGGAGGATCAATATTCATATTCTTTAAGTCGAGAGACTTTTGAAGTTTTGGATATCACTTATATCTCTAAATTAAATTTTTTGAAAACACAAGAAGTTCTAAACACTTACAATTTTAATCAACTAGAAATATTTAACGAGATACACAAAAAACTGTATAGAAATAAGGTTTCAAAAGCTCAAGAGATATTTGAGAACTATGATCAAGCATTAAAACCATTAGCACAGTTAGTTATAAGAGATATGATTACAACAGAGAGTGGTAATTTTGAAGAATCTATTAAAATTACAAAACAAATTATTAAGAAATTTCCAGAAGACTTTATTGGTTATCTCCTGCAATCAATTAGTTACATGTTGATGGATAAATATGAAGAGGCATTAGCGGTTATTAATGATGGGGAAAAAGAGGCTTTCAGTATATTATTAGTATGTCAAAAAGTACAGATTTTGGTCAAAATTGCAGAAGTAGAAGAAGCATTAAAAACAATAAATGATGCACTGGTACAACAACCAAATAACCTTACCTTATTAAGAACGAAGTTTTTGATATATCTTACTCATTGGAACTGTTGTGTAAATAATGCTGAGGAACCTTATGATACAATAAATCTTGCACTTAAACTGAGTCCAAATGATAAGGAATTATTACTTTTGAGAAGTTTATTTTTCCTCACAGCAAGTAAATACAAAGAAGCTAAGAGATTTATAAGAAAGGAAATTGACTTGAATATTTTAAAAAAAAATCCGAGGATTGATACTGCTACTTTTTTTGTCATGACATATTCCTATACAGCTCGCGGAAAATTTGAAAAAGCACTTGAAATCGTAAATCAATTTTCACATAATTATCCTAATCATCCAATATTTTATTTTACGAAAGCATTATTACTTGGATACAACTTGGTCTATAAATTCAAACTTCAAGAGTCTAATTTAGATACTTTTCTAGGGCTGATTAAAGAGGCAATTTCTAAAGAACCTCTTAAATATAAAAAAGTCAAATATCTACTGCTACAAGCAACCATATTACAGGGAATTTCGCAATTTGAAAAAGCTATAGAAACTATTGAAGAGGCAATCACAATAATCCCCCATTTATATCTATTATATAGCGTTAAGGCTTATTTTTTGGTAACTGGAGGAAATCATCTTAAAGCTATACAAGAAATTGATAGTTTTACAGAAAAATATCCTCAAACGAAGAGGTATTCGAATTTGACTAAATCCTTTATTTTAGCGGAAAAAATGAAGAAATATGATGAAGCATTAGTAGTCATTGATGAGTCTATTAAATTATATCCAAAAAATGTCAAATTTGTTAACAATAAAGCACTTTTCCTGGCACATTTAGGTAGAAAGGAAGAGGCATTGGAAACAGCAGAGCTTCTTATTAATCTTGACCCAAAAGATGGTAATTCTTATGACTCATATGGAGAAATCTTGATGGAGTTTGCAGATTATGAGGAGGCAATAAAGAAATTTGAGTTAGCGTTAAAAATTTCCCCAAAGGGAGTTTTCGTTCATGATTCATGGTTAAAAATGGGTAGATGTTACCAACATCTTGGAAAGTTCAATCATGCTGAGGATTGCTATGAGAAAGCTAAAATTCTCGGTGAAAGACTACATCCAAGCGATAGAGAATTATTTGGTAATAAAGCTGATTCTTACTTATCAGAAGTTAGGAAGTTGATAAAAGAATCAGAAAACAACGATAATGCATAGTAAAGTATGTGGTTTGAATGAATTACGAATATGTAAAAACGTTCGAATTCAATTTTAATTTTGGTACACTATTGTCAGTTGACTTTAGCTCATGCTGCGACACTACTGATTTAAATATTCTCACCGAAGAGATTTTCAACGAGATTACAGATTGTGTTAGAAATCGTGGAATTCCAGATATGATCTGGATAAAGGGTATAGGACACTCGATAAAGTACGCAAATTCAAAACAAATCATCGATATGATTAAGGATACCTATCCATCTCAGAAAGTTGGTGTATATCTAAACTGCGCTTTATTCCAAGAAGAGAACCTACGTAAAGATTTTTACGGATGCGATTTAGTAGCAATTAATTTGAACACTGTAAATACGCATAGTTTCTCTAAAATAAATAAATGCCCCGATTTTATCGTAGCCTTGGATGTTTTAGAAGGGATTAAAGATTTTCGAAAAAATTTCACTGGAAATTTAGGAATTTACACTATGTTTTTAAGCGGGATTAATGATAATGAATCAGAGGTAGAAAATTTAAAGATTTACCTGCTTGAGCTTATGCCAAATCATTATTCGGTTAGTAATTATGCATTGAACGGATTTAAACCTGTTTCCAATAAATTTAAGAAATATCTGGAAGAGACGTTAAGATATTTACCATTTAAAGTCATTTACATTTTTTAGTATTGAAGGCAACAAATTTTATATTTCGACTCCTAATTTTCTCAGTTCTTCACGTAGATCTGTATGTGGTAAGTAGTGGATGACTTTCATATTTAAATTCTTAGCAGGAATTAAAAAAGAAGGAACATCTTCAATAAAGACACACTTTTCTGGTTCCAAATTATGGGTTTTAATTAAGTATTGATATATCTGTAATTCTGGCTTAACAAATTTAATTTCACTCGAAATAGCGATTTTTTACATATTCGAAAGCTTCCTCTATAAAGTTAGATAAGATGTACAAAGAATATCCATTAGCTTTTAGTTCATGAAGAATTTTTATATTATCATTAATGGGTGTAAGCATTTCCTTCCAATGGTTAAAAAATGTTGTGATAAATTCATTTTCTTTAGGGAATTTTGCAATATATTCATCTCGAGCATCATCAAGTGAAATTACTCCACGATCCAATTTTTGCCATAACTCATTATTTATCACTTTAGCAATAAAATCGTTAATTTGATTATAGTCATTAGTAAATTGCATTAAAAATTGGGTTGGTTGAAAATTTAATAAAACATTGCCCAAATCAAAGATAATATTTCTAATCAAATTGCCAGCTAAACAATTATTTAAATCTATTATAATCAAAAAGAAAGAGAAAAAAAAAACTATTTTAAATGGTCGAGATCTTAAAATTAGAATCTAAATAAAATCCGAGGAAAATG
>JBHLRJ010000011.1:0-45139 GCA_048882645.1 Candidatus Thorarchaeota archaeon
TCCCCCGGCTTCGCGTTATCGTACGCATTTCTAACCATTTCAGAGATCGCTTCTACTTTTCTTTTATGTATTGCTAGCTTTTCTTCGCTCATGTCAAACACCTCATATATCTTTAGAACACCTTAAATCTTCTTAAGATCTATTGGTTAATTAGTGAATGATTATAAATCGATGTTTATTTAAATAGACTATTGGTTAAATAGCAAAGCAAAAAATAAAAAATTACTGATTAAAAACCAATTATCAAAAGTATGATTTTCTTTTTAAAATATTAGGTTCAGATAATTCTTGTTCTAATCGTAATCTTTCTGCATCTAACAACTGTTTCTCGGTTTCTAAATTCCTTAACCTTTTTACTAGATGTCTAGTATATGTAATCAAATACTCACCATCTTTAACTTCTTCTTTTTTTCTCTTATCCTTTAACTTAGTCACTAAAATCAAGCTCTATCTTATCTTAATTTTGAATCAATTCTGAGGAAAATGCATTAATCTGATAATAACTTTTTAATTATTAAGATTTAAGATGCGTTTTCATATATTTTTTGTTATAAAATGTAAGAATTCCGCCTTGTTAGTATCAGTAATTAAAACTTCTTTAACCTATTTAAAGATTGGACTATAATAGATTAATATAGGAGATTCACTGAATTTTAATAAATTTTTATCAAAAATACTAACTTAAAGGATAATTACCATGAAATCTAAATCTAAAATTTTAATAGGATTGATATATCTGATAATCAGTACAACAACATTATTAGGAATATCTTTGATGCTTAGCAAGACACAATCATTTATCTATATGGAAGAAGACAAGATTGGAAAAATGCCCTCTATTTCAGATTATGAAGATTACATTGAAGGCAATTTTTCAGATTTTACATGTTCAAATTATAATCTTTCGGTTTATCTAAGCGAAGATACTTCAACAGTAGCAGGAAATTTAACAGTTGATTATTATAATGGCGATCCTGTAAACTTTACACGGATTCCCTTTCACATTTTTGCTTCTGGAATGCGATATGAGAACAAACCTGGTTTTATTGAAATATTAAATGTAACGACATTAGAAGATCCTAAAGAACAACTAGGTTTTGAAGTTTTTAATAGTACTCAATTAATGTGGGTAAACTTAACAACTAAATTAGAACCAGGAAATCGTACTTCATTTATGATATCATTCAATACTACCCTTCCTGATGGAGGTATAGATCGAGCAAGTGATCATGGTTGGGATTACAATCAATCACGGATTTTTAAATTCGCAAGTGTTTATCCTCTTCCATGCGTGTATGACGAATTTGACGGATGGAATATCGATCCTTACCTTTTAACTGGTGATCCGTTTTATTATGATATGGCATATTATGATTTGATAATCAATGTACCAGTAAATATGACCATTGCGGCCACAGGAGAATTAATAGAAAACAGAACTATTGGAAATAGAACTATTCATCATTACAATCCCCGACTTCCTGTACGTGAAGTAACTTTTTCAGCATCTCGTTATTTCGTTGTGGAGTCCTTCTTTGCAGAAGGACCCAATGTAACAGTTTCACTTTATTATCTTAACAGATCATATTGGTTATGGCATGATTTTGCTATAGATGTTGTAGGAAACGCGGGTGGGCTATACTATATGGTGTTTGGAAATTATACTTATCCAACGCTTAATATTGTTCAAGAGTATACCAGTTTTGGAGGAATGGAATATCCTTGCCAGGTTTATGCTTCTGAGGCTGCTGATAGGTATCCTTATCCTTGGTGGTATCTTGAAACGGTTATTGCACATGAAGTAGCGCACCAATGGTTTTATAATTTAGTCGGAAATGATGAAATTGATTATGGATTTTTAGATGAAGGAATAGTATGTTGGGTTACTGATTGGTATAAAGATATTTACCATCCTGATTGGTATATATTTGAACCTTATTGGGGATTGTATAATCTCAGACACTATTCATTGGACTATGGTTTACCGAATAAGATTAACCAATCAGTCCATGATTGTTTAAGTAGTGGTACTGATTATTACTACCTTGGATATACAAAAACAAATACTATTCTTGAAAAATTAAGAACCACGATTGGTCATGATAATTTCATTAATGGCCTTACACATTTCACACATAAATTTTACTTTAAGATTGCGAGATTGATAGATTTGCAACAGGCTATTGAAACAATTATGGGAAAATCTCTTGATTGGTTCTTTAAGCCATGGTTTAATAATCCCTACCTTCCAAAGTATAATTTTACTAGCGTAATATATGATGCGGAGAGTAAACTGATAAATATCACTGTTGAAGATGTAAACGAAATATTGAATCCTTATAGCTATTCACAACGAATTCCTCTCTCAATTTATAGCAACGATTCAACTTTAGAGTTCTTTGATTATAAATGGATTAATGGTACAACCTCTTTAATAATACCCATTCAAGAAGAACCAGTACAGGTAGTGTTGAATTATACTGATTTTGTCCTTGTTCAATTCTCAGATTATAATTTGGATTATTTAGAAACGACAGACATTATCGTTATTAATGAACAAGAACCACAACCACAAGAAAAGATTCTCGGTTTTAATATTGTAATAATCCTTCTCACTATTAGCGCATTTGGAATAATATTGATAAATAAAACCTCTCGAATTTTACAGAAATCAAAAAATTAACCTTTTTTTTATTAATCTAATCAATACTTTCAATGAAAACCTATTTTAATTCAGATCCACAATATTCACAAATTATTTGATCTGGGTCTGACGCTTCTTTTCCACAATAATCACACTGACGAGTAGTAGGCTTTTTAACAATTTGAGGAATATATTTTTCTGTTTTAATAACAGGAGGAGCATGTCCCATGTATTTAGAGAACTTAATTTTTATCCCTTCCCTATGAGTCCCAATTGCGATTTTATGAAATCCTGCGGAGATACTGACTCGGTTCGGTACAATTATACTGATCTTATCACCCATTCTTAATGTTTTATCATAGATTCCTAATAAATCCTGATTTGTATATAATATATCATTCAATTTCACGTTAAAATCAAAGGGATATGTTTGTGCATCATATACACTAACTGTATCGATCCTAATGAGTAAATCTTCGAGAAATTCCCTAACTGTGCTACTTTGTAATAATGGTGGAAAGGTAATTTCTAACTTATCTCCTGAAATTGATACTTTTACTAAGCGCTTAGCAAAAAAACTAGGGATTTTTTTAACTCTATCGGCAATATTATCAAAAAACCTTGACATAATAATTTAATAGTAACGGGTTTCTATAAGCTTTACTACCTCAATCTCAAAGGTCACCCATACTCAAAAGAAAATATTAAAAGATCGAAATATATAATTATGTGATCACCAATTAATTATCTTTATTTTATGAAAAGGAAATTCAATATTTACAAGGAGAGCGTGAGAAGTATGGATTTTGTAATAATTAAGGGAATAAGAAAGAACATCAAAAAAAACAAATTAACCCTAAATAAAATGGAAATTACTGATATCTCAGAAATTGAAGGATTAGGAAATCATTCATTTTTAAAAGAATTGAATCTTAAAAAAAATGAAATATCCGAAATAAATGGACTTGAAAGCCTTTCTAATTTAAAAAAACTAAACTTAAAAAAAAACAAAATCTCAGAGATAAAGGGACTAGAGATGCTTACAAATTTAGTAAAATTGAATCTAAGAAGAAATCAAATAACTGAAATTAAAGGTCTTGAAAAGTTAGTTAATTTAAAATGGTTAGATTTAAGTGGAAATCAAATAACAAAAATAAAGGGACTTGATACTTTAGAAAATTTAGAACGCTTAAGTTTGTGGCAGAATAAAATTGGTGAAATTGAAGGGCTTGAAAAATTGACTAAATTAAAATATTTATCATTGGGACAAAATACATTTACTGAAATTAAAGGTTTTGAAACACTGAGGTCCCTTAAAGGAATAAACTTAGGACTTACATCAGGAACGCATCTTAATGGAAAGAAAATCCCATATAGTATAGCAAAGAAAATGGGTATGCGTAAAGGAGATAGTCCAGTAGCTTCTTATGTAAAACCAAAGGAAATCGTAAGATACTGTCAATTTGTTAAAGATACGGGATTAGAGGATTGGACTACACCAGGATTACTAGAATCTTTCAAAGAATGGAAGAAGTCTCAGAATTTCTAGTCTCATTCTTTTTCACAGTTGAAAAAAAATAACTGTTTAATAGAATAGAAACTGGAATTTTTCTGTTTAATAACCTGATTTTTGATGATTGAAATTTGAGTTCTAAAGTAAAAAAGAGAAAAAAAGAAAAGAGAAATGAAATTAGGGGCTAAAAAGAATAAAAATGCTTAATGTATTGGTTAGTGTGACTTATCCCACCACTCCTTAATATCTGTGAAGAGATAATCCGGTTGTTTTATTGATGGGCTTTCAAACAATTCCAAATGAAATCCTAGTCTACTCATTGTATTAAATATGTAAACCTTCTCTGAATTTGGATTAAAATTATCTTTACCTACCAAATTTTCCCATTCCAAGGGAAAGGAAATTATAGGTCCCACTCCTTCTTTTTTGAACTCTTCAATGGTCTTTTCAATATTTTCAACAAAAAATGTTATATTATGAACTCCAGGGCCAGATTTCTTTAACTGGTCGTACCAGGGACCTTGTTCCTTTAAAGGTTGAATATATTGTAATACGATATTGCTTAAATTCACATGCATAACCTTTGCAAAATCGCTATCCAAAAAATCAGCAAATTCAATCTCTACTTTTTCAGAACCAAAAACATTATGAAGAAATTGATAAGTTTTTTCTATGTCAGGGGTAACCAATTCGACATGGAGCATAGGAGAAACATCACCAAGTAAATGGTCATATCCGGTTTCATATTTTAGCCGTGGCTGTTCAAATTCCTCTTTCATTAGTGGTTCGTACAACTCGAGATGAAAACCTAAGATATCCATGGTATTCATTATGACAACAGGTTGAGGGTTGGGTTTTAAGGCTTCAGCTGGTATTATTTGAGCCCAGTCAAAATCCATAACGATTAATTCAGAAATTCCTTTTTTTTTAAAGATTTCTCTCGTTTTTTCCATATCATCAACACCAAAAGTAATATTGTGTACCCCCGGACCCGAATTTTTTAGCTGATCCGACCATGAACCAATATAAATTTTAGGCTGTACAAATTGAAATACTACATCCCCCAATCCGACGTGAATGTCTAAAGCTCCCTCCCCTCCTAATAATTTTGCTAGTTCTTCTTGAACTTTTATAGCACCAAGTGTGTTATTTAGAAACTGAAAAGCAGCTTCGGCATCATTGATAGAAATCTCAATATGAGTAAGTGGTGATAAATTAACACTCATAATCATTTTCTCCTTTATTTTTTACTAATTTTCACCAATTAACATTTTTGATCAGTTAATATATCTTACTCATTATTAACAAAATCTAAGAAAGCTTTAACTACCATATGGAATTTTGGATCCGGAACAACTGTTAAATGGTCTTTCCCTTGGATTTGAAAATGACAAGCATCAGGAACTAATTGAGCGATTAACGTTTTATCCCCTGGGATAAAATCGTCAGATCCTACAACAGTCATAACTGGGACTCTAATTTTTTTAAGGGCTTCATCCATTTGAGATTTTGATTTAAAAATTCTACGTTCAGGTCCACCTCCCTTCATAACAGCTGATAGAGCTTCTAAATTAGCTCCAGTGGATTCAGCAAATAGTCGAAATCTCAAAGCAACTGGATTTTTAATGTTATCTTTATCTTTAGCTTTTAATGCTTCAATTATTTGACTTGTTTGATTTTCAGCACGCGGGCTTTCCTCATCACTAATAAATCGAAGTACAAAACCTCCAAGGATAGCACTTTTAAAAAGTTCTGGCTTTCGCAATAATAGGTTAAATGTTATACTCGAGCCCATAGAATAACCAATAAAGTTAGCCTTCTCTATAGATAGGTGATCGAGTAATTTAACTATATCGTCAGTCATATGTTCCCCATACTGAGATGGGTTTACAGGTTTATCGCTTTTGCCATGACCACGGCAATCTACGAGTATTAACTTATAGTTATCACTTAATGCATCAGCCCAATTAGCGTCTATCCAATTACCTTGAAGGCTTGAAGCAAACCCATGAATCATAACCACTTCTGGGCCTTTGCCTATAATTTCATAATGTATTTTGGTTCCATTATTATCAAAGTATGGCATAATACATTCCTCATTCTTCTTTAATTCGTCTTAATTCTATTTTAACTGCATTAAATCTATCCATACATTCAAGTTCAACAACATCTTGGTCTGCAACCCACTCTTTAGGGTAGCCTCCTCCAAATTGAAGCATGATAATATATGGAAAAATATCATGATAAAAGAATCCACATAATCCACCTGCACTATACCCACTGAGCTCTATTTTATCTCCTACTTTATGGCCAGCATTACATTTTCCTTTCACTTCTTTTATAGTACCTACCACTCTATAACCTATTTTTAATCTTTCACTCATATTTAATTTAACCTCAAAAAATTCTATTTTTATATTATCTAAAGTTTAATAATATTTAGTGTTAATATTTTACAATTCATATAAATCAATAAGTTAATCTAATAAGATTATATGAGAATGATGTTAAATTTAAAAGATTTAGGGGAACCAGAAGAATTTTGGTATTATTTTGAACAAATTTCAAAAATTCCTCGATGTTCGAGATTTGAAGAAAGAATTAGAAAATATATTAAAGAGGAAGGAGAAAAATTAGGATTTAAGACATGTGTAGATGGAGTTGGTAATCTCGCTATAGATATTCCTGCTAAAAATACACAGAAGGAAAAAGTAATTTTACAATGTCATATGGATATGGTATGTGAGAAAAATGACAATGTTGAGCATGATTTCTCAAAGGATCCTTTAAAATTAAAGATTATGGAAGTTGATAATGAACTATGGCTTACTGCTGAGGGAACTACCCTAGGTGCAGATGATGGAACAGGGATTTGTTTTAATTTAGCTCTCATGAAAAATATTCACGATGGAACTCTAAATTTTGATTCTTTAAGTATTAGGCTAATTTTCACTGTTTTGGAAGAATTTAATCTAGGTGGTGCCAAAAACATTGATAAAAACATGGTAGATGCAAACTTACTTGTCAACCTTGACTCTGGGGGTGAAGGAATGATCACAAATGGTTGTACGGGGGGTATCGGATTTATCGCAGATATTCTTACCAAACCAGTTCCTGTTAGCAGTTTTCAGACGAACTTAATCCCTCTTAAAATCTCTTTGTTTGGTTTAATAGGAGGCCACTCTGGAGGGGATATAAATCGGGGGAGGGGAAGCGCAAATAAACTCTTATCTCACCTTTTATGGAAATTAAATAATACATTTACGATTCATGTGAATTCAATCAATGGAGGAAATGCTGCAAATGCCATAACTCGAGAAACTAATACGATAATTTATATAAAAGAGGAAGAATTTACAGAGATCAAATCTATTTGCCATACCCTTTTTATAGAATTAAAGAAACGTTATGAGGGAATTGAGAATAATATGCAAATATCTATAGAAAAAGTAAATAGAAATGGCGTGGATACAGTCTTTGCTGAAGAAATCCAAGGAAAATTATTAGATCTTCTCTATATAATCCCTTGTGGTCCTTTATCAATTCATCCGAAGATTAGAGCCTATGCATTTGCCTCTACTAATATTGGAATATTAAAAACTGAAAAAGACTTCCTTAGGATTCGAATGCTCCATAGAAGTTTTAATAAATTTTTTAACGAAACAACTTACGAAGAAGTAATTACATTATTAAAAATGTCAGGACTTGAAATGACTCGAACAATCACTGGAACGTATCCCCCTTGGGAACCCAAATTTGACTCAAGACTCCTAAACTTAGCAAAAGAAGCTCATTCTGAGCTATTTGATAAGGAACCGATTGTTATTTTGATACAAGGAGGTTTAGAGAGCACACTCTTAATAAATCTTGATCCTAAAATGGAAGCGATAGCGATAGGTCCTACAACTAAGAATGTTCATTCTCCTAATGAGCGTTTAAACATAAAATCTGTAGGAAATACATGGAATTTTCTCCAAAAGATCCTGAAAAAATTAGATTAAAATATTAAATTTCGTTTAACTCCTTATTACTTTTTTAGGGGATTAAAATTACTAAACTTGCAATTATTGCAGATATTCATGCGAATATATATGCATTAGACTGCTTTCTTCAATACAACGAGGATAATTTTCAGGCTGATAAAATTTTAAATTTGGGAGATTTTGTTTCGATTGGTCCTCATCCAAAAGAAGTAGCTCAGATAGTCTTTAATGATAAGCGATTTGAAAATATAATCGGAAATAATGAAATGATTGTATTAGGCAAACGAAAAAATGAATGGCGTAGAGATTCAATGCCTCATCATGAATGGATCGCCAAACAACTTGGAAAAGATTATATTGAGAAGATTGAAAATACTCCTACGTCAAAATATTTAGATTTAAATGGAAAGAAATTACTAATGCTCCATTCACATTTTTATGATACTCCTGGGAGAACAATTCAAGATAATCTTTTAATATATGAAGGAAAAACCTTAAAGGAATTTATAGAAGATTATCCTAACGATGTTGATATTGTTGTGGTCGGACATTCTCATCTACAGCTATATATCACATGGAAAGGTAAAAAAGTAATAAATCCTGGGTCTATAAGTATAACTTGGAAACCAATAACTTCCTTTTGTTTAATGGAAATCAGTGATACTATTTTTAATATAACTTTTAAAAATATTCCATATGATTTCTCAAATTTAAGGAAGGATTATGAGGAAAATAAGGTTGTAGCAAAGGACTTTCTAATCAAATATTTTTACCCTTTTCTCTAACGTTTATTATTGTGTTATAATTTCTGATGCCAGTAAATATTTTTTTTCTTTCAAATGTTATAGAAAACTATGGAGATTATGAAACGAGAACTAATTAATTTAGAGGATCGAAAATTTCCTGATGAAATATGTTTCAAACCAATAGGTATCATTCATACTCCTTTTAAATCGCTGAAAGGAATCCCCATTCAATCGTCAATGTCAGATGTCGAAGGGATTATAGAAATTTTTCCAAATTTTGTTGATGGATTGAAAGATCTTTCTGGATTTTCTCATCTTTATTGTGTATATTTCTTTGATATGGTTAAATTACCTGTTCCCCTCCAATCAAAACCATTTTTAAGTAATGAAGAGAAAGGAGTTTTTGCAATTCGTACTCCTTTCCGTCCGAATCCTATTGGTATTTCAATATTAGAGATCATAAATATTGATGAGAATATAGTTAAAGTGAAAAATGTTGATATTTTAGATGGTACACCACTACTAGATTTAAAACCATATGTATCCCAAATGGATAATGTTAAATCACGTAAGATTGGATGGTTAGAAGGTAGAATTAAGGATAAAGTCAGTTAAATTATTTAAGCAAGTTAGAAATGCAATCTCTTATTTTTTTCTTTCCGTAATCTTTTTGCTTGAATGGCAATAGTTTCAAGAAGCCGTCGCTGGTTTGTTGAAACCCACGGACCCTCACAATCAATTGCAGCATAAGGAATATCACTTTTATTAGCTAAAGGGCGTATAATAGCTTGCGAATTCATTGCTGGTTGACAATTAAAAGTACCTAGATTAATTAATCCATCATATATTCCTTCCTCAATTGAATGTAAAAATCTACCTGTAATGATTGGGGTTTCACTAAGGCTATTTGAGGATACGTATTTATTTCCCTCTTCAAAAAGGTCAATGAAATCAATATATGTGTCAAAAAGTAAACCTGATTTTTTCATTAATCTTCTGAATATCTTTAATTGTGAATCTAAGAAGTTTAAAGCGTTTTTATTTCTCTTAATCCTTAGAACTTCTTTTAGCTCAATATCATTTAAACCATCAGTTTCAAGTAATTTTTCATCAAATTGTTCTTTAGGACTAATATATCCCTTTTTAAAACCAAAACGTATGGTACTTTCAGCTAAAATTAGACTCATGGTCTCAACAATATCTACAACTTTTGTTATGATTCCTCTCTCAAGAAAAAATTCTTCCACAGGATAATGGTCAAACATAAGATTCAAACCCCCAAAGATCAAAACCTTCGGAGCTTCTTCCACTTTTGCTCTAAGAGGTATTTTCGAAACTTCTCTTGCCCATTGTATTAAACCAGTGTTTATTGTTTTCTTTCCTTCTCTTACATTTTCAATAAAATTAGTTGTTATTTCTTCAAATTTTTCTAAAGCGATCAATTTATTTTCAGCAACGCATTGTAAGGCGTTTCGTGCTTCAATAATGTATTGTCCTATGATAAAATAAATATTCTCCCATGCTAGCAAATCTCGATTTAATCCAAGATAGTTATTAGTGTATTTTGGAAAGGCGCAGAATAGAATATTTTTCATTTTAATTCTTTTTGCAAAAGTCTCCCAAAGAACAGGCCAAGCCCCGTTCTGACAAGGACCATGATTATCAATAGGAGTACGATAAATTGTGACTTCATTTTCCCCTCTATATTCTTTAATATCTTTTAAAACCGCTCCTGTTATGGCAACGCTAGCAAGACATTCTCTTCCAGAACAAATTTTCTTAGCATATTGTAAAACACTTGCATCGGTGTCTTCACTTATTCTAATTTTACGATTATATTTTTTAAAAAGATCAATAACAAGTTTCCTTCCATAAGGATTACGAGGTTCTGGGTTTACATAAACAATTCTAGGATCCTCGAATTCAACTTTTTTACCATCACTATCAATGATGTATTTGCCATCTTCTGAAAATCGAGCTTGTTTTACCAACCTTGCTTTAATTGAATTCATTTTCCTTGTATTTTCTATTTCAGTCATACTTTTGACAGCTATACTTTGATTTTTTGAGATTTAGTAATAGTAAACTCTTTACGATTCCTTTCTTCAATAATATCCAAAAAAGCACCAACTCTTGTTTCAAAACCAGCATGAGCCGTATGAGAATCTATTTCAAGATAACAAAATGTATGTCCCTCAAGTTGTTGGCGAAATTGATGATACATTGTTCCATCAGGACCACAAGAGAAACAAGACACAAAACAAATATACAAATTTGGATACTTTTTCACATATTCAATCGCGTTACTGATTTCTTGAGTAAAACTCCATACATTTCTTTTATGATCATTATCACCACTAATCATTGGTAACATATCTGAAGGAATAGCATTATATCCTCTACTAACAATCTTACGAGGGAGTGCAATATTAACATCAGCAGGATAAACAACATAAGGTCTTCCAGCAATGATTACTGAAGGCTTATTTATTAAAGTTAAGATTCTTTTTTTCCCCAATTCATAATAGTTTTCTCTGAACTTCTTATAATGTGCTAAAGCTGCTTTTCCAGCATTAATACCAACGTCTTCTTCTAATCCAATATTACGAGCAGTTCTCCCTAACTCTTTTAAGGTTGTTTCTATATGGTTTTCAGAGAGGGCTATATGAGGAGATAATATTTTTTCTTTAACATTTTCAAATGCAGCGCGAACAATATCCGGAATGGTTGTTGTTGAAGGGCACGTATAGCCATGGATATAGTTTTTTGGAATTTCCAACTCAATTACATGGGGTAAGAAGATAAAATCAACATCACGATCGATTAGATCATTTACTGCACCATGAACTAATTCACAGGGATAGCATATAGGAGCTTTTGTCTTAGTATTACCAATTTTTGAAGGATTTGAAATAACTACATCATAACCAAGCTCATTGATATATTTTGCATATAATGGGAAAAGAATATGAGTAGTTAAAGTAGAAGGAATGCCTATTGAACCACGAGGATATTTTACTGGACGGGCACCAAATTCGTCAAACATCATTTTATTTCTAATTTCAACAAGATCTTGGCCTTCTTTTATCTTTATATCTTTTTGACGTAAGAGTTTATACTTTGAACATAAACCTCCAAAAGGGTAAACTCTTCCTCTTATTGAGATCCTCTGAATTTCACAATTATTTTCACACGCTTTACACCTAAAGGTGTTTTTAATTTCAATTTCTCCCCTAATAAGGTTCTTGAGTTTGAGATTTTTTTCAGAAATCATATTATTTCTTAAAAGATCTCTTGTCATTAGTGCTGTACCCACAGCGCCCATGAGTTCAGGATGTGCAGGGACCACAACCTTCCTCTGTGAACGAGCGGCAATAGCTAATGCAACTGATTTATTAAGAGCTACACCTCCAAGAAAAAGTAGATTTTCTCCTATTTGGCGGGGACCAACAATTCGCGATATATAATTATCCGCAATAGAATAAACTAACCCCGCAATAACATCTTGAGATTTAGCTCCTTGTTGTAAGGCGTTTCTTAAATCTGTATTGATAAATGCAGCACATCGTTCTCCAAATGCTATAGGGTAATTACTTTTTATCGCAATATTACTAATTTCCTCAACTGGAATTCCCATATCAACTGAGGCTGATTCTTCAAGAAAACTTCCTGTTCCTGCTGAACAGCCTTCATTCATCGCATAATCAATTGGTACACCTTTTAAGAAAGAGATGAATTTTGAATCTTGTCCTCCAATTTCAAACACAGTATCTACTTCTGGAACTTCTTCTGTAGCAGCTCTGGCATGCGCTAATATTTCGTTAAAACTCCGACAATTATCTAAAAAAACGGATACCATTTCTCTTGCAGAACCTGTTACCCCACATTGAATTATTTTTATAGAATTGTCTCCTATTTGTTCCATAAGTTTATCAAGGCAATCTTTCGTAGCCAAAACTGGATTACCTAAGGTTCTTAAATAAACACTTGCTCCAACTGTACTGTCACTAGCATTAAATAACACTGCTTTAGTAGTAGTTGAGCCTGCATCTATACCTAGTATATATTCTTCTCCTGCCTTGATTCCTGTTATATTTTCTCTATTAACACGGTAATCCAGAAGATTTTCAGAATTATATAGTGGTTCATGTCTTTCAAATTCAACTTTTGAAGACTTAAACCAATTTTCTCTCAGAAAAAAAGAATCTTCTAACTCTGATGCATATAAAGAAGCGCCAAACACTTCTAAATATGGACTCTCTGGTAGTATTTTTATTTCTGAGTCACTTAGAAAACTCGATAGATTTTGTACGAATATCTTGTTTAACGCAACTCCTCCTGATAAAACTATTAATTGAGTTGGCCATTGTGCCGCTTCTATCATTTCACTTACTTTTCTGGCAAGGTCATAAATAAGAGTCTTTACGATATCTTCCCTTGTACATTCACCCTTATTGAGTTTATGAGTTGCATCAGATTTACAATGAACAGAGCACCTAGTTGCTAATTGAGTAAAATTCCCATTTAAACTGGCTTTAATTCCTTCCTCAACTGATAAACCCATTCTTTGAAGCTGTTGAACAATAAATTCGCCAGTACCCGCAGCACACTTTGAAGTGGATATAATATTTCTGATTACACCATTTTTCATTGGATAAACACTAAAAGTTTCTCCACCAAGAGAAAGTAGAATATCCGGTTTTAGGTTATAGAATGATAATGCCTTTTCTAAGCATTCTACCTCAGAGATATATGGTAAATTTAGAAAGCTGCTAGTAGCTTGACCTGTTATTACAATTCTAGAATTTTTATCAACATTATATCGCTCAAAGATTTTTTTAATTTTGTCTTTAGGGGAACCTTCATGACGTATAACTTCGCTTAATAATCTTCCATCTTGAGTTCTACGAACCCACTTTACCGAAACCGCCCCTATCTCTAATCCTTCAAAATATTGAAGCCTACGTCGATTGGTTCTTTGAAGAGTTTTGTTCAGCATTATTAAATAGTATCCATTTATTAAAGGATTAATAAGACATGTCCTCTAATAAATTAAGTTCTTAATTATTAAAATCAATGAATAGTTATTTTTATCAAAATTTAATTTATAAAAGTTTTACATGAAAACACATTATTATCAATCTGTAAGATTCGGTTATAACAGAATAACAAAAGAAACCATAGTGAAAGGCGTCATATTGAATATTCGGAATTAGACTTCTAAGTCATAAAAATTTACACAAAATTATATCTAAGTACAAAAATTTTACGATTTATTGATAGAACTAAAGTTAGTCAATTGAATTCTTCAAATACTTTACGGGAATTAAAGGGGAAACGATTATTAGGATATACATTAGGAAATTTTGGGATGTCCCTTTCTAATGTCTTTACCGGTACTTTTACTTTTCAATTTTATGTCTACACAATTAACCTAGATTCTGTTCTTGCATCGATCGGGCTTTCATTTAACGTTTTTATTTCAGCTTTTTTTTCTATTATCTTTGGAGTTATACAAGACAACAAAAAGCCTGGTAAATTTGGAAAACGACGTCCTTTTCTATTATATGCTTTACCATTTTGGGTTATTACAAATATTATAATATGGTTTCCACCTTGGTATTCGCCTGCGTCTAACTCCATGTATTTGCCCACAGCATTTTACTTTTGGATTGTAACTGTTACAAGAGCTCTCAGTGGAACATTAATTCTCAATACATATCTTTCAATGCTACCTGAACAATCTCAAACTCTTAAAAATAGACATACTGTTGCATCCCTCCGAGCTTTTTTTATGATTACGGCATCTGTTGTGTCTCTACTTCTACCATTGTGGGTTCAAAGTATACTCCCTGATGCTGATAATGTTAAATATTTTGATGTTTCGGGTAAAATATTACTTTTCTTCATACCTATAATAGGAATTATATTTACTTGTATAGGATTTGTTGCTGTACTTCTAATATATTTTTCAGTTGATGAAAGTTTTCATTTGTATAATTCAAATTCGAACTTAGAAAAGGTGACTCTAAGAGAGAAATTCAAGCAGATGTCTCAACCAGCAAGAGATCATAAGTATAGAAATTTTGCCTTTGTAAGTTTTTTTGTAGGTGTGTGTGGAAATATATTGGGTCTATTAATAATTCCGTTTCAAATATTTATATTGGAATTTCAAGGGTCAGAATTCTTAATCTATGTATTAATTTCATTATTCGGAAAATTAGGTTGGTATCTTGTATGGAGGTTGGTCATAAGGAAAAAGGCTTTAGCTAAATCATATCTTTTATCTTTATTATTTGCTGCGATTGTTTCTCTTACTGACCTACTATTTTTATTAAGTAACCTTCCCTATCTATTAAAAATGATTTTATATATCGTATCTTTTGGCACGATTTTAGGGACTAATTATTCTATTCCTCTGTTTGGAATTCCGCTTGGTGCCTCTTTAATTCAAGAAGCTGCGATGAGAAAAAACAATTCTAACATTGATGAGACGATTTCTAATATCTCCGGTTCTTATTACGGATTCTCTGCATTTATAGGATCATTAGGTATGGGGATTTCTTCAATATTAGTTGGCTTAATTTTAACAGGTGCTAATAAAAGCAATCCCTTAATCATTACTATATTGTTTTCATCACAAGGTCTTTTTTACATAATCGCATTCTTGTTTTTAAGAAATGCAAAAATTGATAAACCAGTAGTCATAAATAAATTTCATATTTCTTGAACCAGCCAAGAATTGGATTGTATCTATGGCAATTTTCATGTTTAAAACAAATAGGGCATGAAATTCAAATATCAATCATTAATTAGGATAAATAATTATAGGAGCTAATTAACATCATTAACTGATGAAAAATTGCGAGATAGACGATTCGTTAGGGAACATCGGGGAGGAACCCTAACTCTAGAGCAACATCAACAGTTAATTAGGTGGGCTTGCAGCTGTGCCAAGCATGTATTACCTCTTTTTGGTGAAAAAATAGATAAACGCTTGATTAATGCTTTAATAGTTGCAAAAGAATGGGAAAATAGTCATGCCTCGGTAGAAGATGCTAGAAAAGCATCAGTGGATGCACATGCTATAGCAAGAGAATCTTCTAATCCAATTTCAATAGCGATTGCACGTTCAATTGGACATGCTATTGCTACAGCCCATATGGCAGATCACTCATTAGGAGCAGCTTTATATGCTTTGAAAGCTGTTAAAAATGCCGGTAAATCAATCGAAGCAGAAAGAGAATGGCAAAACGAACAGCTACCACTTCGAATAAAAGAACTTATACTTACTACAAGGAGTGTAAAAGAAAAATACTTAAAAGTATAATGTGTATCAATGTTTCTAATAAATTATCTCAAAGATTAAATCAATTTAGAATTAAAGATAAACTGTTATAGTAGATCGAATGCTATTAATATAAGAAAAATCTAAGATAACTCTTTGATTGTGTATTGGTTGCGACTAACCATTAAGATTTTAAATTTTAATTGTTTCTTTCTTTTTGGAATCCAAGGATAATTTCTTTTTCTTCCTCCGAACCATCTCAACAAATGATTCTACTCTTGTTAAAAGGCCTGCTTCTCCTGAATGCTCATCCATTGTTATTTCAAGGAAAGGTATTCCCACTACTTTCATATCTCGCATAACTAATTCGGATATAAGACTATCTGGACCACATGCAAAACTTACAAGAAAAATGACTCCATCAATTTCGCCTCGACCTTTTGTTAGGAAATACCTAATTGATTGCATTATCTCTTCTTCATGCTTCCAGTAGTTTCTAAGGCGTTTATTAATAATTACAGGTTTTTTGAATATAGATTCTGGCAAATTTTCGATAGTTATTACCACAACGCCTTGATCCTGTAGCTTCCTTTGGAAATCTAGATTGATAAAGGTATCAAAAATGTTGTATACGTGTCCCAAAAGTAAAAATCTCAAGTCCCCCTTTTGCTTTCTTTTAGGTAAAGTAAATGGTCTATTACGTTCGACTAGTCTTAGCGCATGATTTACGGGAGCTCCTTCTCGCAGGAACTTATGATATTCATCAAAGTATTTTTGCGCTTCTCTATAAGCATTCAGTGCTTGATTCTGGGTTTTTCCTAATTCTTTCCCTAATTCAATAGCGGATGTTGCTATAGGGAATTCTTTGACATTGACTTCGAAATTTAGAATTTTTGGAACATTTGGTAAGATTTTAATAACATCTGGTAATGATAAAAATTTTGGGCAGAAAAAAGCTTCCTTCACTTCTGCTACATATCTTGGAACAAAAATATAATCCAAATCTGGATTGTCTCTTACTAGTTTTAGGACTTGACCATAATAGATTTTTACTGGAATACATAATTCACCGAATCCATGAGTTACACCCTCTTCAACTATTTTCTTGTTAGTTGGTGGACTAAGTATGATCTCAACTTCTAATTCTTCAAGTAGTTTTTTCCAGAAAGGATAGTATCGATAGAAATGAAGTGCTCTCGGAATTCCTACTCTTATTGTTTTTTTACTCTTCTCCTTGTTCGTTTCCATTGGGTTAATTCCTCAAAACACTTCATGCTTCAGAAGTATCGTAATAAAGCAGATTCTTGATTTGTGCCATCATATTAGCCGTGAGTCTCTTAAGTTCATCATAGTCAGGTACAGATTTTCCCCAATATTGTTTATGTTCCATGAAAGGAGGACCTGCTCTCAAAATTTGACCTTTATAAAATTTCAACATCTTAGCATGTTTAGGATACGTTTGCTCGGTGCCCGTAATCCCAATAGGAATTATCGGTACTTGAGTCTCAATTGCTATCCGCATGGGTCCAGTATGACCCTCTAAAATCCTTCCACCTCCGGTATTTGTTGTTCCTTCCGGATATGTACAAACTACTTCTCCTTCATTAAGAAGTTCCTTTGCAAAATTATAAGAATCTACATCATGTAGACCTCGTTTTAATGGGAAAGCATGATGATTTCTTACCCAAGCATTTACCACAGGAATTTTAAATAGTGACTGTTTTGCCATCTGCCACATTACACGTCTTGGGGGATGATGGATTAAAGTTGTGGCTAGAATGAGTACATCCCATTCAGAATTATGACTCGGACAGAGAAGAACTCCACCCTCTTTTGGAATATATTTATCGAAATCAATTGCTTTATATGGCATCATTAGATCAGACCATGCACTTACTAATTCTCCTGAGAATGCCATAACTGTTTTTTGAAATTGTTTCCGTACTCCAAATTCTTCTAAAGTCTTTAAAAGAGCATACCACGAATCATCAATGAGCCTGATTATCGCTTTTCCCTGATCTTTTAAATAAGTCATGATATCGAATTTTGGTTCCTTTTCGATTTCTTCAGGTGAACCGATTGATAGTTCTTCATTATCTTCTTTACCATAAAGTCCCTCTCGTAATTCCCACACATTATTTCTTAATTCGTCAGTTAACCGTCGAATATCATTATAAGAAACTGAATTGATATCATAATCAGTATAATAAAGTGGATCGCCAACTCGCACTTTCACTTGAGTTGGTCTCATCACCAAATTACCACTAGCTAATGCCTTCCTTGAACCAATAACAGCCATTGGGACAATCGGCACCTGCATTTCAATAGCAAGCCGAACTGCCCCTGTTTTAAATTCTCCTAAGGTTCCATCTTTGGATCTTGTACCTTCCGGGAAGATTCCTACCCATTCACCTCCCCTGATGATTTCCTTGGCTTTTTCCCATCCTCGCTCAGGACTTTCTCTGTCCACCTTAAATGCTCCAAGGTTATTGAAAAGTGTTCTTACAATAGGTGTCTTAAAGTTATCAAGCTTACTCATGTATCGGATTCGACGATGACATGCCGCACCGTAAAAGAATGGGTCGATGTGTGATTCATGATTACCAACTAAAATACCGGGACCCCATTCTGGAAACATATTCCCCTTCGGATATTCTGTTTTAAAGTTCCAGAATGTTCTGACCGCCCATTTAATATAAATATATGCTGCCCACCACTGAAGCCGTCCTTCTAACTGCTTTATGTCTAATCGCTTGATAATATATCGATATAGATCATTAAGAGGGTCAATGGGGTTGTATTTCATAATTTTATAAGTCCAATCTTGATGTCGCTTCTCGTACTTGAGTTCTTCTTGCATTTTTTCTTCGGTTGACTTTTTACGTTCCATTTCTTCTGCAATTTGATAACCTTTCTTCTCAGTTTTTTCAAGTTCCGTAATAATCACCTAATTATTATTAAAAAAAGCATTAAATTTTAATAAAATTCATTATTTCAGCTGAATTATATCTTTACTTAAATACATATTGATATAAAAAATTATTGGTCAATGTAATACTCAAAGAAGTATGAGATGAAGAGTTTATTTAGAGAATTTATACTAACTATGATAAAAAATACTCAAAAAAATCCATAATATTCATTAGTTGATTAGTTTTCAAATTCAAAACAAATCGTACAGCTTCTACTTTCGCTAATAGAGAGTTGTCTGATTCTTTTAATAATTCATGACTGAATGTAATCGAAGTGTTTCCAATATTTTTTATGGTAGTTTTGACAATTATATAATCCCCAAATACAGCAGATCCTTCATATGTTATATCAACATGCTTAACTCCACATGCTAATCCTTCATGGATCATTTCCTCAATATTTCTCTTATTTTTTATTGAATTCATAAAACTTACAAATCCATCATCGAAATATACCATATAATTCTTAAAATGAACCACACCCATCGAATCAGTATCATTAAATCTAACTTTAACTCTTGTTGCATCTTTACTATTCAAAAGCTTTTTTTTTAAAGCACTTCGAGAATCTATCATGAGATCCCTTAATAAAAAGAATAATAATTAAAAAATAAAATTAACTTACTATTTTATCATATTCTGTTTTAATTTACTGTTAATCTAGCTTTTTTGATTCCCTAAAATACTGAAAAAAATATAGTAGAAATAACAAAATAGAATAAAAAAAAATATAACAACGATTTTAGCTATGTAAATTTTTCTTTCGTTTTACTCGAAATATAAGAATTATTATAACAATAACCGAAAAAATGTAATACGGGAGGAATCCAACTCCGATTCTTTCTTTTGGTATTATCAATTGTTCAGAGATAGTTTCATTATATATTCCACCTAAAGAATTAACTACGATTTTTATAAGATAATTTCCCTCCTCATTAGCACTTATATCCCAATAACATTGTGTTTCTCCTATATTTTCTATGATTGTATTCCATTGCCATCCACCATCATTAGAATATAAGACCGAGTAATTGACTGGAAAACCCCACGAATCTGTTGATGGCGTCCATTCGATTAATACCGGAAATTCTGTAATTGTACCTCCAAGTGGTTGCATAATGTGAGGAGCAGAAACAATGTGGGGTGAATTACCTATCACAAAGGTGTTATCTGAAATATCTTCTCGTACGATACCTACAGAACAATTTGCAACCACTTTGATCATATAGGTATAATTATCTGGTAATAAGGTGGTATCCCATTCATAACTGGTGTTTAAGATATTATCAGCAATTAAAAACCAATTTTTATTATCAGTAGTAAAATATAATGTATATTTTATAAGATGACCCATAGTATCACTCGCAATTCCCCATTTTAATTTAGTTATCTCTGAAATAACTCCATTATTAGGATAATATACTTGAGGTTTAGTAAGAATATGGATTTTACCATAAGCGTAAGCTTTTGTACGAGGATAATAATCATAGATATTGCCTTCATCAATGGCATAAGGATAATCAACTATATCATCAAGATTTTCATCTGGCATTATCCAATCACTCCAATAATTATAACTTATACTTGAATTGGAACCTCCAACCGTAATTTGAGAACCTGGCTCCGGAATGTTATCAATGAAATTATTTAAAAAAACATTATAATCTATCCCTGATAAAATTCTCAATGCGTACCATATCTGATTGTAAAATGTATTACGAATTATACTTGTTTTTCCTGAATTAGAAAATAAAATTCCTAAAGCCGTATTGTCATGTATTAAATTGTCAGTTATTTCACAGGATCCAGAAACAGCAAACTCTAAACCATTTACATTTTTAAATATTGTATTATTAAATATTTTACTCTCATTAGAAGCTCCAAAGTAAATACCATTTTGAAGATTTTCGTATATCTTATTATCAAAAATAGTATTATTTAAGGCATCTCTGAATCTCATACCGTTAAGATTATTACTATGTACAATATTATTGGATATTATGTTATTTCCCAAATTATCACATAACAAACCATCATTATTATTGCTGTAAATAGTATTGTTATCAATATAAGTGTCATGTGAACTAAATAAATAAATTCCAATATCAGAGTCGTAAATTGTGTTATTATATACTGTATTATTTGATGACAACATTATAAAAACTCCTGGTCCGACTGCATCAAAGATAGTATTATTTTCGAGTACAGCATGAGTAACATTATAAAACTGTACTCCGCTAGCTCCTCCAACAAGTAAGCAATCTTCAAGAGTAAAATAAGTTTCAGTATTACTAATGTTAACTAAAGCTTTTGTAGTATAACTTGAACTAATATTTAAGTTTTTGATAATGTATGGATTTCCAAAATCACCAGAACCCAACCATCCAAATAAACCTGCTTTCGTATCAAAATCATCATCCCCATTTATTTGAATAGGCAAAACTTCAATATAAGATTGATATGGTATAGTTTCATATAATTCAAAATTTGATTTACTAGAATTGGAGATATTAACTCTGTGAATAGTTAGCATTATCAGTAAGGCAAAGATTAGATAGATAATATAACTTTTATTCTTTAATAAAGTTGAATCTCTCAATTTTAAAACACTCTCTATTAGATTAAATCCTTCTAATTTTATTTACTATTTTACGATTTAATAATAATCGATATATTTTTTATGTCTTTTTGTTTTATCTCAATGAAAGCCTTTATTGAATTTAATGATAGATATATCATTCTCTCGATACTCTTCTTCTCTTTAAAACGATCGATAGATATATCATTCTCTTGATACTCTTCTTCTTCTTAAAACGATTACAACAACAGCAGCCACCGCAACTCCTCCGCAAACACCTCCAATTACGAGACCCAAAGTCAAAGGTTCATAAACTTGTTGTTTACCACTTACCGGAATAATTGAAAAGGTCTCTGAAATATCTTCTGAATCAAGATAATAGAGACTATGAGCAACAACCTTTAACTTGTAATCTGAACCTTCGATAAGCGCAGAGGTATCCCATTCATATTTTGTATTAGTTAAACCTGTCACTACATCGACCCAGTTATTACCTCCATCAGAAGAATAATGTACTGAGTAATTAACAATTTTACCCCAATTATCAATTGATTCTTGCCATGAAATGTTTACTTGACCACTTAAAACTTCTCCGCCAAGGGGATAGATAATAGTAGGTTCTGATAGTGCATGTTCTTGAAGTGTGAAAAGATCGGATATATCTACATTACCTAAACCTCCTGTACTATTCGCTGTGACTTTAATTCTATAATTTGTTCCTTTTGGCTCATTAACAGTATTCCATTCATATTGAATATTCCTTAATCCTGTTGCTAATTCAACCCAGTTGGTACCTCCATCAGAAGATTTATAAACATAATAATACACATCAAATCCCATAGAATCGAAACATTGGTTCCACATAATAGTCGTTACATCATTAACTACTTCGCCACCAGTTGGGGAGATCAATATTATTTGAGAAAGAAAATGGTAATCAATTGGATTCATCGGACTTGCTAGGGGTAAAGGATCAGAATTACCTGCTGCTCCATCTATGCTGTATGGAAAATCAACATATCCATCAAGATCATTATCTGGTGTAGTCCATTCATCATAATAATTGGAAATTATATCATTAAATGCTCCATCATCTTTAGCTTGAGAAGTACCGAAATTTAAATTTCCTACGAAACTATTCCAATTTAATACATTATAAGATGAATTAAGAAATACTCCATACTTTTGATTTTCAATTATCGTATTATTAATTGCAATATTATGATGGGAATTTTCGGCAAAGACTATACCCTCTCTGTTATCTCGAATTATATTAAAATAAAGTTCATTAGATTCTGTATTAGCACCAAAAAGAGCAATTCCACTTTCAGTATTCTCAAAGATTATATTATCTTCTAATAAGTTTTGTTCGACATAAGTTGAGCCTGAAACAGAAGGGGTATAAAGTAAAATTCCATTCTCCATTTTGGAAATGATATTATTAATAATTGTATGTTCCCGACTAGTTTGAAACCTTCCATCAATAAAGATTCCATTTTCAGTGTTTTCATGAATAATATTACTATCGACAATTACACCTTGACTTAATCCTTCTAACCATATTGAATTATATGTATTATTGCTTAATTCATTATCAATTATATCTATAGATCCTCCATAATCTCCAATACGAATTCCACTCTGAGCGGTATTATAGATATTATTTCCTCTAATAATAGTATTTCCTGTATTTTTAACATAAATACCATGTCTACTATTGAAAATAATGTTATTTTCAATAACTCCATTATCAACATTATCTAAATAAATACCTTCCATTGTTTTGTCATAATTATTTATTAAGCAATTTCGAATTTTAAAATACGCTGTTGTTCCTGTAATTGAAATTCCTAGAAAGGGTTCTTCATTATTCGTTGTAATCTCAAAATTTTCAATGATATATGGATTACCCGCTTGTCCATTACCCCCAGAACTTACTGCTGCAAATTCACTATTACTTGTTATTATTATTGGATCATGAGCGACTGCAATGCTTAATTGTTTGAAGTTCTCATTTTCATTTAGTTCATAGAAAGAAGGATAAAAATTAGTATAAATTGTTAAATTGAATCCCCAATATACTAAAGGTAAAAATAGTATTAATACTATTAAGAAGAATTTATTTTTGAATTTCGACATATTAGTAATAAAATATATTTTATCAAAGTATATTAGATCCAGAAAAATATATAAATTTTACTACACTATGGTCAAAATTTCATCAAAAATGTTTTATTTAGTCTCCCTTAAATTATACTAGTTCATAAAATGCTGCAAAACAATACATTTTGACGTAAAAGGGTAGTTTAATATATAAAGTTCAGTCGAGATACCAGAAAGAATTCCGAATTAATCATTTTTTTATCTCTTTTTATTTACTAATACACTTTGTAAACCCATTTAGGAAAATTGGGTAAAATAGAAATGAATATAAACCAATTGCATCATTAAAATGAATTTTCATGAAAATACCATATTCTATTACATTTAAATAGAAAATTTACTTAAGAGTAGATTAGACAATTTTGTTTTTTAACTAAATTGTTAATATCAAATTAAAAAAATTGGTGAAATCCCATTGAGAAATATTAAGAAAATACAATATGCCTTATTTTTAATGATTATTCTAGTTTTTATTAACAGTATATTGCTGTTTAACACATCAAATGTTAACCGAGATAAATCATATTCCAATAATGATAATGATGTAAAAACGAATGATCCAGATTGGTTGTATTTAAGAAAGATAACTCTTAATCCCGCTACACCCGAGGCAAATTATCAAATTAGGATTCAATTAAATCCTGCAGGTTTTGATTATTCAAAAACTAATCCAAATGGAACTGATCTTAGATTCTTTGATCAATATAACAATGACCTTGATTACTGGATTGAAAATTGGGATACGGGAGGAACTTCAAATATTTGGGTTAAAATTCCATTAGGAGGAACTTCTTTTCTTTTCATGAGATACGGAAATCCCTCAGCTATTTCACAGAGCAATGGAACAAAAGTTTTCATGTTATTTGATGATTTTGATGACACAGATCTTGATACCAATATATGGGAATCTGAAGATGATGTGTATAGCAGTATCTCAATTTCAAATAGCATTATAACACTATATACAAACTCTCCTGGTCCATGGGCATCTCATGCGCTTTTAGGATTTCATTCTGCTTATGTTTTACACGGCCAAGATTATGGTTATCTGAATTATATAGCCGGTGCAAGCTTCACTCCTTCGGAAGATATCTGGGTAACTGGAGACTTTAGATGGGAAGAACCCTCGTTCTCAAGTTATTATGAGGATGATGTTCTATTTTCAAATGATTCAGATATCACAGAAACTTCAAATCCCGTAAGATTTTTAACCCATTCAACAGAAAGTGGTCCTGGAAATCATTATGGGGCAATGATTTCTACACTTGATTCTTCACTTGGAGTGCAAAATAGGGCTTTGAGAGTTAAGACAAAAATAGATCTAAGTGGATTAAGTGAAATTATGCTTGATTGGGTGGCGGTTCGAAAGTGGTCAGATCCAGAACCAATTTGCACCATTAAGGCTGAGCAATCTACTAAACCCTTTTCAAATCATCCTGATGATATTTTAACTAATACAAATACTATTGTAATGATAGATTGGATACTATATGATGTTTTTAATCCAGGATATTATCGTGTTCTGGTCGATGGGACTCCAGGTGAGTGGTATACATGGTTAAATAATACCTCCATAGATTATCCTGTGGATACCTCCTCTGAAGGCACTTTTAATTATAGAATTGAATACAATAATAGTTTTGGATATTTTGGAATAGATGATTCTGTAATCGTTACAGTTAGTATAATTCCGACTATTCCTTATTCAAATCACCCTGCGGATATAACTACTAAGGTAGGTACCACACAGACAATAGATTGGATTTTATGTGATGATATCGGCCCTGGATATTATCGTGTTCTGGTCGATGGGTCTCCAGGCGAGTGGTACACATGGTTAAATAGTACATCCATAGATTATCCAGTGGATACCTCTTCTAAAGGCACTTTTAATTATAGAATTGAATACAATAATAGTGTAGGTGCTCTTGGAGAAAGTGATCTAGTTATCGTTGAAGTCCAAACTCAATCCACAGGAATCTCAGGCTATAATCCCATTTATATCTTAGTATCTTCCATAGGAGTAGTAATTATCCTATGGATAAAAAAAATTCAATTAAAAAAAAAATAATTATTTTTTTTTCTTACTTTCAATTAAGATCAACTATTCTTCTAGTGAATCAACTAATCCACTCTCGAAGATCCAGAAATCTGCCTTATTTAAATACCTAATTTACTTAAGAGTAGGTATAAATAAGACATTTTGATTTACTTGAAGTATAATTTGATTAAGATCTTTTAAAATACAATAAAAATTAAAAAATTATAAAATAAAAAAAAAGAAAATAAATTAGAATTTTATCGTTTTTTACGTATTTTTCTTATTAGTAGTGCAGAAGCAATTATGATTAAAAACGATATTAGGTACAGATCATACCCTGGTATCTCTTCTATAATTTCTTCTCCTGTCATATATGCCATTGCTGATATTATACCCCTAGTAAACATGAAAGGTTCCATTTCAATAATTATTGAATTAGTACCAACATCAATAGTTACATAATCAGCATAGAAATCAGGAGGTGCTGCATCCCAATCGTTAGTTCCACTCATATTGAAAGCATAGAAAAACAGAACCATTGTACTTACATCGATAGAAGCGGGTAAGGTAATCGTCATTGTTACATTACTACCAATTAATGTGTAATTAGTAAATAATTGATCAAAGTAAGCTAAAGCAGTGCCATTTGGCAATGATACATTTACAGGGTTCATTGGGAAATAATTATAGATTAAAGCAGCACCAGTTCCTGTAGGTCCTATTTCAACATCCACAGTAATTGTAATTCCCGATGGAAAGTCTGAACTCAAAGTAAATGAGTTTGGTCCCGGATTAAGTGCATGAGAGAATTTTGGATAGATAGACATATAATACCAGTCAGATCCAGGTCCACCCATACTAGTCCAACCATACATCATTTTAACTTGTCCTGAAGTCTCATCAAAATAAAAATTTAATTCTCTATCTAAAGTACTGTTCCGCAGCAATACATGACCTGGATTATATGTAATAATATCATAGGCATAACTAAAAAAATCAAAAATGTCAGATAAGTCAGAACTCGTTGTACCTTCAGGCATTAATAATGGAGGTCCAAATTGAAATGCAATGGGAGAAATTGGCCAGAATATATTTGCTATAGCCATTGGAAGAGTGTCCGCATACACCCAAGACTGTGTGGATGGATCCCACTCTGAAAACTCAGCTAACAAATAAGAAAAAAACTGCAATTCTGGTTGACCTGATGGTACTGTCATACCAACATCTCCTAACACTTCACTCATATTCGCATAAACAGTATAAGTTCCAAGTATCTTTGCTTTAATATCAGTAGAAACATCTCCATTTTCTTTATAAAAAACGGTATCAGCTGCTCCCAAGGACCAATCCACTATGGTCTGCGACTTTAATTCATAGAGAAGAATATAGCTTGGATCAAATATCAAATTGTATTGAACAATACCAGTAGCCTTATCAACAATGTTATGCACATAGCTCTTACCTGTAGAATTCAATATAATAGATTCAAGCACACCATTTTCCGAATAGTAAATTTCATCAAAAGGAGCTCCCCAAATACGAAGAGTATCATTATTCCACATAAATTCAAAATCCTCTAATGCAAAATTGTTCGGATAGACGAAGTTGAATTGCGATGGTCCCCATTCATCAAAGTATTGAGGATAAAAGTTATTTGCTGTACCAATTGGAATGTCCCATTCAACTTGTTCATACTCGGTCCCATTCCATAGAAACAAGTCAGCAAATACACTCTCATATACCATATATATAGGCTCCTGATCATTAAAGCTATTTTTATTCTTCTCAAGCAATACTGGAGATATATCTGTAATATTTACCATTATCTCATAAGCGTCATCAATTGAACCACTGCCCTCATACCAATCATAAATAAACGTATCTCCCTCACTTACACTCCATTGTACTTCATCAGTAATATTATAATCAAATACTTGGGTCATTGTGGCATTAATTAATACTGGTCCATTACCCATTTCGACCATTAAGTATGCGGTAGCCGTATCTAGACTACCATCGTTGTAATAATAGCTATCTGCGAAAAAGTCATGAGTTGAATTCCAGAAATATATCCTATTTAAACCAGGATTAGATATGAAATTATCAAAACGATTAAAACCTCCCTGACCCATCGGATAATAGAAGGTTTCATTGATTATATCATCTAAAACATCAACTTCTAACCCTCTTGACCCATTAATTGGTAGTATGTATGGCATTCCACCCTGTCCTGCTCTAATTCTAAGCTGAGTTGCATCAGTATGGTTATATCCGAAAAGAGCTATCTCTGATTCGTATCCATATGATTCTATCTCCCCAGAGGATACATTATAGTAACATTGAGTAGCATTTATTTGAGAAAATTGATTTAATCCAAGCCAATTAAGAGTGACATTACCGATGGCAGTGATATTGTAGATCCAGATATCTCTCCACATCATATAAATTTCCCCTGTTGAAGCATTTGTTAATATAAACTCACCCTCAAAATATAACTGATCCCCAGCATCAACTTCCCAATGCCACCGATTATTCGGGTTGCTTTCAGGGACATATGGACCTGCTTGTGTCTTTGCAATAAACGTACTGAACATCAACACTGTTGGAAAAAGTATAAGAAAAAGTAATAAAGAGCGTTTATTTCTTCTTACCATTTTCATATATAATTCACTTAAATGTTTTTAATTAATTTTTTATATTCTTATATTATCCATAAAAAGGATTAAAAGAAACATAATAGAACTATTTTTTATACTTATGTGAACAAAAGTGTAAAAAAGGAATAATTCTCTCAATAGTATTACAATGATTCAAATTTCGAGTTTAGTTTCGATTAAGGCTAATAATTCTTCAAGAGAATCAACAATAATATTTGGCTTATACTCCACTAGAATCTCCTTTTTACTTACTCCACTTGTCACCCCTATAGTCCAAAAACCAGCTTCCCTACCGGCAATGATATCTGATGGCATATCACCAATCATTAGAAACTCATCTCTTTTACGTTCGCTATACGCCTCTAATGGAGGCTGAAGTGCAAGAGGATCAGGCTTTTGGACTGGAATCTTATCACTACCAAAAACAGCTTTAAAATAGGTTTTTATCCGTTCCTTTTTAAGATGTTCTTGAATAGTTTCGGTTTTATTATGGGAGACTATAAATAAATCATGATGTTTTTTCAATCTTTTCAATAAGAGTTTAGTTCCTGGAAAAAAGGGAGCGTCTTTTGAATATTCAAGATATTTTGAGAAAATTTCTACAGCTATCCTTAATTGCTTAAAATAGCTCAAATCATTAAGTGAAGTGATATGTTTGAATATCTCATAGGACTCAAGTAATACTTTTGGTAAGGGGTATCCTTGAATAGTTTCTAACAAAGCGCCAATCTCTTGGATAGTTATCTCCATATCAACATTAACTTTCTTCTCAGTCAATACTTCTTCAATTGATCTTTCTAATATTTGTTTGATATCAAGTAGAGTGCCATCAAAATCAAAGATTATTGCCTTAAGGGAACCATTTCGTAGTAAAGATATTAACTTATTATTTTCTGGCATGCTTACTAATAAAAAAAGGTATTAAACATTAAAACTTATTGTTGTACTCAATTAAAAATCTAATTGTTTAATAACACCATAGGATTGAATGACACCACATATTAAAAGAGTGTATATCATGAATTTTTGACCAACTACTTGGATGAACAATCCAGTGGACGTTAGATAACCTGGTGTAATAGCTAAAAATATAAAATAAATACTTAAAATAACAGCGGAAATTAGAAGAATTATACCATAGAGATTAGGATAATTCTCATTCTTCAATATTAAAAGAGTATATAAGATGATACAGATATAAATAGAACCAAAACCGAGTATGACAAATAAATTGTGTGAAATATCTGAAACATCTGAAGGTGTAAATGCTATTCCGACATAAAAAACTCCTGTAAGACCTCCTAAAATAGATCCAATCAGAGAGAGCTTTTTTTTTCTTGGATTTTCTTTAAAAAGGCTATGTAAAACATAGAAAAAAGGAATTTGAAAAAGACCCCATAGACTCAAGGTAAATGTGAAAAGTACAAATGATATAGTATTAGGAACGCCTGAATGAGCTATAACTCTCCCTAAATCACTGAAATAATTATACCAGAATAAATAATGTGAAGTGGAAGGATCAATATACGTCCCTCCCTTATAAAAAAGCATTGCAACAGCGGTAATTATGATAAATTGTAAACAGCCAATAATGTTTACAAAACATATCCATTTTTTCAGATTATCTTCCATGATTATAAGTCTCATTCCTTCATTATTAAGGTTCTTTAAATTTTCGAATAAAAATGAGAGCTACAAAGAAAATAATGACTAAGGATAGCGAGAGACTATAATAAGCTATAAAAACACTTATATCTGCCATAAATCCAAGAAAAAGTTGAGACATGAAAAACGTTATTCCAAGAGAACTTTCGGAAATACTACTATATTTAGACGTCTTCTTCAAAACATTTAATGTAAGAAAGAATTTTGATGCCGCTCCATAGAGAAAACCGTAAAAAAATCCTGAAAAAATAAAAAGGAGAATGAAAAGGTAATATATCTTATTCAAAGTAAAAAAGATAAACAAAAAGGAGTAAATGAATACAGAAATTACCGAAAAAGTTCTCAATTTTTTTAAAACCAACGAAGTTGCAAGGTACATGGTAATAGTTTGTGAAAAAGTAGCAAAAACATTAACTAGGTATGTGCTTGAATCTGAAAAACCTAGACCATTCGCTCGTATTGGATAAAGCAGCATACCATTTCCCGAAGCAAAAGAAGACGCTAAAATTAACAACAAGGGGATTATAACAGGGATATAATACTTAACTGTTGTTGTAGATAAATTCATGTTAGTATCGGGATTTCCCTCATTTGGAATTAATTGATTGTTTATTGGTTCTTGGAGGAATAGAATAGCGATAATAGTATTTGTAAGTAAAAATATAGGACTGATATAAAAAACGTATTTTAACTCTACTACTTCTACAAAAAAAGCTCCAAATAATAATCCTAAAACAATTGCGAGACTCCAAGACAAATTAAACCTTGCTAAATGCTTTTTTTGATCCAAGGTTGGATCATCTGAGATTGTTGCTTGTAAATTCGGAAAAAAAAATCCTAATATAAATCCTTCAAGGAGTCGTTCAATCAAAAATAGAATTGGATTTAATGTGATAAAAAACATCAATTGGGCTAATGTAGCACCCACCATTGAGATTATTATACTTTTTCTTCGACCTATTCGATCTGAGATTTTATTTAAAACGAGAGGGGAAATACTGTAGGTAATCGTCAAAGCAGAGGTCATTAGACTAAGAAATCTTATGTGAACTTGGTTAGCATAAAAAATTGGCGTTGCTATCATAACAAGGGGATTACTGAAAGCAAATATGAAGGCTAAACATAATACTGGCCAAAATTTCCACTTTGGGTTGCTCTCTTTATTTAACATTAAGCAATTGTTTTATTTAATTACTTTTCTAAAGTAAATACAAAAAGGAAAAATAGTATTTAATTTTTAACTTGAATTATGAATCCAAGTGAAAGGAGAGAATTGCTTATTACCTTGTGAGGAAACAGATAATGGTATTTCTAATAGAATAATTAAATTAAAAATTGACAACAAATTTTGTTAGATAATTAGCTTATAATACAATTATTAGTTAAATCTCAAGTATGAGATGTCAGATATTCATCTATTTAGGTCTTATTGGGCTTTATATTTCTTAACAGGTTTCTTTTCTTTAGCATTTAGTGGGATATTTATTTTAATTGTACCCTTATCATCACTTTTTTGGCCTACTGAAACCTATCATGCTTTTGAAATGGGTTTATTAATTTCTTCTATGTTTTGGGCTAATTCTCTTTCAGGGTTAGTATTTGGAAGACTGATTGATAAATATAATCGTACTAAAATATTATTTAGTATAGCAATTATAAGAGGAATCAGTATGATAATGTTAAGTTTTACAGTTATAGGATTAGGATTTCATTCTTGGTTATATTTTTTTATATTCACGACAATTATAGGGATTTCTGCGGGAGGGAATTATCCCACTATCGCTTCTCTATCGCAAGATATGATCCCATTAAATTTCAGATCACGGTTTTTTGTTATTCGCAATATTATACGATCACTTTTTAGTTTACCCGGATTTCTATTAACGGGATTATTGATATTATTAAATTTATGGCGCTTATTTTTTATTTTAACTGGAGAATTTATGATAATTATGGGATTATTGATGTTTTTAACCATAGCTGAGCCTAAGAGAGGACTCCAACGTGAAGAACTCTCTGATATCCTTAATGAAGAATCAATTTCTTATAAATACAAATTAAGTTTTAAAATGGCACGAAGAACATTATTCAGTAAAACAAATTTAGTCGCATTAATTGAAGGTATTTTTACAAGTGTATTTATGGGAAGTTTAACAATTTTATTCTTACCTTATCTTCAAACTAGTCCTCATAACATATCACCATTAGTAACTGGAGCATTCATGGCATTATTTGGTTTGTCTGGGGGTTTAATCCTTAAATATGTTTTAGGCAGATTCTCCGATAGATATTCTGAAAAAAATAGTATTAGAAGAATATATTTTATTATCCTCTCTTTAGCAATTGGAGCAATTACGTTTATAATAATATTTTATCTTCCATTACCATATTTCACTATAGAGGAAGGAAAGAATTTACTATTATTTTTTTCATTCCCTGTAATTTGGGTTATGGGAATTGTTGAAACCATTTCCTCTTCAATTTCTTCGCTTTATGAAGTTAATCAACCCCCCGTACTACAAGAGATAAATTTACCAGAAGCTCAAGGGCAAATTGTTTCTTTAAATCGGTTATTGGAAAGTATAGGATGGGGATCAGGACCTTTAATTACGGGTATTTTTATTTTATTGTCAGGTACAAATTACCAGTTAGTCGCTCTAATCATAGGAATTTTTGCCTTACCAGGAATAATACTATGGATTTTGAGTATTAAATGGTATCAAAATGATAAAAATACTATATCCTTAATATTGAAAGAAAGGGCTGAAATTTTAGAAACAAGAAAAACTTAGATAGGTAAATAAAATGCAAGAATTCACAATATTTAATCTATTACTGATATGTTTTGGTACTTCATCAATTGCTTTCTTTATAGTTTTGTTTTTTATAACTGCGGGTTATGGACAGCATGTAAACAAGAAATGGGGTCCCACTATTAACAATAAACTCGGTTGGGTTATAATGGAAATACCGACTGTTATTATTTATATCGTGTACTATGTTATTGGTGATAGGAAAACAGAAGTAGTCCCAATAGTATTCCTTACAATTTGGTTATTACATTACTGTCAGCGAACATTTATTTTCCCACTACTGATCCATGGAAAAGACCCTATGCCTATAACAATAATATTAATGGGCATTACTTTTAATGGGATAAATACTTACTTACAAGCAAGATGGATCAATACATTTTCCTCTCCATATGCTGTTAGCTGGCTAATTAATCCTCTCTTTATCATAGGATTAATAATCTTTCTAAGTGGATTCATTATTAATCTTTCTTCAGATCGTATTATTCGTAATTTACGAGCACCTGGTGAAACCGAATATAAAATTCCTTATGGTGGGATGTTCAGATATGTAAGTTGCCCTAGCTATTTTGGAGAGATAACTGAATGGGTGGGTTGGGCAATAATGACGTGGTCTGTCCCGGGACTTGTATTTGCGGTATGGACATTCGCCAATTTAGTACCAAGAGCACGCTCTAATCATTTGTGGTATAAGAAAACCTTTCCCAATTATCCAAAGAAACGTAAAGCTCTTATTCCCTGGATTTTTTGAAATCATCTTGGAGATTAAGTGTAATCTTAGACCTGAGGATTAAACAAATAAATGCTCAGTCCTACTAATAATCTCATCTTGTAAATCAGATCCCAGGTTGTTAAAGTAGTCGCTATAGCCCGCAACTCTTACTATAAGGTTCGTATATTCCTCTGGGTTCTTTTTTGCAGCTTTTAATGTGTCTGCTGAAACGACATTAAATTGTATATGATGTCCATCCATTTCAAAATAAGATCTTATTAAATGGGCTAATTTGGAAATACCATGTTTGTTTGATAAGAATTGGGGAGTAAATTTTTGATTTAAGAGGGTTCCTCCTGTTCGAAGGTGATCTATTTTACTAGCAGATTTAATTACTGAAGTTGGTCCTTTGATATCCATTCCCTGAACGGGTGAGATACCTTCTGATAATGGCCTAAATGCTTTCCGTCCATCTGGCGTAGCGCCTGTAACTTTTCCAAAGTACACGTGAACAGTTGTAGGGAGTAAGTTGATATGATGCACACCACCTCTAGTGTTTGGGAGATTATCTATTGCATTAAAAACGGTTTCAAAAACTTTTTGTGTGATGGAATCTGCATAATCGTCATCATTTCCATATTTGGGTGTTTTATTAATAAACTTCTGCCGAATTATTTCATGGTCCTCATAATTGGTATCTAAAACGTTTAAAAGTTCTCGTATTGAAATAATATTCCTATCAAACACATTATACTTTAGAGATGCTAAACAATCAGTAATACTTCCCATTCCCACAATTTGTATATAGGAGGTATTATATTTTGCACCTCCATCATTGTAATCTTTCCCTTTTATAATACAATCTTCGATTAAAAGTGATAAAAAAGGGGCAGGATTTTGAGCCCAAATACGTTCTATTATTTGGTTTCCTTTAATTTTAATATCTACGAAATGTTTAATCTGTCTTTTATATGCCTTAAATAAGTCATCAAAAGTTTCAAATTTAGAAGGATCCCCTGTTTGAATTCCAATCGTCTTCTTTGTTAATGGATCAAAACCGTTATGAAGTGTGATTTCAAGAATCTTTACTAAATTAAAATATCCTGTGAGAATGTAAGCTTCTTTTCCAAAAGAACCTGATTCAACGCATCCACTTGCTCCACTATTATAAGCATCAGCGATAGATTTACCTTGACGTCTCAATTCTTGAACTATGGCATCAGTATTAAAAACTGAGGGTTGACCAAAACCAGTTTTGATAATATCAATCGCTCGTTTCAAAAACTTATCAGGCGTTTTTTTACTAATCTGAACATTGCTACTAGGTTGTAATATTCTCATTTCTTTTATTACATCCAACAACATATAAGAAAGTTCATTTACACCATCAGATCCATCTTCTTTCAAGCCACCCAGGTTGATATTACAAAAGTCTGTATAAGTATTACTTTCCTCTGCTGTAACACCTACTTTGGGAGGTGCAGGTTGATTGTTAAATTTCACCCAAAATGCTTGTAAGAGTTCTATTGCTTTATCTTTTGTCAATAATCCTTTAGCAACATCATTTTTATAAAAAGGAAAAAGATGTTGATCTAACCGTCCTGGATTGAACGCATCCCATGTATTATATTCAGTAATTACACCTAAATGAATGAACCAATAGTGTTGTAATGCTTCCCAAAATGTTTTCGGTGCATGTGCCGGAACGTTAGAACAAATTTCTGCTAGTTTTTTTAATTCATCCCTTCTTGTAGGATCCAATTCTATATCTGATAATCGAAAAAGCTCAAGGGAATATCGATTTGCGAATTTAATTATAGCATTTGCAGCTATATCCATTGCCTTGAGTTGTTCTCTTTTATTAAATGCTTCAGGATCGTTATAAAAATCCAAATTATTAATGTGTTTATTTATTTCTTTCTTAAAATCTAAAAATCCTTTATTCCAGGTATTTTTTCCACCGGCAGTGTGTCCGGGTGCTCTTTGCTCCATAAATTCAGTAAATATGCCAGCTTCATATGAGTCAATCCACTCTTGATCCATTTGACTAAAAATTTTATCACGAATAGATCTTCCTTGCCAAAAAGGAATAATTGTGCCCTTTGTTTTTTGTCTTGTCTCTTCAGATACCTTAAATGATATTTTATCTCGAGAATTTAAAATGTCTAAATCTTGCAGACTGTGAGAACAGACTTCTGGATAAGTTGGAGTTGCTTTTGGTTCAGGACCGCGTTCTCCAACAATTAATTCTCCCTCGTTAATACAAATTTTCTTATTTTCTAGAATATATTGAAACGCTTTTGCTCTAGCAATTGGAGCAGAGAATTTATGTGCAGCACCAGTTTTATAAAATTCGGTTATTAGTGAAGCGCGTTCTAATGAGAGATAGGGAATTGCTTCGCGACTTTGAGTTCTGAGTCTTTTTATTCGTTTATTCATTTTTGTAAAATTCGTCAGCTATTATTAACTAATGTCGTTTACTAGATAAAACTTTTTATTCTTCTAACATCTTAGTTTCTGATCCTACTTGAGAAGGGTGCCAGTCCACACTCTGATGTTCAAAATATTGCTTATAAAGCTGAGCATACTTTCCTCCCTTATTGAGTAAAGATTCATGAGTACCTTCCTCTATGATCTTTCCATGATCCAATACAATAATACGATCAGCATTCATAACAGTTGATAATCTGTGAGCAATTATTATAGAGGTTCTATTCGATAACAATACTTCAAGGGCTTCTTGAATTACTGCTTCAGTATATGCATCAACACTAGAAGTCGCCTCATCAAGAATTAATATTTTTGGATTTGTTAAAAGCGCTCTAGCAAAACTAATTAATTGTCTTTGACCTGCCGAGAGTCCTTTCCCCCTTTCCCCTACTTTTGTTTGAATTCCATCAGGTAGGTATTCGATTAATTCTTCAACATGGACCGCTTTAATAGCATTTGATAAATCTTCTCCTGAAGCATCCTGGCGCCCATATCGAATATTCTCTTCTATTGTACCTGAAAATAGAAACACATCTTGTTGAACAAAGCCAACATGCTTTCTAAATGAATCTAAGGTAATATCTTTGATATCAATTCCATCAATCTTAATTGATCCTCCTTGAAATTCATAAAAACGAGTCAGAAGTGACACGAGTGAGGTTTTGCCTGATCCTGTATGTCCTACAATAGCTAGTTTCTCCCCTTTATTTATCTTTAAATTCAATCCTTTAAAGACCCATTCACCCTTTCTATAACTGAAATCTACATCTTGAAATTGAATTTCACCGCCTACCTCTATAAGATCAGTAGCATTTAAGTGTTGATTCACATAAGGTTTTGAATCAAGTACTTCAAGAATACGTTCATAAGCAGCCATCCCAGTACTAAACTGAGGAAAAAAAGTTGCAAGTACCATAATTGGACGAAAAAACCGTGGAAGGTAGAGATAAAATACAAAAACAGATCCAGGACTTACAAATCCCTTAAATACAAATTGTCCACCTACATACATGATAATAATAAAAGTGACAGTTGATATAATTCCAAGGAGTCTTCTCCACAAATGAGTTACAGCAGTCAATTTAAATCCATTCTTAAAGTATTTCTTGTTAATATCATTAAACTGTTCAGATACTATAGTCTCCTGGCCATAACTTTTACACACATGGATACCTTCAACCAATTCGACCATAGCATTATTAACGCTATCTAGAGATCTTCGGTATGCTCTACTAACAATCCTAGCTAACTTTCTCAGAGAAAACATCAGCAACAATATTATTGGAACGCTAGCGAGGGTAATTAGTGCGAGAGATACATCTAACCATATCAGTATCCCAAATGTTAGCCCACTGAGAATAAGATTTCCTATTGTTTCTACTATTAGGAAAGTTATATTACTAAAATCAGATACATCATTAGTCACTCTTGTATTTAATCCCCCTGTATATTGTCTATCGAAAAAACTCATATCCTGTTCTTGTAACTTATCAAAAATATCCATTTGAAGCTTTTCTGTAAAAAAGGGAACAAATTTTGCAATCTCTCTATATTGTAAAAAAAACATCAACCAAATAATAACATATAATATAATATAAGCTAAAGTTGCGTCAATTACTAAGAAAAAATTAGGACTTTCTTTAGATAACTCATCAACCCCATATCCTAATAATAATGGGCTGATGATATCGGCAACTGCTGAGATTACAATATAGAGTGCAATTCGAATAACACTCTTTTTGAAAGGAGCAATTCTTTTAATATAACTTACTAGTAATTCACGATCAGAATATTTCCTTTTATGTTCTTCAGCCATCAGTCCCGCATAGAGTCCCAATTTAGTTCAAACTCCTTCCACTATAATTTTTGAATTTGATGAAATTACTTTTTTACCAAAAACTCGTCGATAATCTTCAGAACTTTTAAGTAATTCGTTATGGTTACCTTCTGCAGCGATTTCTCCATGTTTAAGTACAATTACCTTGTCAGAAGTTCTGATTGTATGTAATCTGTGAGTTATAATGATTGTGGTCCTATTTTTTAAAATATTTTCCATAGCAATCCCTATTTTCTCTTCTGTTTCACTATCAACTGCTGAAACAGAATCATCAAGGATCAGTATCGCAGGATTAGTTATAAAGGCTCGAGCGATTGCTACTCGTTGTTTTTCTCCCCCAGAGAGTCTTGTCCCTCTTTCCCCTACTACGGTTTCATAACCTTTAGGTAAATATTTTACAAACTCATCTACCTGAGCTAATTTAGCTGCTTTTAGTATTTCTTCTTCACCTGCTTCTGGTTTGCCAAACATTATGTTTTCTTTTATCGATCTGGGATAGAGATAAATTTCTTGCTCAATGTAACCGATATGTTTTCTTAATGTTTCGAGAGGATAATCTTGTATATCTATCCCATCCAATAATATAGCTCCTTTTTGTGGTCTATAAAGAGATAAAATTAATTTAGCGAGAGTAGATTTTCCACAACCTGTAGGACCTACGAGAGCAACTCTCTGAAAAGGTTCAATGGTAAAATTCAAATTTTTAAGAGTAGGGCGTTGCTCTTCTTTTTCATTCTGATGAATAAAGGTAACATTTTTAAATTCGATTTTTCCTTTGAACTCTTCTGGCCAATCTTCTTTTTCATTGTTACTGATCTCACTCTCTCCCTGAATAAGTGAATTATATAAGCGTGAGCAAGCGGCAAACCCACTCATCATATCATTGGTTGACCAATGAATCGTCCTAGTTGGCTCAATTAATGCTATTAAGAGTAAATTTACTGCTACTAAATCTCCTGGATCTAGAGTACCTTGAAAAGCAAAAATGGAACTTATGAAAAAAGTACCTCCAATTACAAGATAAAGAGCCAGTAAAGGATAATATTTTGCTTGTACTCTATTTTCACCTATCCAATTATTCTTGAATGATTGCACTGCTTGACTAAACTTTCGTCTTTCTAACTCTTCAGCGTTAAACGCCCTAACTACAGAAGCCCCACTTATAGAATCTTGCAATACAACAGCTAAATTTGAATACTTTTTCATTCGATTAGTAACATATGGTGAGAGATTTTTTCGATACCTTAATATAAAGTAAATATAGAAAATCATAAATGGAATACAAAACAACGCTAAACGAATATCCAAAATTTCAGTCAATAAATATATCGTTATCGAAATTTGCATAAATGGATAAATAAAAAAACTTCCATGAGCCACCATTGTGTTAATAACTCGCACATCATTGGTTGCAAATGCTAGCAAATCACCTGTTCGTACATTATCATGATAGCTTAAAGGTTTTAATTGAATTGTATCGAAAAATTCTTGTCGCATATCCTTCTCAATTTTTAAACCAAGAAAATGTCCCAACATCATAACTCCATAATCTGATACAGCATAAAGAAGTGAGATTGCAAGTCCAAGAAGGAGCAGAATAATTAAATTTGTTAAATCACGGATTAGAAGGACTTGATCAATAATTTTCCCAATAACTACTGGTATTAAGGTTAATGTCAGACTAACAAAAAATATTCCAATAAGAACAAGTATTACTAAATGCAGATGTTTAAATAAATGTTTAAATAGCCATTTCCGATATCCTTTATTCATTTCGCGATTATCGCTCATGATTTTTATCTATTACACTGCATTCCTCACAAATTAACATCTTTTTTAAACAAAACATTAATTTAATGTTATAATAATTCAAAGTTTTAGTACATTTTCAAAACTAAAGTGAATTATCCAAAAATACGTGCTTAAAAATAATATCTTTTTATAAATTAGATATAAATTATTAAATCTTGAAGAATTAAAGTAAAATGCTATTTATTTAGAAAAACTCATTTTAGTTGAAAATATATGAAATTGCAAAATGAATTAGGTGTACCTATTCCGGCCAATAAACCATTAGTTGTCAGAACAATTAAAGCGGTAACAAAAGAACAACGAGAATATGCCCAGAAGAAAACAGAATATAATATGTTTTCTTTTCCAGCAGATCTTTTATTTGTAGATTTTCTCTCTGACTCTGGGTCTGGTACAATGACAGATTTCCAATGGTCAGCACTCTTTCATGGTGATGAATCATATGCTCGTAATAAAGGGTATTATGTCCTGTTAGATGCTGTTAGAGATACTTTTGAACGTGGTGATTTACCAAAAAGGAGTATCAATCTAATATTATCTGGGGAAACAAATGTGAAACGATTAATGGATGAACTTTATCTTACATCTTATGAAGGAGGGTTTGTAAATGGTGGTGTTTATCAGTTAACTCGTCCGAATGCTTTTATCGTCCCACAAGGACGATGTGCAGAACATTTATTATTTTCAACTATAGCCCCCATCTTAAGGGAAAAAAATCCTACTAGAGAATACTATATTCCAAATAATGCTCATTTTGATACTACTGAAGCAAATATTGCATCTAATGGAATTAATCCAATTAATCTCTTTTCTGCGAATTTATTCGATGATTTTCCTTATGATCAGATGGATAAAAAAAATCCGTTTAAAGGGAATATGCATGTCAAGAAATTGGCAGAATTGATCGAGGAAAATGGTGTAGAATCAATACCCATAATTTATTTAACAATCACCAATAATACAGCAGCAGGACAACCAGTAGCGATGAAAAATATTAAGAAAGTTCATGAGATTGCCCAAAAATATGACATTCCTCTTTTCTTTGATGCTTGTAGATTTGCCGAGAATGCTACTTTCATAAAAGAGTTTGAACAAGGATATCATAATAAGTCTATCCCAAGTATAGTGCAAGAAATGTTTTCATACGCAGATGGTTTTACTATCAGTTTCAAAAAAGATGGATTAGCAAACATAGGAGGAGGATTTTTCTTCAGAGATAAAGGAGTCTTCCATAGAAAATTTTCTGTAAAAGATGATATAGGTATTTTACTAAAAGAAAAGCAAATTCTAACTTTTGGGAACGATTCTTATGGTGGAATGTCTGGGAGAGATATTATGGCACTTGCAGCAGGATTATATGAAGTAATACAAGAAACTTATTTAAATGAACGGAAAATTCAAGTAAGGGAGTTTGCTAAAAAACTTGCTCAAAATGGTGTACCTGTAATTCTCCCCGCAGGAGGACATGCAGTATATTTAGATATGAATAAATTCTTTGAAGGTATGGATACAAAAATAGAAGATTTCATGGGTGTTGGATTCACTATAGAACTACTTAGACAGTACGGAATTAGAGCAGCTGAATTAGGACCATTTGCCTTTGAATACGATAAAAAATCTCCTGAACAAAGAAAGGGAGTGTTGAATCTCGTACGTTTTGCAATCCCAAGGAATGTCTATGGCCTCTCACATATAAATTATGCTATTGCTGCCATAACTGAGTTGTATAATAATAGAGATAAAATTCCTAGAGTAAAAATTTCCAGAGGAGCAGAATTACGATTGCGGCACTTTCAAACAGGGCTCCAGCCCATATATAAATAATATTAATAAAGGAAAAAGATTGAAAAAAATTTAAAGCTCTAACGTTCTTAATCTTTTAGATATATTTTTTCTTCTGAGAATTTTCATAAAGTCATCTTTTTTTTGTTGTAAGCGGGTTAGAAAAGAATCTAATTTATCAAAATTATTAAAGAAAAGCTCTTTTCCCTCAGCCATAATTTTCACACCTTTTTTATCACTTAAAATTACAGCATAAATCCCACCAATTCCTGTATCATGTTTGATGAAAACTTTATCAGCATTTGGATCCTTCTCATTGCCCTTTTTTGCCCAGAAGTTATTTTTTAATAAATACGATCGATACATTGACATATTTTCACACACAACCTCTTTTTTATTGTTAGTATGATAAGTCATCGAGATATGCGTATTAATATACTCGACATAACCATCAATATATAGCTCCTAGTAATATAAGATTAAGTCAAATTATAACATCGTGTAATATGCATGGAACACAGTATCACACAGATATTATGAGACCTTATTTTTATATTACCCAAGAATCTAAGATTTCAAATTCACTTATAAATAGCTAAGTAAAAAGTTTAGAAGTATTTGGTATAAATTTTTTAGTTGGGGGGAATTTCATGTCCAAAAAAGAAAATATAAAAAGTATAAAATTTCGGAAATCTAAAAAAAAATCAAAAAATTTATCGAAACCAATAATATTAACTAATGAAATATCGTATCGAGTTTGAATAATAACAATAAAAAGAAGAAAAATTTATGTATGTTTTATTGTAACGCAAAATCCATAGATAATATGTATTAAAATATCATCAACTATACTTACTATCTAATTAAAAATTGAAGATTTAATAGATAAATATACTGGATTAAATTAAAATTGAGTCTAGAAACTGAGTTTTTTAATGATATTTTTAAAAGCTTTTTGTGTATAGAAAGAAGATTTGATGAAACTGATTTATGGAAGTCGACTTCAATTATTAAATTAATGAAAGTATCAGATAGGGTTGAAAACCAACATTTTATTGCCGATGGTTTGAAGATTATCCTCAATTTACATAAATTTAATGAATGTGGTTACTTAATCGATTCTTTTGAATCTGAAAGTTATCCAGTTAGTGATTTAGTAGAACCTGAGAAAGAAGAATTGATTTCAATATTGAAGTCAGAACTTATTTAAAGTTCTTTTCAAATTCCCAAATAGAATCTTGAATTGTATGGAGATTCTCTACAACTTTTCCTGATGTTTTCAACTCCATTTCTGCAGCGTCAAAAAGAGCTTTCCCAACTGCTAAGGCTCTGCCTTGTGTTTCTTCTTCAATTTTTACAATATCTCCCTTCTTAATCGTAGGATCAATTTTAGTTATACCAGGTCGCATAATATCTGCTCCATTGGTAACATAACGAACAGCTCCAAAATCAACCACAATGGTTTTAAGATCAACTGCTTTATTTAAAAGGAGTGTCAATACGGGGATATATCCATCCTTCGATTTAAAAAATTTCAATTCATTATTGACTGCATATAATGTATCACCAGATTCTGTTTCAATCACTTCCACATTACTTTTTTTGGGAAAGATTTGATCTACAAACTTTTGGTCATAATGCTTTAAAAATTCTTCTTTAAGTGGTTTTAATTCGGATTTTCTTATGAAATGCCTTTTTGTTTTCATATTTCAAATTAAATTTAGACTTTTCTTAAATAAAAACCTTTTAATTATTTTTCATTAAGTATTAAGAATCACCTGATTAAGGATTATGAATTAAAATGAGTAAAGTCTATACTTCGGCAGTGGTAATAATTCCACCTCAAGAAAAGTGGAAACCAATCCAAGATATTCGTAAAGATTACGATAGAAATATTAATAGATGGATGCCGCACATAACTCTTCTATATCCATTTAGACCTAAAAAAGAATATTTTAAAATAGAGAATCAATTTTCTGAAAAATGTAAAAGTTTTAAACCTTTTGAAGTAATTCTGAAAAAGTTCAAATATTTCAAACATAGTCGCCAAAATTATACTCTCTGGATTGATCCTGAACCAAACTATTTACTTATAAATTTACAAGCAGAACTCCTTAAACTTTTTCCAGATTGTGATGATGTAAATAACTATAAACATGGATTCAGACCGCATTTAAGCGTTGGCCAAGTTAAGAACAAAATTTCAATGATAAATATTATCAAAAGTTTACAAAACACATGGATGGAAATGAAGTTCACTTTAAAAGAACTCTACTTCATTTCGCGAGATAAAGATAAATCTTCAAAATTCGAAATTGCAAAACGATTCCTTTTTGCGTAATAATGATTAAAATTTTTATATAGGAACTCCATTAATTATTTAATAAAAATTGAAAATTTTCAAATCGATTTGTAACCACTATGACTGAAAAGAATAACATTGATGATTTATACTATCACAAGCGGAGTGAGATGATATATAAGATCATTGTGATCGGAGACCCCGCAGTAGGCAAAACAAGTCTTTTAACAAATTTCTGTGGAGATAAATTTAATTTTGAATACATACCGACTGTTGGTGTCAATATTACCAAGGAAAAAGTAACCGTACAAAACGACTTGGGAAAAGATGCTGAAGTTAGTTTAATGGTTTGGGATATTGCGGGTCAGCCACAGTTTTACATGCTACACCGCCCCTACTTTAACGGTGCAGATGGAATGATGTTGGTATATGATGTAACACGTTCAAGCTCATTTTCTAATATTAATAATTGGTATTCTACCGCAGTGAAATATGGACTCTCTGGAATTCCTCGTATTCTAATTGGTAATAAAATAGATTTGAAAGATGAGAAAAAGATTATCTTACCTATGGCAGAACATCTTTCTCAAAAACTAAATGCTCCATTTTACGAAACATCTGCATTAACGGGTGAAAATGTTTCTGAAATTTTTCATAAAATAGGGGAACTTACACTTCTTTCGAAATTACAAGAATAATTGATAATGAAAATTTTATATCAAATTTTATCCTTTTATTGAGAGTTTATTAATCCAAAAATTTATTTTTTCTTTAAGAGATTCCTTAACATCGTTTGTTAAATGCTCTAAACTGTTTATACGATTTGTAAATTGCCCAATCTCATAAAGAATTCTATGTCCTCCAGTATATATATAAATCTCATCCTTAATCTTTTTTAAACTCTCTATTACTGGCAATGGATTATCATTTTCGTTCATATATTTAATTAATGAATTAAATTGCTCTATAATTGCCTGCTTTTTATCAGTAGCGGACGTATCTCTTTTGATGGTTTCACTTTCGATTTCTTTTGATTGAATTGATATATTTGATCTTTGGATCAGCGTTCTTATAAGATCAAGTTCAGTCTCCAAGATTTTTTGGTTTTCAATAAAATTCGTAAGCTGTGGTAGCAATGCTT
>JBHLRJ010000012.1:0-44375 GCA_048882645.1 Candidatus Thorarchaeota archaeon
CTTAAGAAGTTTTGCAATAAAAACTATTAATAGAATTTTGTTAATATATTAAATAGGAAAAATCAAAAAAAGGTGAAAAAATTGAAGAAAAAACCAACCAAAGGATTGATAAAAATAACAAATTATGGAAATAATTTGTTTCTAGGATATAATAAATAATTTTTTTTCATTTATTGATGTGTTAAAATTTCTTCTCGTTCAAATTTTACTTCTTTAATAATAATTGATTAACACATATAGTTCAGAAATTATAAATCCAAAATTTTATATTAATATGAATCTAATTTACATTAAATAATATATAATCATCTTAACCGAGAGGAGATTCAATGAGCGATAAGCATAGGTATGGATTTAAAATTACAGTCATAGGAGATGGTAGTGTAGGAAAAACTTCCTTAATTAAACAGTTCACACATGGAACCTTTGAAAAGGACTACATTAAGACAATTGGAGCTCAGTTTTCTAAATATGAGAAAGAGATTGCTGGAGATAGTATTAAATTATTATTTTGGGATATAGCGGGACAAGATGATTTTGTTTTTCTACGCCCTTCCTTTTATAGGGAGAGTAAAGCTACGATAATAGTATATAGTCTTGAAGAAAATGACTTAGGAAAACGTAGTTTTGAGCATATCACAAATTGGTATGAGGATATAAAAAAACACTGTGGAGAAATTCCTATTGTTGTATTTGCCAATAAGGTTGATCTGGTAGACGGAGATAATGTGGATACCACACAGCTTGAAGAATTAGTAGAAGAATATAATTTTCTTGGTTATTATTTAACCTCTGCATTAACTGGAGAGGGCGTACGTAGTGCTTTTAATACTATTATTGATGAGTTATATTATAAATTTAGTAGTGAATCTTCTTCTTGAAACAAAAGTTAATAGTATTCTTCCATCTCAGCTATTTCTGCTAAGAAAAGGTCCGCAATAGATAACCATCTTCGCTTTGTATCAAGATCGCAATAACATCTATTAGTAATTTCTTTACCTTTCATGAGATATTCAATTGCTAACTCTAATTTGTTCATTTCTCTATAACATATCCCTAATTTAACAAAAGTTTGATTTATATACCACTCTTCGCTGTCTAGCTTGACTGCCTTCTCGAATTCTGCTGCTGCGTTTTCGTAATCTTCAAAATTCATCAGTATTTCACCGAAAGTGTCATGATATATTCCTTTGTTTGGTACTTTATCAATAAGCTTTTGCATAATTTCTCTCACTTTTTCCTCTTCTTCTAAATATTGTAGCCAGTATGCTTTATTTAGTATGAGATTATTATCATCAGGATATTTTTCAATCAATTCATCGATGAGTGCCAATCCTGATTCAAGATCTTTCTTTTCGCGAAGAATATATGCTTTTTTAATTTTAAGATTTCTTTCTCCTTCTGGAAACTCACTAATGAGTTTATCTAAAATCTTCAGAACCTCATCAAATTGATCGAAATAAATCAAAATTCTATTTTTTGAATTATAATAATCAAGTGTCTTAGGACTTAAATTTATAGCTCTATCAATTGATTCAAGAGCTTCTTCTTGGTTATTCAATTCTAAGAGTATCTGACTCTTTAATTGATAGAATCTTGCTTTGTTAAAATCGTAAGATTCTAAATCTATAGCTCTATCAATATCTTCTATTCCATTTTCCGTATCGGCTTTATCCGCATCAAATGAATAAATTTTATTATATCCCAACAACATACCTTTTAAAGCATGGGAGAGAGCATTTTCTGAAAATATTTTGAGAGATTTATTTGCCATCTCATAAGCATTTTTAAATTTGCCTAAAGTTAAATATGAGTATCCTAATATAAAGAAGTAAGAAGCAAAAATGATATTATCTTCTTCGATTTCGGAGCTTTTTATATTCTTTTTCAAATACTCTATAACTTCTTGATTTCGATTTAAGTTAGCAAGAATCATAGCTTTATAAATAACAAGATCTATGTCTTTTCTGCCTGTTTTAATAATAGAATCAACGTAATCCAAACTTTTCCCGTATTCCTTCTCATTCAATGTTTTTAGAACATTTTTATAGATTGAGACTGGTTTAGTAGATAAATATGGTTTTAACACTTCTAATATTGTAGTTTCTAAATAATAATTCATTTCACTGTCACCAATAAATTGATATTGAGATGTCTTAGAAATACCTGTTTGTAATATTTCAGGAATATCTTGCCAAATTATCCCTGCTAATTTATCTGAAATACCAATAAGTGCTTTCTTTTTCTCAATTTTAAACGCTAGATAGTTAATATATTCAGGTAAAAATTTTTTTAATGGGATTTTTAATTCCTCATTAAATAAAACTTGACAAGCTTCTTCCAAAATGGCATTAACAGTAGAATTCATATCAAGTGGGAGGACTAAATCTGAGGAATTTTCAAAAAGTTTGTTTAAGTAGGTAAATTTAGTGATATGCTCTTCAGTAATTACTCGAAGCATCATCTCTAATTTTTCATCAGATTGAAAATAGTATACATTTTCAGGAGGGACTACTAATTTAAAAAATTTTATCGGGTATATTTGGTTTTCAACGATTTGGTCTATGTAATATTCGAGAGTTGTCATTTTAATGTCATATTTTTTAGAGAATTCTTCGGTAGAAATAAATTTCGGATACTCATTAGGGTGATTAAACGCCAGATAAAGTAGTATTTTATGAAAATCATCCTCATCCCTTAATACCGTTTTAATTCTATCATAATCTAATCTCAAAACACTATAGAGAAATCGAAATTGAACCTCTCTATCACCAATCTCAAATCTTTCAAAAAAATTGAGTGTTTTTTGGGTTAACTCTGCAATTCTTTTACTTTCTTCTTCTAGTATTGATTGTCTGTCAAGATCATAATCGGTTAACATTTGTGAATATTCAGTCTTTCCTATGCGAGTGATTTTATATTCTTTATTATCTTTGGCTACAAAACCGTTCTCAATTAACCGATTCAGATTTTTAGATAAGGAAGATTGATTAATAGAGAGGGGGTCTTCCAGAAAGTCCGACCAGACACAGTAATTATTGTTGTAAACCATCCAAAGGATCCAGTGATCATAATTCCTTTGCCTAAGTATTACATCAGGCGGGTAACTAAGCTTTCTTTTTCCTTTCTTATCCTGAGATAATCGATAGTACTTTTCCCGACCTTTTTTTGTGATACGATATTGGTTAAACTCACTCTTTAGAATACTACCTTCCTGTTTAAGTTTGTTCAGGTAGATAGAAAGCGTCGATTTATTTACCTTTTTTTTTAAATCCGACCAAGAACATACTTCATTATTGCTTAATATCCAAAGAATAATATATTCATAATTTGGTTTGCCAATTATAGGCTTTAATATCTCCTCAGGAGGATAATTACACGAATTAACCAAAATCTACTCAATTAATAGTAGTTATTATTAATAATAAATATAAAGTGCGGATTTATTTATATTTTTTTATTTAAACTCTAATTGGAGTTCAATTATTAATACTCTTGAAGAACATAACTAAAGAAGTTCTAGGAATAATATAAATAGTGTCTAAATATAGTCTAAAATTCCATTCAAGGTTTCGATGATCAAACTATATATTAAATCTTTGATATATATTCCTTAATTAAAAATAAAGTGAAAATAAAAATGCCCCAAACTTATGATAAAGAAATGAAAATGAAAACTCTTGAAATTGAAGAAACTGATGTTCATTCTCAAGAAATAATTAAAGAAGTAGAACTACTTGGAGATTTGAACCCAAAATATTTTGAAGAAAATATAAGTCTTGAAGAGGCAAAAGAAAAGGCTTATGCTTCCAGAGTTGATGTGGGCTCAAAATTCAATTTCTTTAGCGCTTTTTAAAAATCTAAAAGTAATTTTATTTTTCGTATTTTAAATTGAAAATTTTTATCTATTCAGATCATCTTACCATAAACTTATACTAAATTGCTTTGAGTACTGAGCCATGTAATAATAAATAGTTAAGAATCTAACTTAAGTCTTAGACTCCACTTGAAGTTCATAGATCAAAACTATAAATGAAACCGTGATCTAACATATTATAGAAAAAAGAAAAGAGGTTAGAAAAAAAGTTGACACAAATTATTGTGGAAGAAGATACTATTATTGAATTAAAAGCACTACATGAAATTCTTAAAGAAAAAATTGCTGAATACCAGGAGAAGAAAAAATTTGAAGAAGATAAAAAGAATATCGATCTATTTCTTTGTCTTAATCCAAGGTATTTCGAAAAACTAATCACATTAAAGCACGCAAAACTCAAAACAGACGCGTCTGATATTTGGCTAAGTTCAAGATTTAATATGTTCAGTGCGATGTAATTTATGTAATATTCTCATGTTTAAATTATTATAAAATAAAAGAAAAATAAATGAGGTGGTAAAATCTGACAGAAAGTGAGAAAATAGTTACTCCTGATTTAAAAGGAGTCATATATGTGCCCCTTAAAGAACGGATAGATTTGGAACCATCAAAAGAAGTAAAAAGAGATTTAGTTAGTCTAGATTCACCAGATCCTGAAGAAAACAAAAGAGCACTAAAAAGATGGAAACAAACTTTTGGATACTATAGTTTGAATCCTGAAAAGTTTAGATTTGGGCTTAAAGATTTATAAAAGAATTAAATATAAAAATAGGGGTGGTAAAAAAATGGTTGAAATCTTGTTAAAGAAAAATGCTCTTGAGGAACCAATTGAATTAAATGAATTTTATATTTTAGAAGAACTCCCAGAAACAGAAGAGGAGTATGAGATTGTTAGAGTTAAAGTTGAGGAAAAACCTGTTAAGAGAGCTTTAAAAAAGTTACTAAAGAAAGCCATGTACAATCCTAAATATCTAGAAGAAACATATACGATTGATGAAGCTAAAAGAAAAATTTACTTGAAAACCTATGGATTCTTCTAATTTATTTTAATATTAATCACGCTGATTTTATTCATCCATCAAGCCATAGTAGCACACTCAGGGAGGGAAGTAAAATCAGGAGGAGGGGGCTCCTTAATAACCCCCTCCATTTTTTTTTTCTTTACCTTATGTTAATTATTACAATGTTTTGAAAAATCAGATTTTTGAATGTAGTACAAACAAAAGTTTTATATTAAAAAATGACTGATCTTAGTTTAATTACAATTTTTAAAATAGTTCGATAATTTCAATTAAGATTCAATGAGCGATACACCAAATTTAACAAACGATAGTGGGCGTAAATTTAGGTTCAAGATAACCGTTATCGGGGATGGAAAAGTTGGGAAGACTTCCTTGATCAAGAGGTTTACTCAAGGCTCTTTTCAGAGAGATTATGTTAAAACAATTGGTGCTCAATTTTCTGCTTTTGATAAAGAAATAGAAGGAGATAAGATTAGGTTATTGTTTTGGGACATAGCTGGTCAAGACACATTCCATTTCTTAAGACCGCGATTTTTCAAGAATAGTAGAGCCGCCATTATTGTTTATAGTCTTGAACCAAACAAATTCGGTGAAGAGAGTTTTGACCATATCGGTATTTGGCATGACGATATAGAAAAATATTGTGGAGAGATTCCCATTGTCATTTTTTGCAATAAATCAGATCTTATAGATGAGAATAGCTTAGATACATCAAAAGTGGAAAATTTAGTGAAAGAGAATAATTTTCTCGGCTATTATATTACATCCGCTGAAACCGGGAAAGGAGTTATTGAAGCATTTAACGCGCTTATTGAAAATTTGTATCGTAAATTTAAGGGATTATCTTCAGAATTATAGAAAAAAACTTAGCTATTCTTAGGTTTTTACATTTGCAAGATCGTTACAAAGTCTTTTCAGCAAAATTTTCTTCTTTTCTTTTATTTGAAATTTAATAAATTGTAAATTTTTGATATTTCTCATGTGGAACCTCGATAGTTTTTTTATATGTTATTTATTCAATGGACATACTTGTCTAGCAAAACAAAAATTAGTTCGGTTTTCAGAATAGTTAAAAAATACTACTTCTATCTAGGAAGAACTTAACAAATCCTTCAAGTCGAATCAAATTGTTGAATTAAAGGATATACTCTCACTAGAATTATTGATTGCAGATGCATCTGGTAAACAAAGTCTTTAATTAAATTATTTTCCCAACTCTTATACAAAATGATACAAAATGATAAACAGATTAATCCAATCGGTATTTTATATTTCGAAATTTGATAGTATATTCTTTTAAGATCTGCAAAAAAAGCAAAAAAAAAATCTGATATCAGAATATTTTCTATAAATTTTCCTATTATTTTTGTATAAAAAATGAAATGCTTTATAAATATAGAAAAACTAAAGAAATTTGATAAAATATAAGATAATAAAAATTTTATGCGAAATTCAAAAAAAAATGAGGTGATGATATGCCATACGATGCAAAAGATATAGTAGGTACAGATAATTATAGACAACATCTTGAGGCGAATTATACACCTGATCAAATTACTGCGATCGAAAAAGCCATCAGGAATTGTTCCACCGATGATGCATCTAGAAACCCTAAAGAATCTGATCAAAAGTGTTTAGAAAGAGAACTTTTAAAGATAAGCTCTTTAAAAGCACAAGAAGCTAGAGACGAATCTTTGATCATTTTAGGTTTTATCCTATTGGGCTAAAATATTAAAATTAAAATCTTAAGTTTTTTTACATTTATTTTCATTCTAAATTGACATTTTAAAACTTAATAGAAACAACTATTAATGAAAATGGTGTAATGTGATCTTTAAATTATTTTTTTAATAAAATAAGGAATGAGGTTATCATTGAGTATGAAATCAATCGATCTATTGATGGTTTTTCCTTCTGGTGGTGATGTATTCCATACTCATTATAAACACCATCTTGGATCAGGATACATAATAGCATATTTAAGAAATCATGGTTTTCGCGCCGAACAGTTTATTTCAAATGAACCTTCCAATGTAGAAGACTGTGTTAGAAAAATTATGAGTTATAATCCCAAAATTGTTGGATTCACGGTTTACGAAAGTAACTTTATGCAATGTGTGTTGATAAGTAATGGGATCAAATTGTATAATTCTAAGATAATAACTATTTTTGGAGGCCCTACACCTACTATACAGCATAATGAAATTCTGGAAAGCATCCCTAGTGTAGATCTATGCGTCAGACAAGAAGGAGAAGAAACGGTCCTTGAATTGTTATTGATTTTATCTAAAAATAAATTTAATTTAATCCAGACGGAATTCCACGGGATTAAAGGCATCACTTACAGGGATAAAAGCAAAATAGTTATAAATCCCGATTGTAATGTTTTATTTTTAAGTAGAAGAATTAAAAATTATTTAGATAAGTACCCATCTCCTTACATAACAGGAATTATACCCTCATCTGAGGCTTTTCATACAGGTATAATCACTGCAAGAGGTTGTAATCAAAATTGTAATTACTGTAATTGCGCAGTATTAAACAAGAGAAATATCTACTTTCACTCAGAAGAAAGGGTAATTGAAGAATTAAGGCTAATCAATGAGCAAAAAAAGTTTATTGCCCCTATTCCCATTTTTGATGACACTTTTACCATAGTACCAAGTAGGGCAAAAAGAATTTGCGAAGCAATTATTGAAAACAAGTTTAAAATTCCCCTACTTGGATGCACAAGAGCTGACAAAATCACTGAAGAATTAATAGATCTAATGAAACAAGCAGGGTTTGTTTCATTAGCATTTTCTCTAGAAAGTGCTGTACCAAGAATATTAAGAGCGATTGGGAAAGTAAATATTCCAGAAATCACACATTCAGGAAATTTTGATAAGGAAATTGAATTTATTGAAAAATTGAAAAACATGACATCCTATGCGAAGAAAATCGGCATAGAAAAAGTAATTGTAAGTATAATGATTGGATTACCTGGTGAAACTCTCCAAGATGCACAGAAAACTTTAGATTTAATAAAAAAATTAGATATTGATATTTATACACATAATATATTTCATATATTCAAAGGTACCCCAATATATGAATATCATAAGAAATATGGATATGAGATTAATTCGATAGGGGGAAAGAACAAGATTTTTTTAGTAAATAATCACCCTTTTGATGTATATAGAATCCATTTGGCTCCCAAATGCTCAAAAATACAAAATAGTAAGGTGATTGATTATGATACACTGAAAATTCTTTCTTTAAATCCTAAGCGTAATGATAAAAAGTCATATTTTAACAATGTAATAATTAATTCTGATATGATTAAACCTTCTCTAGTGAAATGGATTCAGCAAAACCTAGCGATAAATGGGGTTATTATTCAACTATATTCCGATAAAAAAAATTATCAAAGATTCTATGAAAAAAATGAGATAACTCTCTTTAATGAATTTTCACCTACAAAATTTTATCAATGTTATTATCCAGAAATATTAGATGGTGGATCTGTCTTAAAGTCGGGAAGAAAGTTTCTCTATAATGAGGAAATTGGGATACCAATAGAATTAAAAAACACATATTCTGCCTTAACACAATACAGGGAAGGTCATGCTAAGATGATATATTCTCTGTGTGAAGAGAATTCTGAAAATGACTCAGAAGCACTTTTTAAATTCCTTGGAGAGATTTCTAAAAGTGAAGATAGTACCGATTATTTAATGGAACGCCCACCTTTACCTCGATTTCAGACTTTGTGTAGATGGACAAATAATCGAGCTAACTGTCGAACATTAGAAACCGCCATTATAGGGCAGGATGATTTGATTCGGATTTGTTGGTATTCAGATCCAATAGGAACAATTGGGGATCCATTTTCAGATATTATAAGAACTCTTCAATATTTAAAAATAGATTTAGAAATAAATAGAAATTGTGCTGCATGTAAAGTAGAGGAGAATTGTATGAAGTGCTTATATCCTTTCCCTTTATCATCTATAAAATACTGTCACCTTAAAAATTCTTATGATACGATTAAACCAACCAACTTAATTAATGCATTCAGTTTACTGAATGATTTTTTGTTCAAACCAATTAATCCTTATGATTTCTAAGTTGTTTATTAAAAATTTGATAAAAAAAAGTCCTTGTTAATACAAAAAATAAAAAAATTATAATATAAGACCATTAGAAAGGCTTTTAAGCAAATTCTTCTTTTTATCCATTAGCTTTAAGAAATTCCTTATTAAATGATATTCTATAGTGAGATTTTCGAGTAAACATGGAGATAAAATCTTTTCCTGATGCTGTGCCTGAGGTATTAAAGAACGCAGAAAGGCTTATGTATGAAGCAAAATTTGAGAAAGCCCTTGAACTAATTGAAGATTTTGAGAAGAAAGATAATATCAATCCTAAAGATCAACTCACAGGGCACATTATTAAAGGAATGATATACTGTTATACAGAAAAATACAAACAAGCTGTAGAGATTGGTGAGTTTGCATTTGAACTCAGCCAACAACTACAAGATATCTATCACTCTATTGATGCTCTTATTATAGAAGCCCATATGGTATATCTTGGAAATACAGAGCGTGCCTTTAACACAATTGTCAAAGCTGGAAATTTAATTGAATCTATTGAAAATTACCCTCCTCTAGGTTTATCCAGGCAACACGCAAGCTTTTTATTATTAAAATCTATAATTTATCATCATAAAGGAGATCTAAATGAGGCAGAAAAGTTAGCCAGAGATTGTTTATTAATATTAGAGAAATCTGGAGAAAAACTCGATCTTGCACGAATTTATTTTCACCTTGGGGAACTAATTCTTTTCGGAACTGACCCTGATATGGGATTAGAATATAGAATGAAGAGTCTTGCACTTCATGAAGAATTAAATAATGAAATTGGAATTGCACATAGTCGTTATTTAACTGGAACTGGTTTCTATGTTAAAGGCGATTTTGACCATGCTTTAAAATTAGTTAAACAGAATTTAGCACTTAAGAAAATTAGCATCCTTGGGAAAATTGAATCATTTGATCTACTAGGAGCTATTTATATGAATAAAGGAGAATTAGAAAGGGCATTGAGATATCGTAAAAGAGCCTTTAAGCTTGCCGAAAAAGAAGATTATAATGAACAAATTATCCAACTTACATATGGGATTGGAAATATTCTCAGAACAATGGGGGAGCTTGATGAGGCTATGAATTATTTCAAACGCGGACTGGAACTTTCTGAGAAATATGATATTCATTATGGAATTATGTCTTCACTTTTTCATTTAATTCGAGTAAATATAGAAAAAAATTCACTTTATCAAGCAAAAATATATCTTACACAGTTAGAACAAATATCTAAGAAAACTGAAAGTACAGTATTCAAAAATCAATTTGTTATTGCAAAAGCATTGGTATTAAAGAACAGTAGTCGAATTCGCAATCGAGCAGAAGCAGAATTGCTGCTTAAACAAATCCTAGAGCAAGGAGTTGAGAATCCCCTCCAATACAAGATGACAGTTATTAATCTTTGCGAACTTTTCTTAGAAGAATTGCATATTACTAACAACACCGAAGTATTGGATGAACTAATTCCATTGATCAGTAGAATGTCTGATATAGCCGAGAATCAAAATGCTTATTCCTGGTTGGCTGAAACAAAATTGCTTCAGGCTAAACTAGCCCAAGTTCAATTAAATTTCGATAAATCGATGTTACTATTAACTCAAGCTCAACGTATTGCTGAGTTCCATGGTCTCAACTTGCTAGCCTTCAAAATATCTAGTGAGCATGATAATTTATTAGATCACCTGAATGAATGGGATAGCCTTAAATCTTCAAATGCTCCCATCTCAGAACGTATGAAATTGGTTTCATTTGAAGGAGTTGTAGATCGTATGCAGGGAAAACGAGCACTTGAGCCACCAAACTTGATTCCTGAGATACCAGGCTTACTTTTAATTATTGGAGAAGGTGGATTTCCCTTGTTTTCTAATTTATTTTCTGAAAAATATGGACTTGATGAAGATTTAATAAGTGTATTTTTATCCGCTGTTAATTCGTTTAGTGATGAGATGTTCTCAAAAGGTCTTGATCGAGCTAAATTTGGAGATCATACTCTTCTGATGCAACCTATTAATGGATTTTCAGTATGTTATTTATTCAAAGGACAGACATTTTATGCTAAACAGAAATTAACAAGATTCATAGAATCTATCAGAAATATTAAATCTATCTGGGAAGCTCTAAATAAGTTCTATGAGGCGAACCAAATTATTGAATTTAAGGATTTACCATCCTTGGAATTATTAATCTCAGAAATATTCGTTCAATAAAACACTATATCGCATATATTTTAAAAAAACTACTTTTTGTTATAGTAATTTCTATTACTGAATAATTTTTTTTATAACTAAACCTATAATTCCATAATAGGTTTGATTACGTTCCTAAATATAATTCAATGAGTGGAATTGAAAGAAATGGAGAGCAAAATGGAATTAGATTGGAAAAAGTGTAAAAAATGCGGATTGTTACAGCACAGATCACACTTACGATGCTTGAAATGTAAGAACAAAACTTTTGAAGTTGTAAATCCAAAAGGTACTTGTAAGCTTATAGCTTATACAGTATTAAAAGCTCCACCAGCCGAGTTTCGAGAAAAATCCTCTTATGCCTTAGGAATTGTTGAATTTAAAAATGGTGTAAAAGCTCTTGGACAGATTACAACGCAATGTAATTTAAAAATAGGGATGGAATTAAAACCTGTTTATAAGAAACTTACAGATAATTTAGATGGGAAAGAAGTTTATGCTTATATGTTTGAACCAATTTAAATTTATATAATGAGTGGTAGTTATTATGTTCTCAAAAAAAGAGCTTATGAAGATTGAAGAAAAAAGGAAAGAATGGGAAAAAACAACTTTATCAAATTTTATTAAAAATGGCGAAAGAGAAGAAAAATTCGAAACACCATCAGGGATTCACATAAAACAACTGTATGGACCTGAAGATATTAAAAATACAGATTATATCGATGACCTTGGATTTCCTGGAACGCCCCCCTTTACTAGAGGCGTGTATCCTAATATGTATCGTGGAAGAATTTGGACAATGAGACAGTATAGTGGTTTTGCTGATGCGAGTAAAACAAATGAACGATTTAAGTATCTTATCTCACAAGGTCAAAAAGGACTCTCTATTGCATTTGATTTACCAACACAACACGGATACGATTCGAATAATAAGATCAGTCTAGGTGAAGTTGGAAGGATTGGTGTTACCATTAATTCATTAAAGGATTTCGAAAAGGTTTTTGAAGGTATAGCATTGGATAAAGTTTCAACTAGTATGACAATAAACGCGCCAACTGCAATAATATTAGCAATGTATATTGCGATAGGAGAGAAAAATGGTGTAAAACCGGAACAGTTAACAGGTACTCTCCAAAATGACATTTTGAAAGAATATGTGGCAAGAGGAGCATATATCTTTCCTCCCAAACCATCATTAAGATTAACTGCTGATATAATTGAATATTGTTCTAAACATCTGCCAAGATTTAATCCCATTAGCATAAGTGGTTATCATATGCGTGATGCTGGGAGCACTGCCGTTCAAGAATTAGCATTTACATTAGCCGATGGGATTTCTTATGTTGAAGAAGTTCTTAGAAGAGGAGTGGATATTGACGAGTTTGCTCCAAGATTTTCCTTCTTTTTTACTATTCACAGTAACTTTTTCGAAGAAATCGCGAAACTAAGAGCTGCGAGAAGGTTATGGGCTAAAATTATGAAGAATCGATTTCATGCTAAAAATCCTAAATCTATGAGTTTAAGATTTCATATTCATACGGGAGGTAGTACATTAACAGCTCAACAACCTCAAGTAAATATAATCAGGTCTACACTCCAATCTTTAGCTGCTATTTTAGGAGGTACACAGTCACTTCATGCATGCGGTCCAGATGAAGCATTAGCAATTCCCACTAAAGAATCGGCTAGAATTTCATTAAGAACCCAACAAGTCATTGCTTACGAGTCTGGGATTACTGATGTTGTTGATCCCCTAGGAGGCTCTTACTATATTGAATATTTGACCAATCAATTAGAGGAAAAAGCATTGGAATATATTGTTAAAATAGATAAAATGGGGGGTATGCCTACGGCTATTGAGAGGGCTTTTATTCAAAAAGAAATTTTAAATAATGCTTATCAAGACCAACTCAGAATTGAAAAGGGTGAGAAAAAGGTAATTGGTGTAAATATTTTCTGTACCGATGAGGAATATAAAATTGGGACATTCAAATTTGATGAGGGTGCTGTAAAAAACATACAAGAAGCTTTAAATCAATTAAAAGCAACACGAGATGATCAGTTAGTTTCCGAAAAATTAAATCAACTAAGAGAAGTAGCAAAATCTTCTGAGAACATTATGCCCACTATGATTGAGACTGTTAAATCTTATGCTACTGTGCAAGAAATATGTGATATTTTACGAGAAGTGTTTGGAGAATATCAAGCCCCTCAAATTTTCTGAGATCGTAATTGTTATAATACGCTTATCTTTATTCTATCTAATATAATTTATTAATATTAATCATTCAAGAGAACTCAAGATAAGTAATAGAAGACTTAAATATCCATGATGCATAAATAGTAAAAAAATTAGTTAAATTAATTATAATTATTTACCATAAATAATTTCAATTTAAATCAATTATTAGAGATATTCATGAAGTTAAAATTGCGATTTTCTGGTCGCGGTGGGCAAGGTATTAAATTTCTTGGAAGTGTATTAGTTCGAGTAGCTATGGTAGCTGATTACTACGCTACTCTCACAGTTGATTACACACCTTCTGTTCGTGGTGGTCCTATCTTTTGTGATGTCATACTTAGCTCTGATCCTATTTCTTATCCCTTCTGTGATAAAGATGCTGATGTATTTGTGGCCATTGATCAAAATGGATTAGATCGCGCTAGCGAATGCATTTGGGAGAACACTATTTCATTCATTGATGCTAACACAATTGATAATGCTGAAGAGATAATTCAAAAAGGGACTCTTCATATAATCCCAATTACGAAACGAGCTGATGAGAATAAACTCACTAAAACGGCAAATATACTTTCTTTAGGATTTCTCTCTCAATATCTTAGTATAAACGAGAAAATTAATATTAAAGAAGAGCACTACAATGAAATATTAAAATCCATGCCAGAACGAGTAAAAGAGATCAATATTCAAAGTTTTGAGCTTGGTAAAAATCTGTATGCAGAAATTTTCACTAATCCCCCTTAAAGTAGATCTCTTATAGAAAGACTAAGAAAAAAGCAAATTAAATGAACAATTAATATTCAGAACATCATTAAAAAAATTATGATAAATGTCTTCACATATCTAAAAGGAAGAAAAAATGTTAAATTCTAAACGAGTTCCAATCTTAAAACCTCCTCAACGGAAGAAAAAATACGAGATAATATTTGATACTGAACAATGCGATGGATGTAGATTATGCATAGAATTTTGTCCAAAAGAGTTATTAACCACTGATGTTGATAAATTTAATAGCCGTATGCTTCACTATGTCGTTGTTGAGGTTCCTGAAAACTGTGTTGGATGCAGACAATGCGAACGCTTGTGTCCCACAGCTTCAATTTTTATCAAAGAAACAGATATTGATGAGGTAGTTCAAAACGAGTAAAGGAGTTACTCAACAAAAATCGATCCTAACAACAGGTAATTATGCTTCTGCGGAAGGGGCAATCACAGCCGGTTGTCGATATTTTGCCGGCTATCCTATTACACCTTCTTCAGAAATTGCTGCTTATATGTCTAGGCGTCTTCCTGAGGTGAATGGTACATTTGTCCAGATGGAAGATGAACTAGCCTCTATTACTTCTTGTCTTGGTGCTTCGTATACGGGTACAAAAGCTATGACTGCAACTTCAGGACCAGGTTTTTCGCTTATGGCTGAAAGTATTGGATTGGGTGTAATGCTGGAAGCACCAATGGTCATAGTAACCATTATGAGAGGAGGACCAAGTACAGGACAACCTACCAATGCATCCCAGTCTGATGTTTATCAATTAAGGTATGCATCACATGGAGATTATGAAATTATTGTTCTAGCTCCATCTACTGTTCAAGAAATGTATGATCTAACTATCCGTGCTTTTAACTTGGCAGAAAAATACCGTACCCCTGTAGTTGTTGCATCAGATGGAATCTTAGGGCAGATGATGGAACCTGTTAAATATCATACCAATATAGAAATTATTGATCGCAAAGGACCGCAAGTTCCGCCTGAGGATTACAAACCATTTCAGGTTCTAGATGATGATCTTGTACCAGGGATGGCTGTAGCAGGAACAGATTATTCTTTTTATGTAACTGGGTTAACTCATGATGAGGAAGGGAATCCCAAAATGACTCCTGAAGCTGGAGAAACTCTTATAAAACGTTTATGTGACAAAATTAGGAAAGCCCGTCCTGAGATCAATGATTGGGAAGAAAAATACGTAGATGATGCTGAAGTAGTACTCTTAGCCTATGGAATTAATGCCAGAGGCGTATTAGAGGCAATTGAAAAAGCACGACAGAAGGGTCGTAAGGTAGGATTTATACGACTCAAAAGCCTCTGGCCTTTCCCCGATGAATTAATGGAACAGATTGGTCAGCAAGGAATTTCAAAGATAATTGTGAGTGAAATGAATTATGGAATGATAATCAGAGAAGTTCAAAGATTCCAACACTTATTTGAAGTTTCTGGCATTAGTATCCCTACCACTATTCCTTTTAGTCCTAAGTTTATTTATGAAAAAGTATTAAAAGAGGTTTAAATGATGTGTCCAGTGGATAAGGTACCAACAACAATAGAAACCTTTGAGCATCCTTTAAAAGATCGGTTGAATTTACAACGCTTCATTTTTTGTCCAGGGTGCTTGATCGGAACAGTAATTATATCAATTACAAACTGTTTAAAAGAAAACGGTTATACATTTAAAGACTATGCTATTGTGTCTGGCATTGGATGTACTGGTCGATCTAGTGGTTGTTTTAAAGGTCCAGCTTTTCATACAACTCATGGGAGAGCTATTCCCTTTGCTACAGGGATAAAGTTAGCAAACCCAAAGTTAAAAGTTATTGTTCTATCAGGTGATGGAGATCTTTTTGCTATCGGAGGAAATCACTTCATCCATGCTGCTAGAAGAAATGTAGAAATCACAGTTCTTTGCGTAAATAATAACATTTATGGGATGACTGGAGGTCAAGTGGCACCAACAACTCAAGTTGGAGATATAACTCTAACAACACCTTATGGAAATATTGAACCTCCCTTCAATTTAGTGAGTTTAGCAGCTGCCGCTGGTGCTACATATGTTGCTAGATGGCCTGGATATGATACTTTAAGATTACAAAAAAGCATATTAAAAAGTATAAATAATAAAGGATTTAGTTTTATAGAAGTTCTTGCTCCTTGTTTTATTCAATATGGATCAAAAAACAGATTAGGAGATGCAATAGAAACTTTAGAATGGTTACAAAAACAAATTAGCATAAATAATGAATGTACCCCTTACGAAGCAGAATTTAACTTTTCGAAAAAGGTTGTAATATGTGGGGAATTTGTTGATGATTCACGGATAGGATTTACAGAAAAAATAGAGCAAGTTAGACAGAAAGCACAAAGCAAAAAATCTAAGAATTAAATAAATTTTAGCGTGAAAATATGACTAAAAGTATGGATGAGCCTGTCATTACTCCTAATATTGGAGTATTCCTCTGCAAATGCGGAAAAAATATTGGTGGTACTGTAGATATTGACCAATTAGCAGAAGAGATTGAGAAAATACCGAGTGTTAAACATGTTCAAGTTAACACCTATACATGTTCAGATCCTGGTCAAGTAGAAATTGAAACCGCTATTAAAGAACAAGGAATCGAAAAAGTTGTAGTAGCTGCGTGTTCCCCAAGATTACATGGACCAACATGGAAAAAACTTCTTAGCCGCTGTGGAATAAATCCTTCGTTAGTAGAGGTAGCAAATATTCGAGAACATTGCAGCTGGGTTCACCTTTCAGAAAAAAAGGAGGCTACTATAAAAGCTAAAGAAATTATTGAAATGGCTATTGCGAAGGCGGAGTTATTAGAAGCTATTGATGATATTGTTGTACCTATTAAAAAACGCGTCCTAATTATTGGTGGAGGAGTGGCAGGAATTCAAGCCGCATTAGATTTAGCTGATAATTATGAAGTCATTTTAGTTGAAAAAGCACCTACTATTGGAGGAAGGATGGCTCTTATAGATAAGACTTTTCCAACCATGGACTGCTCAATTTGTATCTTAGGTCCTAAGATGGCTGATGTAGGTAATCATGAAAATATAACTTTGATTACAAATGCAGAAGTAACAAACATAATTGGATATGTCGGAAATTTTGAAGTTGAGATTAAAAAACATGCTCGCTATGTAGATGAAGATCTATGCACTGCTTGTGGTGATTGTGTTGATATTTGTCCAGAAAATGTTATTGATGAATATTCTGGCAATTTAGGTTGGAGGAAAGCTATATATATCCCATATCCACAAGCTGTACCTGCGAGTTATATCATTGATGAAGAGCACTGCTTAGGATTATCTCCTCTTGCTTGTGGGAAGTGTGTTACAGAATGCGAGAAAGAAGCTATCAATTATGAAACTCCTGAAAAAATATTAAATTATAAAGTTGGAGGTATAATTATTGCTGTGGGTTTTGAAATATTCGATGCCTCCAAAATCACGGAATATGGATGGGGACATTATTCGAACGTTATCACAACCTTCGAATTTGAGCGGTTGATTAATGCTGCTGGACCCACAAGCGGAGAACTTGTACGACCAAGTGACCTAAATAAACCTAAAAAAGTAGCATTCATCAATTGTGTTGGCTCTCGAGATGATAGATTTAATCCTTACTGTTCGAATTTCTGCTGTATGGAGAGCATTAAAGATAGTCTTTTAATCAAAGAACATTGGCCCGATGTTGAGGTTGTTATCTTTTATATTGATATTAGAGCATTTGGAAAAGGTTTTGAAGAATTATATAAGCGGTCAAGAGAGGGAGGTGTATTATATATACGTGGTCGACCAGGACAAATAAAAGAAGTACAAGAAAACAAAAATCTTGTTCTTTCTGTCGAAAATGTAAGTACTGGAACGATAATCAAAGAAGAATTTGATTTAGTTGTTCTTTCTGTAGGTGCAGAAGGATCCTCAGAGTCTATCCCATTTCCAGTAGCAAAAGATCCGAAAGGATTTTATATTGAGGCGCATCCTAAGTTACGACCTATAGACACCCCCACTGATGGTATTTTCATTGCGGGCGGAGCGGAATCTCCAAAAGATATCAGAGAATGCGTTACACAAGCGAGTGCTGCTGCAGGACGCTGTGGAGGATTGATCTCAAAGGGAGAATTCCATGTAGAACCTTTATATGCATTTGTAAATATTGAGAAATGCACTAGCTGTGGAATCTGCGCAACTCGTTGCCCTTATAATGCTGTTAGTGTTGATAAAGAAAAAAAGACTCCTGCTTATATATTGCCCATTCTATGTAAAGGATGTGGGACTTGTGCTGCTGATTGTCCTGTAGATGCTATTATAATGACAAATTTTACAGATGCTATGATTCTTCGCCAAATCGATATAGCTCTTCGTGATAATGCTAAAGAAAAAGTCTTAATTTTTGCATGTAATTGGTGTTCATATGCGGGAGCGGATTTGTCAGGAACTAGTCGGATTCAATATCCAACTAACACCCGAATAGTGAGAACGATGTGCTCTGGGCGAGTTGACGTCGATTTCATTAAGCATTGTTTTGAACGCGGTGCTGGAGTAGTTATGTTAACTGGTTGTCATCCTCAAGATTGTCACTATATCTCGGGAAATGATTTCGCTTTGAAAAGAGAGAAAAAAGTTAGAAGTTGGATGAAAAAAAATAAAATAAATGATAAAAGATTTATCACTGAATGGATTTCTGCTGCAGAAGGTAAAAAATTTGCAGATGTCGTCTCGAAAGCAAGTAAGATAGCGAAATAATAATAAAAGAACTTCATTTTTCTTGTTTTCTTTTAAAATTAGAAACTTTCTGGAGAAGAGGAATAAATTCAAGAGGATCTCCAAAAACAGGTACTTTTTTTGAGGTTAACCGTTTAACTACTCGATTTCTATCCTCTGATTGATTTAACCGCTGTATTATTGGTATAATGGGTTTGTTATATTTGTGCCCCAAGCTAAAGCTTTTAATCATGTATTCTTCAAATGATTGAGTATACCGAGACCTTGTGAAAATCGGGGATAAATAGTAGCTTGGCATGTCTAAGATTAATCCGTCAATATTCTCATCCAATAGAATTAATTCAGTGGTTTCATAAACAAAATTACTGACAAAGAAATGCGCAGATAAATCTAAAGGATTTTTAGGGCTCGTACCTGGCAAAAAAAATTTAGAATTTAGTTGATCTTGAATTTTCGTGCTAAAAGAAGGGACTTTCATCCCATATTGTTCAATTAAATCTGTTAAAACTACACCATACCCTCCACTTATACTAAAAATAGCTAAATTTTTAACTTCAAAAATTCCATAAGATTGGATCAACCGAGCTGTGTTTAATAGTTGTTCTAAAGAATTTACTTCAATTAGGTTGTATTGTTTAAATAATCCCTCCCAGAGGCTATTATCCCCTGATATTGAGGCTGTGTGTGTCTTTGCTGCAATAGAACCAGTTCTACTTCGTCCTCCTTTCAAAACTAGTGTTGGTTTGAAATTTTGTTTTAATACTCTTCTCAAATCACAAATCCTTCCTTTCTTTAAACCCTCTAAATAGCACAATATTAATTCTGTTTCAGGATCGTTACTTAAATAATATAATAAATCTACAAAATCTAAATCTGCTCCATTCCCAAAAGAAAATACTTTTGAAAAATGAATTCCTAATCTTTCAGAAGAATATATAGCCATATTACACATTCCTCCAGATTGACCAATGAAACCAACATTTCCTGCAGTAGTAGGAAAATGCGATCGCCATGCTATACCTAACCTAGGATAGAACAAACCCATTCCATTCGGACCAAGTATTCTTACTTCATTTTTTGCACGATTTAGCAATTCTTTTTCTAATTTTAATCCTTTTTCTGTCCCAGAATCAGAAAATTCAGAAGTAAAAACAGTGATAAGTTTTACTCCTTTTTCTGTACAGTCATCTATTACATTTAAGACCTCGGAAGGAGGCACTGAAATCCATGCATAATCAATATTTTCTGTAATTTCTTTTAAAGACGAGAAAATTTTATTTTGATTATAATCTGGAATTTCCTTTACAGAAGGATGTACTGCATATACATTTCCCTTGAAATCTGCGGCATGATTCCTTAGAAAATCGTAATTTCTTTTTTTTGAGGGTCCTACTACAGCGATAGATTTAATGTCATTAATAAATGAAATATCTTTCACATTTAAATTAGGAGAATCTTGCTGATCCATCACTAATTAGAATCATTCTAACAATTAATTCTTTAAGATTTCATTCTAAAATTATCCCCTCGAAAACAGACTAAAGAGAATAGAATAATAAAATGGGATACAAAACCCACTAGGTTGTTAAAAATATATGATAAAGTAAAAGAGTAAAATTTTAATATCAAAGTAACAAATATTTCAATCACCGAAAACCTTGAAATTTATATTTAAGTTTCAAGTATGGTTGAGAATGTTCGCAATTTTTCATTTTTTCCGCGGAAAAAAATGAACTTTACTGAACTCAAAATGAAATCTTACAAAAAAATGAGTTGATAAAATAATGAAAAACAAAAGAATAACTATACTTTGTGTCTTATTGTTAAGTCTTTTGGCTTTTCCTTTGAGTATCTTCGCAAGCACTGCAGGAACTACTGCTGTTGAACAAATTTTTCCTGACTATATAGGTGTTGATTGGAAAAGTGGTTTTGCAGGCGATGTGAAAATGCCTGAAATTGATAATACAGCAGTACCAAAAGTAAAAAGCCAAGGAGGAAAATATCATATCAACAGTTATACACCACCAACACCTCCTCCGGGAGATGGTTGGGTATATGATTGGTATTTAAACGCATCAAGTGGTGGATTATACCCATATATGCAACTGAGAGCATCAGTTGGTAACGTCGATGTATATGTAGCTCAGGATGAAATGTTACAATTTCAGCCTGGTGATCCAAGAAATGTTGATCCTCTCAATTGGCAAGTTACTGATGAGATGGTAGAATATATAGCCGCCGAGTTTAATGATGTTATATATCCTACTGACACTGGTACTTATGGTGCTCCTTTTGATAGAGATGGTACAGGTACAATTTTTGAACTATTATCCCCTTATTACCCACTCTGGGAACCCTATGTCTGGGATTGGATTGCTACTGACAATCCCCAAAGAGTCATATTAAAAATCTTTAACCTTTTCGATCAAAACTATGAAGACCCGGACTATCCTTACTATGTAGTTGGATTCTTTAGTCCGACCTACACAGGATATTACAATAGGAATATGATACATATCGATAATTGGAGATACTGGCAAAGACTTGGTCCAGAAGGTCACCAGTGGTATCCAATTACCCATCCTGAACTGGAAGTGACTCGACCTAATACGTACGAATCAACTGTAGCCCATGAATTTCAGCATAATATACATAATGATTGGCAGCCAAATGGGGAATTATGGATGAACGAAGGATGTTCCATGTTTGCAGAACCACTTTGTGGTTATGAATATCCCTTTGGGTATCTGCCATACTTCTTAGCAACCCCTGATAATTCTTTAACTATATGGGGCGACCAAGGAGATGATAATATCCTAGCAGACTATGCTCAAGTTCTACTTTGGACTACTTATATCGCCGATCACTATGGTGTAGGGGTTTTAAGTGAATACGTTCAATCAGGTATTCCGGGTATTCCGGGTATTAATGCTGCTCTAGCAGCTGAAGGATATTCTGTAACTATGGATGATGTATTCAATGATTGGAGAATTGCTAATTTAATCCATTCTGATAGTCCGGGAGGAGGAAAATATAACTATTTTTCTATCGATCTCGGTGCTTTCCTTGAGGGTGACTTTGTAGATCCCATTCCAAGGGTTTATGAAGTTGAGGGTGAACAGGTACCATGGACTTGCGGATCAAGTTTCGGAGGTACAAAGATATATGATTGGTACGTTACTGATCAGGTTTTACTCGGAACATATGGCACTGATTATATCTCTCTGGTTGATTTAAGTTTAATCAACTTTTTAGTCTTTAAAGGAGATGATTATGCTACAGTTCCAGGATGGACTTATCATTCAGTAGATGCTGGTGGTTACTGGTACTCAGGAGCAGCAGATCTTTTAAATACACTTATAGCTACCGAAGTTTATGTAGATCCCGATGAACCAACATTGACAATTGATACATACTGGGATATTGAAGATTATTGGGATTTTGGTTTTGTACAAGTCTCTACTGATGGTGGTGAATGGGATTCAACTTGGACTTCACTTGAGAATGAGTATACTACATATGATCATGATCCCGGTGCTCATCCAGATGTTGTAAGCAACTTACCAGGACTTACAGGTTGGACTAATTATTACACCACAGATCCTTCTATTGTAATGACTTTCGATCTTTCTGCATTTGCAGGACAAACCATACACATTGGCTTCCGTTATGTGACTGACTGGGCTTTTACCTATGAAGGTTGGTTCCTCTTTTCTGCAGTGGTAGGGACTACAGACATTTTAGGCTCACTTGAGCATGTATCTCCTGCAGTTGACTGGCTAGTTACTGTTGTCGAAAAGAAAACTTACCCAAGCGGATATACAAAATACACTGTTGATGATATGTTCCTCTGGGGTAATAATTGGGGTGTTGACATATCTTGGATAAGTAATTACGAAGATGCGATATTAGTTGTAAGTCCAATTATGGAAAAAGGATTAGCTGACTATTGCTTTAAGTCATGGAAATTAGGATGCGGGTTCTTTAGATAAAGTTAAAAAGATACACATAAATCTCTAAATTTTTTTTTTTAATTTTTCTTTCATATTTCTTTTATCCTTATAGTAAAAATTTAGGTATTTAAGAATCAAAAGAATAAGATAAAATACAGAAGAGCTTATTAGATTATATACATACTTCTAAAGAAAAAAAAAGAGTTGATAAAATAATGAGAAATCACTATTTCATTACAGTAATAGTCTTCATCCTTATAAATATTGACTTAAATATCTACTAGTCATTCTAAAAATTATTTTATTGTTATAATATCAAAATTTTTAACTAATATCTCATCATTTTGTTTAGGTTATACATTTTATGAACATAATACCTAATATTGAGATCCTATAATTATGAAAAAAAAAAATGAATTAATGGAAAGATCAGAAAGGATGATAGAGATCTTCAATGCATTTAAAGGAAAGAATCTTAAGGATTTTCCTGTCCCTCCGTTCTCTAAATGGTTAAACGGTAAACTTATTAAAGCACAATATGGCGTAATTGAACTTGAATTTGAAGTAAAGGACGAAATGGCAAATCCTACAGGTTTATTACATGGAGGAATGCAATGTGCTTTAATGGACGATACAATAGGTATGACAACCGCAACTTTAGGATATGAAGGATTTCCTATAACGATAGATTTTCATGTTGATTATTTAGGAAAGGTAGAAATTGGAAAAACAGTTAGGGTTATAGGAAAAATTGTAAGGGAAGGAAGAAATGTAATCCATGCAGTAGGTGAAATATACGATAAGGATGGAAATCTAATATCTACAAGCACTTCGAATCTACTTAAAACTCACTTAGTCCCTGATTATGTTAAAAATGCTGATAAATTATCCAAAGAATAAATTAGCTAATTATATTATTCTTCTAATTTTTCAGCCATGTATTTCTTAAGAGACGTGATTGCTACAGCATATAATGGAATCACAGATAATTCAACGAATATGGATATTATAAACGGTGCTGTGGGTCCTAAATTATCCCACGCTAATCCACCTAAAATTGGTCCCAAAATGGCTCCTAAGAGGCCCAACCATTGAGTAGCTCCAAAAACCTTTCCTCGATGATATTTAGAGATACGACTTACAACATTCTGGAGAATTACATTTCCTCCCCATGCAAATGTAGAATCACACAATAATAATATTCCAAAAACTACTCCTGAATTGGCATTGATTATTAAAAAAGTGACTAATGATCCAAAACCACTTACAAACGCAATTCCGATAATTGGATTTATCTTATCTGCGATTTTTCCTAATTTAGGAGCTAATAATAATGATATAACTTGGCTTGGAAAATAAATTATCATTACTAAGACGGGATTTTCAACTTTTAGAACATCTGTAAGATACCCTTGAAAATAAGGATATGCTAAAGAAGCGTTCATATTGCTCGTCATGAAAGCAAGAGTTAGGATGAAAAAACCAAAAATGAATCCATATGACATTTTCTCAGTGGACGTTTCCTGAGACTCTATAAGAGCAGGCTCTTTTGTAATAGCGATTGGTTCGACTCTAGAGGGATAAATGTTGAAAATATGCTTTTCATACGTAAGTTCTTCATCCACTTTTCGATGAAATATAATGCCTCCCAAGATATTTGATGATGCAAATATTAGTAGAGGACTATATACTAATGGTAAGAATTCCGGTGTAATTAAACTAAAAATTAGAAAAATAGTTACACTTATGATGGATCCTAAAAAATTACCCCAACCAATCATTCCGGCTCGTTTTCCAAATGCAAAGGAACGATTCATTTTACTGGATTTTTCAGAAATTAGAGTATCTAAAGGAGTCCAAAAGAATCCAACAAAAAATCCAAGAATAAACATTCCTCCTATAAAAATTAAATATGTAGACATTATTATACCAATATACATCAATATATAGGCAATAGCTCTTCCAAAACTACCAATTAAAACTAATAATTTCTTGGAAACTCGATCCGTTAAATATCCCACAATAGGGGAACTAATTAAGCCTCCTACTGTTTGAATTGAAAATGCAAGGCCTAATTCTGTGCGCGATACGCCCAATAACTTAATCGTAACGTATGGTATTAAAAAAGAGAAGAAAAAAAATCCCATGCTATTCCAAAAAATTATACGTATCATCGGAATGAAATCGGGGGTTGTAACAATAGGTTTTTCATTTAAACTGTTTTTATTGTTCTCATTCTTTTCTGATAGCAATGAATTAAGTCTCCTTACGAGATATTAAATATCAAAAAGAATTAAATGCTTAAAATTTCACGATTTTGAATTCAAGAGGATATAATCAAAATTTATTGGTTTTTTATCGATATTTTACAATGTTGGATTATTCTATTAATTAGTCCTCTTTAAAAGCAGTTTTATTAATATGTGTTTTTAAATTATATTAAATTATTCTTAGATATTCAAGCTTCTGACGGAAATCAAATTGAATGATAAGATAAAAAATCAGTTGAAAAATCTTAGACAAGATAATGTTTCAGGAGCTAGTGAACTCATTGAAAAGGCTCTTAATATCATAGAATTGCAATTAACCTTAATTCCTTCTAACAAAAAAGATATTAAAGACGATATTTTTGAATTATCGAAAGAAATTATTAATTCTCGCCCAAGTATGGCCCCTCTCATTAATACAATCGGCTTTTTGGTTCATGATGTACCCATTATAACAAATGAAATAATAAGAGAAAGAATTGACCTTTATAAAAAGGACAAAATTGAAAGATTGATGATTCTTGAGAAGAATTTCAGGAACTTTATTCGTACTCGGGGAAAAGATAAATATTCTATTATGTTAATTTCTTTTAGCTCCACTATAAACAACCTTCTATTAAAAAATACAGACTTGAATCTTGAATTCTATATCCTAGAGGCAAGACCTCTTTTAGAAGGAAGACGAGTTGCAGAAATCCTATCAGAATATTTTAAAGTAAATCTAATAATTGATGCGGCTTCAGGCAAATTCCTTGATCAAGTTGATTTAGTATTGATTGGTGTAGATAGCATACTTGAGGATGGATCAGTGGTAAACAAAATAGGTACTTATCCCTTAGCAGTTATTGCAAAATCAAAAAAAATTGATGTTTTTATTGTCGGTGACTCTTTCAAATATAACCTAAAAAGTCATTATGGTCAGAATGTACTAATAGAGAAAAAACCAAGTAAAGAAATTTATGATAAATCTCCAAACAGAAATTTTGAAATACATAATTATTATTTTGATATCACACCCTCAGAATATATTGATGGTATTATATCTGATTTGGGAATTTTAAGTATTCAAGCGTTCGTTGAAAGAGCAAAGGATTATCTGCCAATTAAGTGGTTTAAATATTTTATAAATGATAAAGGATTTTGATTCCTAAATTAGAAGTTAAAGAACCAAACCAATTTTTACCAAAACCACATTATATTGACTTTATATATCGTCTTCCATTATAAGTAACCTATGAAAAATCAAAAAAAAGTGGTGAAGGAATTATAGAAAACGAAATGGTTGGAACATTTCAAGGGATTCCTATTGAAGGCTTATCTTATCAAACTTCCACACTTTCTGGAATAACGGATATGAAAGGACAATTTAGATACAATACTGGAGAATCTGTGGTATTCTCCATTGGTAAATTGAATCTCGGAGAAACTGTTGGTAATGAGACGATATCACTGATCGATCTGTTCCCCGGAGCAGAAAATTCCAGTGATCAACGTGTTATAAATTTATGTATCTTATTACAAACATTGAATGAGAGTGGCAATGTAAATAACGGAATTCGAATCCCGGAGATTATAGCAACAATTGTTTCGGAGTTTAGTGGGCAACTAAATTTTAATCAACCTCCCAAAGCATTTCGATCCGATCCTGTTTTGACAGCCTTAGTAGGAAAATTGAATTCCGAGAAAATTTTTCCGGATACTGGCAATTTTGGTAATCGACCCATACGAAATGCTTCAGCAGCTCAAGGTAGTTTTGAAGCAAGTTTAGATCCTAATCGTTTGGAATCAGACTCCCACAAAATTATGAAAATATCATCAGGTAAAGTTAATGGCTATGCTACTAGCAACAACACATATACATGGCTGGGTATTCCTTATGCTAAACCTCCAGTAGGAGACCTTCGTTGGAAACCACCACAAAAAATAAAACCGTGGGAAGGGGTACTTGATTGCACTCAGTGGGGAGATCAATGCGGTCAAGGAGAGTTGGGACCTGCTAGTCATGGTAATTTAAGCGAAGACTGTCTGAATCTGAACATCGTCGCACCTAAAAATATTGGCAGCAAGAAATTACCAGTGATGGTCTGGTTTCATGGGGGAGGATTTCATGCTATGTCAGCCAATAATATGACCTATAATTACACAGCTCTCCCTTCCAAAGGAGTCATCCTTGTCACCGTGAATCACCGGCTTGGTCCACTAGGTTATATGGCCCATCCGGCATTAAGTGCGGAATCTGAGAATAAAGTTTCCGGGAACTATGGTCAGCTGGATTTGATTGCTGCTTTAAAATGGGTTAAAGAAAATATTTCCTTATTTGGAGGAGATGCTGATTGCGTCACAATTTTTGGAGAATCTGGTGGTGGTGGTAAAACTTTCAGCTTAATAATTTCTCCACTTGCCAAAGGACTATTTCATCGGGCTATTATTCAAAGCGGAGTATTTTCAATAAGTGAACCGCGTGGACTACTTCTAAAAGAGGCTGAAGCTCGAGGGGAGGCTCTTGTGGAGAAACTGGAGATTAAGGGCAGTAAAGATATACTCAAACAGATTAGGGAAAAACCATGGCAAGACATAGTAAAAGCCGCTCAAAAGATAGCCTTTAACGATATACGTTTGATTACGATCGACAAATGGTATCTTCTAGACGATGCAAAACTGTTGTTAGAAAAGAAACTTCATAACGACATACCCATTATTATTGGCGCCAATCGTACAGACATGGCTTACGGAATGATAGAGGGAATTAAGGATTGGGCCAGTTTGATGAGTAAAAACAGTCAATCAAACATATTCGTCTACATTTTCGGGCATGTTCCCACACGATGGCGAAAGGAAGGGGTTGTGGCATTTCATGGACTTGAAATTCCATATGTTTTTGGGTGTTATCGAGTAGGTCTGAAAACCGTGACTATGTTGAACCTTTCCAGAACTGGAGGCGCTAAACAACCTGACCCAGGTATTGATGAATTAGATGAAAAGATAGCCAATAAGATGATGGATATGTGGTTTCAATTTGCTAAAACCGGAGATCCCAATATCCAGGGAAAAATTGATGAAAATACTACATGGACTCCTTACGACAGTACTAAAGACAATTTTCTACTTATAAGTGATGATGAGGTTGCCCTACGAATGGAAACAGGCATTACTGAGCATTATCAACCACCACCGAAAGATATACCCCCATTAATACCAGTTAGTTAAGGAGATTGCATGAATATCAGATACAACAGAAAAGATCTTTTACAATTTATCAATGACTATTTGGAAGCACTCTTGGTCCACGATCACACTCGGTTAAAGTTAGCAGAAGATTATAAGGCTACTCAAAATGGCGATCTATTCACTTTAGGTGAAGGGATATGGCAGACAGTTCGAACTATTGTTTTAAGAAAATCTTTTGTAGATTCTTCAGAAAACCAAACAGGTTTTTGGGGAGTCTTGGAAGAGAAAGATGGTGAAAAAGCTCTGTTTATACTCCGATTAAAAATTATCAACGACCGTATTTCGGAAATAGAAACCTTACTCTCGAGAAAAGGATGTCATCCTTTGTTCAGCCCAGATACTGTACGAAATAATCCACTTTGGGACACACTAATCCCAGAATCGGAACAATTGAAGCGAGCGGAACTTGTTAGTATTGCAGATAGCTATTTTGAAGGAATTGAGAAATCAGATGGATCTATTGTCATGTTTCATCCGGATTGTCAACGTAAAGAAAACGGTATTAAAACAACAAACAATCCTAATTTACTTAACTTTAGTACACAAGCCGGACTTTATCATATGGACTACATACAGAAGGTTCGGGAGCGACGATATCCTATTGTAGATATCACGAGAGGCTTGGTTTGGGGAATAGCAGTTTTTGACATACCAGGGACAGATGTAAAAGATGGGGAATTGCCCGAAGGTTCAGTACAACATGATTTGCGTGCTAAACCACGTTGTTTACTACTTCATGAGATGTTTAAAATCGAAGATGGTTTGATCCGAGATATTAATGCTTTTATGACCAATGCTCCTCTTAACGCTACCCATGGATGGAGTATTGCTCATCAAAAATAAATTAGTAGGAAATCCCCTCAGAATATATCTCCGAAATAATTTTAGAACTAGAAATTATGATAATTCAAGTATTTGTAAAATTACTACTTCCAATCGAGTGGTTTAAATATTTTATAAATGATAAAGTATCATGATTCCTACGTTAGAGTTAAAAGAAAATCAATCAAAAGAAATCTCAAATAAGAAAAAAGGTATTTATGAATTGATTGATATAGATAACGCTTATAGAATTACAGAAAAATTAGTATTTCCTCGACTCATTGGTTCTGAGGGTGAAGCGAAAGCAATTAAAATTGTCATTGAGGAATTTAAAAGGGCGGGGTATGACCTAATAAACCGGCAAAAATTTACTACTTCTTTTCATAATTTTATTTACACAAGATACATCTTTCTGATACTAGGAACTGGTTTAATATTGTTAGCTTTATCTCTCTACTTAAATCCATTTATAACATTATGCTTAATTGGATTAGCAGTCTTTTTTTCTTTTAAAGCACTTAAAACTGCTACATCTAATAAATTGAAATTATGTAAAAATACTACCAAAAATTATGAAACAGAAAATATCTGGGTTGATTTAGAAAGCAAGAATCCCAAATGTAAAGTAATTCTTATGGGTCATTGGGATTCAAAATCTCAATCTTTTTCTTCAACAACAAGAGTTATGATCTTCTTAATATTTGCTTTTGGTTCTCTATTCTTATATTTAATATTTTTCATTTTAAGCCTAATTAATATTTTTATCAATCTTAACATACCTATTCTAAACAATATTTTATTGGATGTATCTATTTTCCTAGCGATAATTGGATCACTAAATTATTTCAATAAAACCGGAAATATTTCTCCGGGAGCATTTGATAATGCCGCGGGAGTAGGATCAGTAATAGAACTTGCAAGGTATTACAACCTAAATCCTCCAAATAATGTAAATTTAACATTTTTTAGCCCTGGTTCTGAAGAGTTAAACTTGGGAGGTGCCGTTCGCTTCATAGAAAAGATGAAAAATAAATTAAACAAAGATACAACATTTTTTATCAATTTAGATTTAATTGGGGGTTCAGAACTAATTAGGTTAACGACTTCTTACGGAATACCGCAAAAGAGTTCTTCAAAGAAGTTGAATGCTCTCTTTAAAGAAAGCGCTAAAGAACATAATATAAGAATAAAGGATATATATTCACCTACAGGTTCATGGTCTGATTTCATGCCTATTGTACAAGAAGGATTTGAAGCATGTTGGCTAGGCTCTCAACCAGGTTTAAAACATGTTCATACCAAAAGAGACAATATGAACTTAGTAACCAAAGAAGGTATAAAAAATATTCTTACTCTATGTGTCGATGTTGTTAAGATGTTAGATCTTGAGTTTAATCAGTAATCTGAATTATTATCAACTTTTATCAAACAAATAAAGCTAAACCTATAAAATATTGTATAAAACTTAATTTACTTTCTAAGATTTATTTTATAGATATTCATTTAAAATAAAAACTAATAATTTAAAATGTTAACTCCAGAACAAATTAAAGAAACACTGAAAGATCACGTCATAAATTTGCGATTTCATGCTAGAGGTGGTCAAGGAGGTGTAACTGCTTCTAATCTTTGTGTAGAAGCTTTTTATGGTTATGGTGTGTGTCAACCTCTTTTTGGAGCTGAAAGAATGGGCTCTCCTACTGAAAGTTATGTAAGACTCTCTGCAAATGAAGACTTAGTAAGGTCAAATGAGCAAGTTTACGGGCCACATTTTGTATCTATACTAGATCCTTCCTTATTGGGAGAAATTGATGTTACAGCAGGGATGCCTGAAGGAGGGTGGTTAATTGTAAATACTACTTTAAATCAACAAGATATCCAAGAGATTGTTAACAGAAAGGATATTAATGTAGCCACAATAGATGCAACCAGAATAGCTTTAGAAGTTCTTGGTCGTAATATTACCAACACTATTATTTTAGGCACTTTAATTCGAGTTTCACATCTTTTTACTGTAGATGAGTTATCTGATGCAATCATGAGAAGGTTTAAAGGAGAAATTGCTGCTAAAAATATTCAGGCAATTAAACAAGCAATCGAAGAAACATGTGTGTATGATATTGGGATTGATATAGATTTTTCAATCGATACAAAAGTACCATGGCAACAAGTGAAACTTGGACTTCCTGGTTATAAAGAAGTAGATAAAGCGGGTGTATGGTATCGAGATGAGGATGTAATTGAAGTGGGAAGCTCTCAGGTAATGACTGGAACTTGGGGAGAATGGGAAATTATTTGGGATCCAGAAAAGTGTACTGATTGTGCCCAATGTTGGTTTATATGCCCAGATTTTGCTATTATGAGGGAAAAAGGTGAAGATGGGTTGTGGCATATGATTGGAATAGATAGTTTTCATTGTAAAGCCTGTCAAAATTGTTTAAATATATGCCCGGTGGAGGCAATAAGTAAAATTTTAAAACAAGGACCAGCATCATGTGCTGCTCCTGAAGATTAATAGAGGGAAATCATATGAGTATTGAACCTATGAGGATATTTTTTAAAGAAATAAAGGAACCCATAGAAACTACTATGATAGGTAATTATGCGGTTGCTGGAGGTGTAACTCAAACAGATCCTGATGTTATATGCGCATTCCCAATAACACCTCAAACTCAATCAGTTGAAGGTTTATCAGATGTTGTTCATCACGGTAGACTTAAAGCTGCATTTGTGAACGTAGAATCAGAATTAGCTGCAATAAGTTATTCTACTGCTGCATGTGCCGCTGGAGCTAGAACATTTACTGCTACAGCTTCTCAAGGTTTCTTATTGATGACAGAAGCTTTACCTATGGCGGTTGGATGGCGAGTTCCTTTAACAATGCTTATTAGTGCTCGAGCTTTTAATTCACCAAATTTATCAATATGGAATAGTTGGGAATTCACTCAAACTAACTCTGAACTTGGATGGAATTGTATCGTTTCAGAAAACGTGCAAGAAACATATGATGCAGCAATTCTTTCTGTTATGATATCAGAAGATTCCCTTTTCCCTACAATGTTTGTTCATGATGGATTTATTATTTCTCATTCTGTACAGAAACTAACATTAATTCCAGATGAAATTGTTAGAAAATTAACACCAAAAAAGCCCCGGCATCACATAACTCCCGAAAAACCTGGTACTTGGGGTGGAATTGTAACTCCCGACTATTTTATGGAAGGAAGGAAGAAGCTTGATGAAGAAAAAGAGCCAGTTTTAGGAATAATGAAAAATTCTTTTGAGTCATTTGCTAAGGCAACAGGTCGTAATTATGATCTAATCGAGACTTTTAATATTGATAACTCTTCTAAAACAGCATTTTTAACTATGGGTTCTATGTGTGGTAATATAATTAGTTGGATGACGAGGAATAAAGATATAGGGTTAATTAAAATTAGAGCATTCCGACCATTTCCATATGAAGAATTACAAAAGATTGTTGAAGATCACAATATTGAAAAGCTCATAATTTTAGAGAAGTCAGATTCTTTAAACGGGCTTTTACCTCCCTTTTCGATGTCAGTCGCTTCAGCTTTATATCCTCTAGGAACCTTATTTAGAAGTTTTATTGTTGGATTAGGAGGTCGAGATGTTACACGTGATGAATTTGATATTGCTAAAAAGAAGATGGCAACTATAACAGATATGAACGGGAGACTTTATATGTATTTAGGTGTAAGGGAAACTAAAACCAAAATAATGGGGGTAGATATATAAAATGTCGCAACCAGAACGAAATATAATCAGAATGGAAGACTTACTTGCAAGAGATGAAAAAAGTAACGTATTATTCTTGAATTACGATAATGAAGCCTTTATGAACACAGGGATTCAAGAAAGCGGAGGGACACCTCCTTTTGCCTCAACGACTACAGGACCAGCAGGAGAAAAAATTCCAGGAAAAGTTGGTATCAAGCAAGATTTAGTGACCCCGTTTGGTTTTTATGGCTCTAATTCTCTATTTCTAGCATCTCTTAACCCTGCTTACCCTAATGATTTTATGGGTAAAATAATGGAAGCTCTAAAAACAAATGGTTCTGCTTTTGTTCAATGTTATTCTGATTGTATGAGGGGGTGGAGACATGAGGCAGGAGATGCTGTAAGTATATCAAAGCTCGCTACAGATTGTGGATACTGGCCACTATATACTATACGTGTCAAAGATGGCATTCCCACATTTTCCTATTACCGAGGATTAGATATTGACAAGGATAAGTTTGTTGAATATTTAAAATCAATGGGACGATTTAGACATCTCTTTAAACCAAAGTTTATGGAGAAAGAAATTGATGAAATCATTTATTATACAGAGCACAGAAACAAAAAATTAAAAGGATTAATTAGTGTTTTTGGAGCTGAAAAGCCTATTGATATCTATAGGGTAAACCGAAAAGCTTTAGAACCACAAACCCATTTATATCCAGGACATGGATTATGTGGAGGATGTGGAGCAGGAATGGTCTTGAATCAGTTAGCTACAGCAGCAAATGCAGTTGCGGGTCATAATATAGTATACATTAATAACACTTCTTGCGCTGAGGTATCAACCTCAAAAGATAATGTAAGTTCTTGGAGGGTCCCATGGGTACACCATCTTTTTGAATCAGGCGCGACCGTGGCAGAAGCAATAAGTACTGCATATAAAATACGTAAATCTAAAGGTGATTATGACGGCGAAATTCCATATGTTATTCATATTGGAGGTGATGGATCTACCTATGATATCGGGTTCCAATTTCTCAAAGCAGCTCTAATAAGAACAAGTACCATGGTTGAAATGAACCTTTATTTGAAAGACCAAAAATAATTTTTTTAGAAATTTTTTATTTTTTCTTATCTTATCTTATTACATGCCAGTAGATATTGAAATAAACTATCCAGTTTACACTGTTATAATTGATAATCCAGAAGTTAAAAATGCTGTTGATAGAGAGACATCTCTCCAATTAGCTAATGCATTTAGGGAATTTGAAAAAAATAATAAAGCGTTAGTTGCTGTATTATGGGGTATTGATGGAAATTTTTGCTCAGGAGCAAATTTGAAATCAATTTCAGAAGGACAAGGTAACCGTAAAGAAAGAGAGGGGGATGGTCCAATGGGACCTACTAGAATGCAATTAACTAAACCTGTTATTGCTGCTGTTTCCGGTTATGCTGTTGCAGGTGGTCTCGAACTCGCCTTATGGTGTGATATGCGTGTTGTTGAAAGGAATGCTATTTTTGGAGTATTCTGTCGAAGATTTGGTGTGCCTCTCATTGACGGCGGAACTGTAAGACTTCCAAGACTGATTGGATTAAGCCGAGCTTTAGATATGATTCTGACAGGACGACCTGTTACTGCTGAAGAAGCATATACTTGGGGTTTAGTAAATAGACTTGTCGATGTTGGTAAGTCAAAACAAGAAGCTGAAAGTCTAGCACGAGAATTAGCTGAATTTCCTCAAAATTGCATGAGAAATGATAGACTATCCTCCCATAATCAATTTGGATTAACAATTCAGGATGCAATGGCACAAGAGTTTGAATATGGATTAAAAACTTTAGAAACTGGGGAACACATTTTTGGTAGCAGAGCCTTCACTCAAGGAAAGGGTAAACATGGCTCTTTCAAATACTAGTTAAATCAGTTTTAAGAAAAAATTAATATAGGATTTTAATATATTAATAATGGTGTTTTCATGATAATTTTTGAAGAATTTAGAATAAACACTCCCGAGAGAGAAGCTCTTATTGATATAACAAATGAAGTAAATAAGGTCGTAAGAGATTCAAATATTACAGAGGGTGTATGTCGAGTATTTATCCCTCATACGACAGCTGGGATTACAATAAATGAAAATGCTGATCCCTCCGTTAAGAAAGATATTACTAATTTTTTAGGAAAACTTATCCCCCGGAGGGGCGGATTAGGATATTCATATAAACATGGTGAGGGAAATTCTGATGCTCATATAAAATGCACTCTAACAGGACATTCTATTGAAGTTTTAATCCATGAAAAAAGAATAATGCTTGGAACATGGCAAGGTATTTATTTTACCGAATACGATGGTCCTCGGAATAGAAGAGTTTATGTGCAAATCCAAGGGGAATAAAATTATATTTAGATACTTTAATTAATCTTAGCAGTAATCCTTAATTTTTTTCGAATATTTAAATCCATAATTTAATTATTAGGTGATTATAATGGAATTTGGGTTTAATTCATTATCAAATTTAGCGAAAATAAATAAAAATGTGAGAAGAAAGCGAATTTCTAGCTACGATAAATCAGGTGCAAATGCAGATATGGTTATTGTAGATAGCAGGGGTAAATATGAGATTTGCGATCTTAATTCTGCTGGAATAATAAAGCACATATGGATGACTCTTGCCTCTCAAAGTCCATCATATTTAAGAGAAGTCTTAATCCGTATGTGGTGGGATGGTGAAAAAGAACCTTCTGTTGAAGTTCCGATTGGGGATTTCTTTGGGGTTGGTCATGGAAAAACTGTGAATTTTTGGAGTTTACCGTTATCGATGGGACCTCAGGATGGAAAGGGATTTAATTGTTTTTTTCCAATGCCTTTCTCTAAGAGTGCTAGAATTGAAATTGAAAATGAAAGCGATTTAAAATTGGTATGCTATTTTTACATTGATTATGAAGAGTATGGAAAGATTGATTCATCATTCGGCAGATTTCATGCGATGTGGAATAGAATTAATCCTTGCAAGGGTCAAGACTATGAATATTTAAAAAAAAGGAATTTGAAATCGGAAAAATTCAGTAAGAAAAATCCAAGCCATGAAGATGATTATTTAGTCTTGATGGCTAAGGGCGAAGGTCATTATGTTGGATGTCATTTAGATATTCATAACTTATATGAATCCGAGAGGTTTAATTGGCCTGGTGAGGGTGATGATTATATTGAAATAGATGATGGAGACACAATTCTTTATGGTACTGGCACGGAAGATTATTTTTGTGGGTCATGGTGTCCAACTCAGTTTTATTGTTCCCCTTATTTTGGAGTAACATTGACAGGTGGAAAGAATTGGAGCGGGAAAATATCTTATTATAGATTTCATATAGAAGATCCCATATATTTTCATAAAAATATTAAAGTTAAGATTGAGCATGGCCATGCAAATCAACGTTCAGATGATTGGTCATCAACTGCATACTGGTACCAATCAGAGCCACATAAGAAATTCAAAGAAATATTGACTGTAGATCAAAGGCGCCCACGAGAATTGCCTAAAGAAATAGAGGAAAAATAAAGAAATTTCATTTAAAACAAATCATAATATCTGCAAACTGGATGCATAATTTAAATGATTACTACTTTCTATTGGGTGGGAGTAATATTTGCTTTAATTGCTGGAAGAAGAATGGCGCAAATTGAGAAAATTAAATAATTTTCAGAAATGAGAGTTACTCTAAAGCTTTTATTATGGCAGCTCTCGCAAGCAGTCTAGTAGAATCTAAAGTTGGTAAAGGACAGTCATTTGGGTCGATGAATAATGGTATTTCAGTACACGCTAATATAACAGCATTACATCCGTTATCTTTTAATTTTTGGATGACTTTATTAAAGTAGATTCTTGATTTTTCTGTGAAATTACCATTCACAAGCTCATCAAAAATAATTTTATTTATTCTTTCGCAATCTTTTTCATTTGGAATTTCACTAGTAATTCTTAACTTTTTAAGAGCATCGGGGTAAACAGAAGACTTCATTAGATATGAAGTCCCTAGGATTCCTAAATGATTGAATTTATTTTGTTTTGCTACTTTTCCAACGACTTCAGCAATGTGCAACCAAGGAATTGGGGATTTGGAAATCATTAAATCATAAGCTTGATGTATTGTATTATCTGGGCAAATTGCGAAATCTGCTCCTGCTTTTGCTACTATCTTCGTAGATCTCAGCATTAATTCAGCGACTTGCTCCCAGTTTCCATTCCATATATATTGCATGTAATCAGAAAACGGTGGTGTATGCATCGTGATTTCAGGATGCCTATACTTGAACAATTTTTCTTGAGCTTCCACACAAATTGTTGTATAACAGAGAGCTGCTCCTTCTGCACTACAAGCGACAATGCCAATATGTTTTACCATATTAAATACCCTTCACCTATTATTATCAAATATTAATGAACATAAATTATCTAATTTATAGTTTCCAAGATATTTAATTGTTTAGACAATTTCATAATTTAAAGAAAATGGACAACTGAGAGTAAAAATTTTTACAAAAATAGCGATGATTCCCGAGCCTGTATCTCTATCCCTTTCCAAAGGAGAATTTATCCTAAACTCCGATACATCATTACGTTCAGATAAAAGTTTATTAAGTATCAGTGAGCATCTTAAAGAATTTCTTTCCCATAATAAACATTTCAATTTAGATATTAAGGAATTTGAAGGCGGACTTAATCATGAGAATTCAATAAACCTAATTTTAAGCGATGTAGAAAAAAAGATAGGAAATGAAGGATATATCCTTGAAATAACTCCAAAATACATTATAATAAATGTCAGTAGTCCTGCTGGAGCTTTTTATGCTTTTCAAACACTTAGACAACTTTTACCAACAGAGCTTGAAAGCAACAATCTTGTTAATGACTCTGAATGTAGACTATCATGTTTAAAAATTGAAGATTTCCCTAGATTTTCTTGGCGTGGATATATGTTAGACGAAGCAAGGCATTTTCACGGGAAGGTAGAAGTAAAGAAATTATTAGATCTTATGGCGTTACTCAAAATGAATATTTTTCACTGGCATTTAACAGATGATCAAGGATGGAGAATCGAAATAAAAAAGTACCCAAAGCTAACAGAAATAGGTTCTAGAAGAGAAGAAACTCAGATCGGAGGATTTTTAAATAAAAAGACAAACGGAATTCCTCATTCGGGACATTATTCACAGGAAGAAATTCAAGAAATAGTGAATTATGCTAAAGATCGATTTATTACAATAATACCTGAAATTGACATGCCAGGACATACAAGAGCTATTTTAGCTTCTTACAACAATTTAAGCTGCAAAGGTTATTCACTTCGTGTATCTCCTCATTGGGGAATACATAAAGATGTGCTTTGTATAGGTAATGAAGATGCTTTTGATTTTGTACAAGGTGTTTTAGAGGAAATCATAACTTTATTTCCTTCTGATATTATTCATATTGGAGGTGATGAGGTTCCAACACATAGGTGGAAAGAATGTCTTAGTTGTCAATCTCGATTAAATGAAGAAGGGTTAAGTGACGAAAATGATTTACAAGTATACTTTACAAATAGAATAGCTTCATATTTAAACTCAAAAGATAAACGTGTAATGGGCTGGAATGAAATTTTAAATGAAAAACTAAAGAGTGATGTAATCTGTCAGTATTGGATCCGAGGAAAAGATAAAGTTATTAATTATCTTCGAAAAAATGGAAAAGTAGTTATGTCAAATTTTAGATATGTTTATTTAGACCATTCTTATTCTTTTACTCCTCTGAAATTAGCATATGAATTTGAACCTCTACCTAAAAAGTTACAAAATCAATATTATAAGAATGTCCTGGGATTAGAAGCATTAATGTGGGGAGAATTTATACCAACTACTAAACGTTTGGAATGGCAAACCTTTCCACGCTTAATCGCTTTCAGTGAAGTTAGTTGGACACCAAAACAAAGGAAAAATTATCACTCTTTTCAAGATCGATTAGATGTTTTTCTTAAAAGACTTGATATACTGGGAGTAAATTATGCCAATAAAAAAGAAGTCAATCCTGGAATTTTAAAAAGAAAAGCAGGTCTTTTTACACTGATCCGAGCTCAAAATGGGGGCAATTTTTCTTAATCCGATTAAACATATTCTATAGTTGCTGGGGGTTTTGGGGTGACGTCAAAATAAACATATTTAGTTTTAGGAAAATTTATTAATTTATCTTTTAACTCATTTAATAAGTCCACAGGTAGTTTAGTTACACTTGCAGTTCTAGCATCTTTGCTATTTATGGACCTAATTACAACATCAAATTCTCCTGTAGGATTATTTCCTAACTCAAATAATAGCCTAGCAAAGCCCTCTATAGTAGAAACTTTCTCTATAAGTCTATCATAATCAAATTCTCCTCTTGCAATAAAAGGAAGCTCGTATGTTCTTTTTCCACCAAGTAATCCAGTGACTTTTTTATTAATAAGGTCTTCACTCACTGCTGCGAACACTTGGAATGGTTCTTGCTCTCCACTATCATTGATGATCATAGCTTTTCCATATTTGCTTTCATAGTAATCCTCGACATGAGATTCAACAAGATCATGAACTTTTTTCTCAAATTCCAAATTCTCCTCTGAAACAGGACCAATAATTCGAGCGGATAGTGCTGGTCCAGGAAATGCTTTCCTAAAAACAAGATTTTGTGGCATTTTAAAATAAGCAAGTACATCGCGGACTTCATGTTTGGTAAGACTTGCAACAGGTTGAATGGTTGCTTCGACATCATATTCAATTTCTACATTATGTTGACTCTTTACAAATCCCTTAATATTTACATCCTTTAAAGCAAGTTCTTCTTCTAAAGTCATAGTTTCTTTTAAATCAGTAATTTTTACTCCGAAACTCTCCTCTATATCTGGAAGAATGGTTCCATCTGCGAGGAAATCACAGTTTTCCTCCTTAATTACTCTGCTAATAGTCTCTGCATAAGCATCCTTAAAAAGATGTCTTTTCTTCTCTGCATCTCCTTCTCCTATTATTTTTGGGAGAAATTGATTCCGAATATCTAAAATCAATACATCAGGAAATAATTTCTTGATGTATTCTCTCTCTTCAACACCTCTGATAATTCTCATAAGACCATGGTCAATAAATACAGGAATTGTGTTGATTTTTGCTTCTTTTAGTAAAAGATAAGTCGTAGAACTATCTATACCTCCAGATAGAGCACAAAAGACTTTTTTATCCTTTGCAAATTTTTGTAGGAATTGGATAGCTGTATTAACAAATTCTTTAGGTTTTTTAAAAGGAGTAATTAATCTATAATTTAACATAGGCTAATTAAATTTATCTCCTAAATTAAGGGTAGTTATTAAGTGGTTATGATTTATAATAGATTTATGTAGTTAAGGTTGGATAAATTGTACAAATTCTATTGCTGTTCCATCGGGATCATAACAAGTAGTAAATCTAATTAATCCTTGCTTTATCATTTCAATACCTCTTTTACATTTTATTATTCTATAGATTTTTACTTATTCTCTCATTTATTAAAGAGTTTCTTACGAAATTTACTATAAGAAAATCTTACATATTTATGGTTTATGCACAGAAATTCAATGTAGTTTAATTTTTATAAGGCAAAAAATTAATTGTTCTATTTTAGTTTTAACAAATATGGATAATAAAATGAGAAAAATAAAAGTATCTTTAAAAAGCAGATCTACCTTTGAAGGTGCTGGAGTTCGATTAAAACGGGCATTTGGGTATGCAGACGAGTCTCTTGATCCATTTTTACTCCTTGATGACTTTCATTCTGATGATCCTCAAGACTATATTAAAGGTTTTCCATGGCACCCACATCGTGGGATAGAGACAATTACTTATATACTACATGGTAAGATTGAACATGGTGATAGTTTGGGAAATGGAGGTGTAATTAAAGCAGGTGATGTACAATGGATGACGGCTGGATCAGGAATTATACATCAGGAAATGCCTAAAAGCGATAATACAAATACTTTGCTTTGGGGATTTCAACTTTGGGCAAATTTGCCTGCTTCCCAAAAAATGATGGATCCTAGATATCGAGATGTTAAAAAGACTGAAATTCCTGAAATTTCTTTAAATGATAGTAAAGTAAAAATAAAGATTATTAGCGGTGAAGTAAATGGAGTAAAGGGACCTGTTCAAGACATTATTACTGACCCCGAATATTTAGATGTAACAATTGAATCAAACTCAGAATTTATTCATCAAATAAAAGATGGTTATAATGTTCTTGCTTATACAATCGAGGGAAAAGGATATTTTGATGATAATAAGAAAGAACTTATAGAAAAGGAAACCCTTATAATTTATCAAGAAGGAGATGTGGTAAAAATTAGTACAGAAAATGAGAGTGTTCGTTTCTTGCTAATATCAGGGAAGCCGTTAAAAGAACCAGTAGCTTGGCGAGGACCAATAGTTATGAATACTGAAGAAGAGTTAAGACTTGCTTTTAAAGAATATCATAATGGTACTTTCATTAAACATAAATAGTTTTCAAATTTATGATCAAAATTTTTCCTGTTGTGTAAAAACAAGTGATTTCTTAGATTTATTATAAAACTTATAAATATTATATAAAGCCTTAGCAGCTAAATTTTCATTGGGATGTATTGATATCCCTTTCTGATTCATATTCATTATAATTTTAGGAATTTCTTTTGTTCTTATTTGTATAAATGATCGTCTCATAGCACCACTGAAAGAATCTGGTGAAACATTCACATCTATGGCAGATACGAGGGCAATTGGTTTAGAAATTTTTTCTTGTAAGTTTATTAAATCCTTATGTCGAGGATTTAACGTCGCTAACCAAATTAGAATCATATCAACATTAGAATCCATTCCAACTGCTTCATATGCGTTTTTTTCCAAGTTTGGATCAACTTGTACTTGAAGACTTAAATCTATGGGATTTGAATCACTTGACCCAAATTTGGGGAGTATTTCTTGGAGTTTCAATTTAGTTTCATTGGTCAATTCTGCCAACTTTAGATTATTCATCTCGCATGCATCGGCTGAAGATACAGCAGGTCCTCCAGGTCCTGAAAGAATAGCAACTCGACAATTACTCACTGGAATAGGATTGATGAATGCTTGGATCATACTAACCATTTCTTCCAAATTAAAGACCCTGATCACCCCATATTGATCAAATACATTATTCCATAGCTTATTATTTCCAGATAGAGACCCTGTGTGCGACTGAGCTGCTTTTGATCCCGATGGCGTGATTCCAGCCTTCCAAATGATTATAGGTTTTTTTATTTTTTTTACCAATTCAATAAATCTTCTCCCATCTTTAACGCCTTCCATGTAGCATGCTATTATATTAGTATTAGGATCATTTCCCAAATATTCCAAAAAATCATTAAAGCTCAAATCAATGCCATTACCATAACTTATGGCTTTCGAAAAATACATTCCTTTCAACATTGAAATAAAAGCCATAATATTGGCAATTGAACCACTTTGGCTGATTAAACCTAATGAACCTGATTCTGTTGGCAAGGCTGGAAAGAACGAAATTTTTGAACTAGGACAATATAATCCCATGCAATTTGGTCCAATTAATCTCATTTGATATTTTCGAGCAATCTTTAATAATTCTCTTTCAGTTTTTCTACCTTCCTCATTTTTTTCACCAAATCCAGCTGTAAAAATTATAACTGCTTTTACTCCGTTTTCACCACATTCAATAATGATATCTCGAACGAATTTAGGATGAGTGGAACATATAACTAGATCTACAGGCTCTCCAATGGATTTCAAATCTGAAAAAACAGGGATTCCCATTATTTTAACATTAGATTCAGTTATTCTCGGATTGACAATGAATATTTTAGGAAATTCTTGATCAATAAATCCCTGTAATAATATATTTCCCAAACCACCTTTCCTACTCACACCATAAACTGCCAGAGACCTTGAATGGAAAATATCATCAATTTCTGAAAATAAGTCATTCATTTAAATCTAAACTTTTTATATTTAGGATAAAATATAAAATGAATAATTTTTTCGTATATAAAAATTCTTTTGAGATATTAGGATGTGAAAGAATGTTATTTGGTTCTGATTCCATAACATTATTAACTTTACCAATTGAAATTGATAAAAGCTTAACTTTCCATAGTACATTAGTGGAAATAAAACAAGATCTTTTACATAATAATGTACCTAGGCTACTAAGCATCTAATAAAACAACCCCAATAACCCAAACATTTAGTACCCCGAAAATTTTATTGGAATATTTTGTTTATTTACAAAATTAATTTTTTGTTTGCTTACTATTAAATCAAGAGATAAAAAATATGTATTCTAAGTTTTATTTTCAATTTAATAATAAATCAATTAAAAGAGAAATCCTATTTTATTTTAATTATTAAGAAAAATATACAAAAGATGATCAAGTGAATTATTTAAGGGATGATAAAGTCTGGGACAATGAAGAAGACTTAAATTGGGATCTTATAGAAATTTCACAAGTTGACGACAAAATTATCAGAAGGCTACTTAATAATTTAAAATTGGATAAATCTGAGTTATCTGATAATTTTTTTATCGCCTTTGAGAGTTTATTAAAAATTGGTAAGAAAGCAGAAGATTCCTTAAATGAATTTATTAAAGAAACTCATGAAATCCATAATTATAAGGTTGATATTTTTAATTTTTTACTTGATTTCATCAAAAACAATACTGTGGAATACCTGTTAGTTCCCCAATTATATCACCCTGATTTTATAACTCGAGCAAGAACCGTTTTTAAAATTGAACAGGCGAGAGACAAGAAGTATTTAAAATTTATTATACCATTGTTATATGATCCTGATGATTCTGTTCGCAATGCCGTAGTGAGAGTTCTAGATACTTTTAATATGGTAAAAGATCCCCTAGTTTGTAAAGAATTAAAATGTTTTATAGAATTGGAATCAAATCCTGTGATAAAAGAAAAAATTAGAGAGATCTTTAAAAGGTCGTAATTCATTCTCTGATCTATGCTTCCATTCATTACAATGAACGAATTAATTTTATACCCAACACATATTTAATAGAATCAATAGCAAAGACTTGGCTTTTAATTGTATAAAGGATTGTTACAAAACAAAAAATTCAGACTATATTTATAAGAACTTGTTATCATTAAAATAATATTAGTTGTGCGGTAAATAATATAAAAATTTATTAAATTGAACTTTGTTAATATATCTAATTATCATTAGGATTTGTAAATATGTCTCATTTTGATTATACCTTTAAGATTTTGCTTCTCGGAGACGCATCTGTTGGTAAAACATCCTTCACAAAACGCCAATAGTTAAACGTTCGCTTGGATTGAAAATATTATAACAATAGCGTT
>JBHLRJ010000013.1:0-43261 GCA_048882645.1 Candidatus Thorarchaeota archaeon
TTTCTATTGTCTTAAGAGATGCTATTTGAGCTAAACTATTTGGGAAAAAGGTTGAACTGAGAAAAACTTCTTCAACTAATACATCCATGACCTTTTCTTTCCCACCCAAAAAGCTAATTGGATATCCATTTCCCATAGCTTTTCCAAAAGCAGCAAGATCAGGTATGACTCCAAAATATTTTTGTGCTCCTCCGAGGTCAAAACGAAAACCAGTACGGATTTCATCAAACATTAATAAAGAACCATATTCATCAGCAAGCTTTCGAAGCCCCTCTAAAAATCCTTGATTTGGCATTTTTACCCTATGACCTCCAGGATGGTCAACTGGAGTTGTAATAATAGCTGCAATATCATTGCCATGTCGTTCCATTAAATCTGTTACTTGGTTAAGGTTATTGAATTCAAATTCATGAACATCTTCGTAAAGTTTCTTTGGTATTCCCCCATTGACTTCATGACCTATAGCCCAATCATGCCAACCATGATACCCACATCTAAGTATTTTTAGACGTTTGGTATATGCCCGAGCAACCCTAACTCCTGTTGTGGTTGCATCGGAACCTGTCTTCACAAGAACCATTTTTTCACAACAAGGAATTAATGATCTTAATTTTTGAGCTAATTTGTTTTGCACCGGTTGAGTTAATGACATGCAAAATCCTTTTTCTTTTATCTGCTTAATAACTTCATTATCTATTTCTTCTTCCCTATGTCCGATAATAATAGGGCCATATGCACATAACATGTCAATGTATTCATTTCCATCGACATCGATTACCTTACCACCCTTAGCATTCTCAAAAAAGATGGGATATTCTCCTACCACAAAATTACTTGGTCGCCTTATTCCCAATATAGCACCAGGAATTAATCCAAGCGCTTCCTCATACAATTTTAGCGAGCTTTTGAGATTTAATTTTTCAGACATATTACTCTCCTATGCTAATTATAATAAAAATAAGTTATATAGCATAATTATTGAAGATTTCTAGTTAAGGCATTTTCAACTCTTTTAAACCACAATTCAAGAATAATTTTATAAATCTCAATTCTTGGGCAATTTTCACTTTCATAAAACAAATAGTTTGCACGTGTAAATTATAAACTATTAAAGTACTATTTTTGTTTCCTAATTTTCTTAGAATTATTGAAAAGAATTATAGAATAGGTGGTATAATAAAATGGAAGGGAAATTAATCTGTTCAGTTTGTGGTAGGGAACAAGAAGTTCCAACATGCTGTGATAAATCTATGATTGCTAAAGATGGTTATTTATTATGTTGTTGTTCAAAAGAATGTGGATATCAACCTATTCCTGAGTGTTGTGGAAAAAAAATGATCTATGCTTAAATAAAGAAAATTAGAAAAAAAAGATTATAAAAGAGGAATTGGTTTTTTACCACACTAAATTTGCTAGTATATCTTTAGCAGTTTCAGCTTCTTTTTTATGTAAAACTTTATTAATTCTAAGATCATTTATCGCATCTCCTAACCGTGTATCTAAGTTTTTCATCTCCATTAAGTTGTTCTTATCACCTTGAGATTCAACTAAGTCTATCATAGCATTATCTTTATTCATTAGATCTCTCAATTTCTGCCGAAAGCTTGATTTAACCTTTGTACTTACAACTTTACCCTTATCGACTAATACTGGTAACACAGGGGCTCTCTCAGTTGTTCGGTTTGATTTAGGATCAATAAAATAAAAAATATAAATTGGGATACCGACAATTACATTTTGAGTTTTTAACTCAAGCGTATAATCGTTGAAAAAGTTTTGCACATTAGTCATTTCTTTATCTTTAATACTGTCTATATTGTCCAATGATGATTGCTTTTCTGTTCTAATTTGCGCAACCACATCTTCAGCAGAACTTAAATCTTTGCTAAGCCCAGAATGTTTTGCCTCAATTTGTTTTTCTACATCAGCTTTTTTATGTTCTAATTCTTTTATTTTCTGTTGTTTAGTACTTTCAAGATCGTTTATTTCACGTTGCACATTTTTTCTTAATTGAGCAATTTCATTTTTATAACGACTAATTGAATTTCCTAAATCTTGGTATTTTAAATCTATCTCTTTTAGAGCTTCTTCAGTTAAAAATAGATCTCTTTGATTGATTGCATTTCTTAACTTGTCAATACTACCTTTAGTGTCGCTGATTTCATTGTTTAATTCTCCGGTTTTATCATTAATCTTATACTTTCCGCTCTTAACCAATTCTTCAGGTGTTTTTTCGATTTTTCTCTCTTTTTCAACTTGTAATTCTTTATTGAGTATTGCTAATTGCTTTTCTTCTTCACCTGTATCTACCTTTGTATCTCTAATCTTATCTGCATCTTTCGTACCTCTTTCAATCCATCTTTCACACAATTTTGTTATGCCATCACCAAAATTATCAAGAAGTTCAACATCTTTTTGAGAGATATATTCGGGAATTGCTGGTACGATTCTTGTTTGGTTAACGCTCTTTGCAATTGGACCTCCTTCCAAAATAAAATACGGAGAAGAATGCGAACTTAAGTTATACTGATTGAGGAAGAAATTCTGGAAATAACCAACTTCACTAGTGTTGAAGAGAGCCTCTTGTATAACTACACCTCTTTTGAAATTCTTACTTTTTTTTAAGTAAGTATTATTGTATTGTTGTAATGAATTTAAGAAACTTACAGGATCTGCTCCCTTTATAACTGCTTCAGGACGGGGAGGCATTTGAGCAAATTTACCAATATTTAATTTTTCTTGTTTATTTAATAAATAACTCATTACACATGCTCTGGTATCAGATAAGGGGGCTAAGCGAACTGGCCAAAATGCTGTTGATATTTTTGATATTCTTCCCAATTTGTTAATTTTTTTACCATAGATTCCTATACATTCAATTAATGCCATTGCTAATTCGTTTAATATAAAAGCCTGGCTCCGTGCTGGAGTTATTTCACCTAGATTAATTAAATAAGGAATAACTTTATCAACCATATTTAATCACTTGATATTTCTATATTACTTTTTAATATCAAGTTAATAATTAAAGTTTTGGTTTTAATCCTTCTCTATCAGTGATATATTAAAATTTTAAATAGAGTAAAAGAGAATTAGGATCAATATAATTAGAAATTTCTAATTTTAATGGAGGTTATAACATGATTGAAAAGTTTCTAGAAGGAAAAGGCTGTTTAATCACTGGAGGTGCATCTGGATTAGGAAGGGGTACTGCATATGCTTTTGCTGAAGGAGGTGCAGATTTAGTTTTGGTTGATATAAACCAAGATTTACTCTATGAAACAAGCAAAGATATTGAACGTGAAACAAAACAAAAAGTTTTACCTATTATTTGTGATGTAGCTGATGTGAAACAAGTCAAAAAAATGACTGAACAAGCATTCTCAGAACTTGATAATATTTACATTCTATTCAACAATGCAGGCACAGCTGCGGCTTATGGTGTAGACATATTAAAAGTAGGAGAAAAGGCGTGGGATTTGACTATGGATGTAAACCTTAAAGGTCAATGGAATGTAGATAAATTTGTATGCCGTAAAATGAATCGTCAAAAATTTAAACCTTTAAAAGGGAAAGTTATTCATACATCATCAATTGCAGGGATGGTAACAGACACGAGTCTTCCCGTTTACAGTATAAGCAAAATAGGTATCATAGCATTAACTCAACTGGTGGCAAAGAGCCTTGCACCTAACATCACATCTAATGCTATTGCTCCCGGATTTCATGCTACTGGAGTATATGGCAATAGTGAGGAAGTTATGATTCAAACTATGAAAGATGGGAATGTAAAAACACCATTAAATAGAACTGGGACGGTTCAAGACGTAGTTGATCTAATGATTTTTTTAGCTTCTCCACGAAGTAATTTTATAACAGGTCATGTCTTCCCAATAGATGGAGGTATCGCGGAGGTTGGAGTTCCCCCTAATACATTAAAATCTGAAATCTAATCTTACTTAATTATACCATATTAGTGAATTATAAATAAGGTGGAAGCATAAAGTATATTGAAATAAAGAATTGAGGTAGTGAATCATGAATGTACTAATTGGAGTTTTGCAGATAATATTCGGGATTGGAATTATTGGTTTTTGGATCTATTTTCTAGTAGTTGAAAACAAAGATCCAGAAAAAACAGAAGTATACCTTGTTTTTGAAAGATCATTCATTCTTCCAGATATTGGATGGGCAGCACCTTGTTTGTTTATCTCTGCTGCTGGCTTACTTACTAATCAAGGATATTGGGTCTTTTTCTCAATAGCAGGTGGAAGTGCAATACTGTTTTTATTTCTCTTAGATTTTTCATTTAATATACAACAGGGAAATTATAAAAAAGGAAAATTAAAAGAAAATTTACTAGAAATTATTGTAAATATTCTTTGTGTTATCTTTGGACCATTATTCATGGTACTTGGCTTTTTTGGGCTTTGAATATAGAATTCTAAAAAATCAATCTATTTTTTTTATCTAATTTTAAATACATTGAAAACAAAGGCTATATTTTATTACAACAGTAATCTAATTTATTCTATAGAATTTTAAAAAATTAAGAAAAAGTTAGAGGGAAATTTAATGGTAAAAGTGAATGGAGCACAATTAATAGTACGTGCTTTAGATAATCAAGGAGTAAAAGTTATTTTTACCTTGTGCGGAGATAATGACTTAATCTACAATTACTGTACAGATAATTCATGTTCAGAACTTGGAATCGATCTTATTGATTTCCGACATGAACAGGCTACGGGACATGCAGCCATGGGATATTATTTAGCTACAGGAGAAGTTGGGGTATGTTCTGTACAATCAGGACCAGGTATTACAGATTTATTTCCAGCAATACCTATTGCGTGGGACGCCAGTATCCCATTGGTAGCTATATGTACATCAACCCCAATGATGGAGTTTGAAAAGCTTGCTATGAATGAAATCGATATTATCCCCTCGTTTAAACCTGTTACCAAATGGAGTGGATATTGTTATGAAGCAGCTCGATTACCCGAATATGTTAATATGGCTTTTAGAATAGCATCTACAGGCCGTCCTGGTCCGGTTCTTTTGTTAGTCCCGTTTGATGTTCTTGTTAGTGAATGCGATGATGAATTAGACATTGTAAAATATGCATTCAAACCAGTTCAGAACCTACGATCCTTCTATGGTCCCTTTGGCAATGAAGAAATGGTTACTAAAGCGGTTGATTTATTATTAGCAGCAAAGCGACCTTTAATTATTTCAGGGACAGGTGTCGGTTTTTCAGAAGGATCAAAAGAGCTTAAACGATTTGCTGAATTAACTCAAATCCCGGTTGGAACTTGGGGTTTTGGTTTTGGTACATTTCCTCCCGATCATCCTTTATATTTCGGACCAGCAACTCCAATGGACGGTCCTGGAACAGCTTTACTTCAAAAAGTCGATGTAGCATTAATATTAGGATCTCGTCTAACTGCAATGTATAATTTTGGATATATGCCTTATTTTTCTGATGAAGCAAAATTGATTCAGGTCGATATAGAAGCAGAAGAGATAGGAAGAAACCGAGGAATTGATATTCCCATTGTTGGAGATTGTAAAGGTGTTCTTTCACAAATGGTTCAAATTGCTGAAGGTAAGCTGAGTGGTTCTCAGCGACCAGAAATTCCATGGATTAAAACTGTTCGAGAAGAATTAAATAAATTTTATGCTCGAATTGAACAAGAAGGTTCCTCTGATAAAATCCCTATTCAACCACAGCGTTTAGTAAAAGAAGTAGGAGAATTTATGCCAGAAGACAGTGTTGTTATCCTTGACGGAGGTGACACCACAGTTTGGGGGCTTACTTTTCTAAAAGCACATCATCCTATGTCTGTGTATTTTTCTGGGGGTTTAGGGATACAGCATTTAGGTGGAGGTGTCCCAATGGCAATAGCTACTAAGTATGTTTATCCCGAAAAGAAAGTGCTAGTTCTAACTGGTGATGGATCATTTTTATTTAATGGAAAAGAGATTGATACTGCTCGAAGGCATAATCTTCCATTTGTTGTCGTAATATCAAATGACCGTTTATGGGGAATGGTTGCTAGAGGACAAAAAATTGCGTTTGGAAAAAAATATCTGGGATTAGGGTCCTCTTTAAGTGATGATACAAGATACGATAAATATGCTGAAGCATTTAATTGTCATGGCGAATTAGTATCAGATCCTAATGAGATACGCCCAGCCTTAGAACGTGCATTTAATTCAGGTCTTCCTGCTGTAATAGATGTAAGGATTAATCCAAAAACAAATACTGTTATGGACTACCTCTCCCGTGAGTCTTATAATCCAGAAAGTTGGAAAAGGAAAGTCAAAAAGAAAGTTGAAATTGTTGTTGAAGTTCCCGTTTCAAAAAATTAAATGAATAAGATGTACTACCGTTAAAAACATACTAAAAAAGTAGAGATGTGTATGAAAGCAGCAATGTACCAAGGAAAAAAAAAGATCAAAATAGTCGACGTCGCAAAGCCGATTCCTAAAAAAGGTGAAGTGCTAGTTAGGGTTAAATATACGGGAATATGTGGGTCAGATTTAGAAGGTTATAAAACTGGACTCTATCCGGACAACATCATAATGGGACATGAGATTATGGGATTTGTAGCAGAACTAGGTCCAGGTGTGGCAAATTGGAAACAAGGAGATCGTGTAGCGGTAAATCCAGGTATTATCTGTGGTAAATGTTATTATTGTAGAAATGGTCAAGATAATTTATGCAGTCATGGAGGGTCATTAGGTTTTGGCCAGAATGGAGGTTTTGCAGAATATATAGTAATAAATGAAGAAAATCTACTGAAAATTCCTGATGAAGTGCCTGATAAACATGGCACTGTTTTTGACCAAATAGGTACAGCTTTATTGGCCTGTAGAGAAGCTGGTTTTACTACGGGAAGCTATTCTGTTATATTGGGGTGCGGTACAATGGGTCTTTTCCTACTCCAATACTTAAAGATTGTGGGGGCAAATCCAATCGTAGTCGTTGAACAAAATTCTCATAGATTAGAAGTATCAGAAATGTTTGATCCAGATTTAGCATTAAAAAAATCTGTTTTAGTCAAAATTAAACGCTTCGCAAGACGAGAATATCCAGGTGCTGATTTTGTATTTGAATGCACTGGTGTTCCAGCACTGATAAATAGTGCTATAAATATGACACGTAAAGGCGGAACTGTTGTACAAATAGGTATTTGGGATAAACCAGTTGAGATTAACCTCCTCAAATATGTCATGAATCAGATTCGAATCCAACCAGCTTGGGCTTATACAAAGGAGGATTTCAAAAATGCGATGAAATTAGTGATAGAAAAAAAGATTAATCCTAATCCAATTGTTACAAAAATCATTCCACTAGATGATATTGTAGAGGAAGGTTTTGAGCAAGCAATAGATCCAGAGACACAGGAAATAAAAATATTGGTAGAACCTTAAAAAATGTAAAACACCTCGAAAACAAAAATGAAAAAAGTAGGATTTATCATAAATCCCATTGCAGGCATGGGAGGGAGCGTTGGACTAAAAGGAACAGATGGCGAGATTTATAAAAAAGCCTTATTATTAGGAGCAAAACCAGTAGCACCTCAAAGAGTTAATCGTTTATTATCAAATATAACTAAAAAAGAAGAGTTATTTCTTCTAGTAGCCCCCGGAAAAATGGGAGCAGATTTAATAGAGGATGGTGGAATTAATTTTGAAGTTATAGGCGAAATCGGCGAGGAAACTTCAGCTAAGGACACAGTAAGAATAGCTAAGCAAATGATCGAAAAGGGAATTGAACTATTAATTTTTTGCGGTGGAGATGGTACAGCAAGAGATATCTATGATGCTATTGATTTAGAAAAGCCTGTAATTGCTATTCCTGCGGGTGTGAAAATGTTTAGCTCCGTTTTTGCGTACAATCCTCGAGCAGCAGCTCAACTTATCGATTACTTCTTAGATGATTTTGTAGAAACAGTAGAAAAGGAGGTATTAGATATTGATGAGGATCTTGTAAGAGAAGATGTATTAAAAGCAATATTATATGGATTCTTAAAAGTACCAAAAATCTTGAATTTAATTCAACCAAGTAAAGAAGGATCAAGTTTAGGAAAAACTGTTGAAGAAAATAAACAAGAGATTGCTCAATTCATAGTTGAGGACATGGAAAATGATGTTTTATATATATTAGGTCCAGGTACAACCGTAAAAGCAATCACTGAGAGATTAAACCTTACAAAAACTCTTCTTGGAGTAGATGCAGTCTATAATAAAAAACTAGTTGGTATTGATCTTAATGAGAAAGGAATTCTTGAATTAATAACAAAATACGCAAAATCAGAAATTATTATATCTCCTATAGGAGGTCAATTTTTTATTTTTGGAAGAGGAAATAAACAACTTACTCCTAAAATTCTTAAGCTTGTGGGGAATAAAAATATTAAAATAATAGCTACGAAGGATAAAGTCAGAGATCTTGGTTGTTTGAGAGTAGATACTGGGGATCTATTAGTTGATGAAATGTTCAGTGGATTTGCGAGAATTATAACAGGATATATGGAATATTTAATTACTAAAGTCGAATGCTAAAAAATACTATCAAGAATGTTGAAGACCTTAGAATTTTATTTTTTGTTTTTCTTTTATAAAAAATATTTTTAAAAGCGAATTTTAATAATATAGGACAAGCTACACTTTCCATTTTATATTAAGAAATTAGGGACATTGCTATTATAAAAACAAGGTTTCGAAATAAATTGCTAAAAAGTGAAGTTATTAAAAAGGCACTAGAATTAGGTTTTGAAGATATAGGATTCACTACAGTAGAACCTTATGAGTCACAAAAGGAGATTCTTAACTCTAGAAAGGAAGAATACGCTTGGGCTTTAGAGAAAGGTATAAATCTCGAAAAAGGTCTTGATCCTAAGAATATTTTACACGATGGGAAATCGATAATCGTTTTAATTGATGTTTATTTCAAGGAAGCATATCCAAATGTCTTAGAAGGCTATTTTGGTCGTTGTTATTTGGATGACGATCGAATTACAAGAGGTCAACTATATCAACGCATAAAAGCTTTCCGTAGTTATCTACGGGATAATGGAATTGATTCTAGAGCTCCTTTCAATATACCTCATCGATTAACTGCAGCAAGGGCGGGTTTAGGAACATTTGGGAAAAACAATTTTCTTTATTCTAATAAAATTGCTAGAAAGAGCTCCTGGATAAGTCCGATACCTCTTATTGTTGATTACGAATTTGAGCCTGATGAACCTAATATTGAAGTTGGCTGTCCCTCATGGTGTAAGAATACTTGTATTGCCTCCTGTCCCACGGGAGCACTCAGATCCCCTAATAAAATTGATCCCCGGAGATGTATTTCTTATCTTAGTTATTATCAAGAAGGAATAACCCCCTTAGAGATTCGTGAACAACTAGGTACTTGGGTTTATGGATGCGATAGATGTCAAGAAGTTTGTCCACGAAATAGGCCTTGGTTATCTCAAGATTTACCCATTAATAAAAGAGTTATTGAAAAAATTGATGACTTTAGTTTACCTACCTTACTTCATATGGATCAAAAGTTCTACCAAACAAAAATTTGGCCTCATATGTTCTATATGCCCCGCGATGAAATGTGGAGATGGAAAATGAACGCAGCTAGAGCAATGGGAAATACACTTGATCCTAAATACATTCCAGATTTAATTCAAGAGTTTGAAAAAAATCAAGATGAAGTTGTAAAATGTATGATCGCCTGGGCTTTAGGACGAATCGGTGGTAACGATGCTAAAACAGCACTCAAAAATTTCAAGTTAAAAAGCAATGGTCTTGTTAAAGAAGAGATTGAATTAGCGTTAATGAAATTAGATAAATAAAAAGATAAAAATAAGTTAGGTTAAAATATTTAATTCTCTTAAAGTTTCATCTGTGGGACAGCCAGTCTCCAAATCCCAGCCTCTTAATTTGTAGTATTCATTTAAATTTTGCTCTAATTCAATTTTTACACCACTTGTTTTTCCAGATTTTAAAACTTTTAGGGAATGACTAGGTAATTTATCATCAGCTTTAGTTATTCCTAAGTTACAGTTTATAAGCCTTTTCAGCGTGTTTATTCTTTGGCCAACTAATAATAGTGATTTTCTATCATAATTTGCTCCTGTTGCGGCATTAATATGTCCAATAAGATGTTCTAGGCTTAGAATCTTAAAATTACAGTTAACAGCAGAATCATCAATAGCCCTTATATCTTGGAATCCCATTACTCCTTTTTCTCTCTTTCTGATGGAGGTTCTATCTCCTGACTTAATTCTTAATCTAGAATAGTTAAGAGAGCCCATTTCTACTGTGTACCAGTCACATTTAACATGATTAGCACCTACACAACATGTTATATAACTTAAAGCTTGCCCAGCAAAAGCGCGAGGATCATGCATTGGAATTTCTAATCCTTTGACATGAGCTGCCAATTCAGGGTCTACTCCAAATTCTGTTGCCATTGTTCGAACACCTTCAGCTAAAATAGTACCAATCCCTTCTCTTTTTGATATTAACTCCACTAATTCTAGAACTAAACTCCCATTTCCCCATCGGATATCTTCTATCTTAATTTTTTCTAGGTGTTGAGAAATTTTTTCAATCCCTAGCTTATTTTCTACTAAATATATTAGAAAAGCAATACTTACACCACAAGAGATAGTATCTAATCCATAAAGATTACACAGATGATGAGCTAAGATTACACTTTTTGAATCGAAGACGCCACATAAAGGACCAAATGCAGCTACAGATTCATATTCTGGTCCATCTACTCTTATCTCTTTACCATTATCTTCTATAATAGTTTGCTTCCCGCATCTCGTCGTGCAGCCTGCACAGCCATAATCTAATACAGGATATTCCTCTCTTAATGTTTTTCCCGTTAGTTTTTCAGCAAAGAATTCAGATTCTGTAAAATAATATGCAGGAGTATCACCAAGAGCCATTCCTATATCAAGATAACCATTTGTCCCATACAAAGTAAACAACATGGAACCTAAACTTCCAAGAGCATCGGCTTTTGCCGCCTCTTCAGCTTCAATAATCAATTCTTTATTGAGGTTGTTATCCGCTATTTGTACTCTACCACTTCCGATAATTGCTACAGCTTTTAAATTTTTAGAAGCCATTACTGCTCCTAATCCACATCTTCCAATCGCTCTGCCTTCATCATTTATAATTCCTGCATATTTAACTAAATTCTCTGCTGCTAATCCTATAGTAGCTATTCTTACTCGTTCTTCATTCAACTCTTGTTTTATAAGAGCTTGAGTTTCATAAGTATCTTTACCCCAATAATTAGCTGCATCTTTAAACTCGATAGTTTCATCGTGAATATATAAATAGATTGGTGTATTAGATTTTCCAGTAATAACTATAGCATCAAATCCACTATTTCGTAGGGATATACAAAAAAATCCCCCTGATGAACTTTCCCCCCATATTTTTGTATGCGGGGAGATTGCGGTAACAGTATACCGACCACTGGTAGGTCTCATTGTTCCGGTTACTGGGCCAGTGGCAAAAATCAATGGATTGATCTCATTAAAGGGATCTTCTTTTAATGTATGATAATCTGTTTCAGATAGTAAATCATAAGTTAGCTTTGCACTTAATCCTGTTCCTCCTAAGTATTCTCTCGCAATTTGGGAATTTAAATCTCTAACTGCCCAACTTTTATTATTTAAATTAATATACGCAATTTTTCCATTATATCCAATTAAATTTTCACTCATTTATCTCCCTCTTTTTAAGTATTTAAAAATCTATATCTTTTCCGTCCCAAGCATACTCAAAAATCTTTTTATAAAGATCTACGGTCATTGGTCGATAAGAGAGAAGACTTACGGCATCATCTTCAGCATATTCTGCTAATACATCAATCTTTTTTATATATTCGTCTTTATTGATTGAGGGCTCTTTCAAATCTTTTACACATGTAGGACCATCTATAGAATGGATGAATTCCTTAAGAGCAGCTAAAAATTCTTTAAATAAAGTGTCTCTATCTTTATTTGCAATCTCTACACCAAAAATTTGACATAAATCTTTCCATCTGTCTGTAACTTTTGCTTGAAATCCTATTGAATATGGTAAAAGCATACCTACAGCAAGACCATGATGAACTTCAAGTATTTTACCAAGGCTATGACCTAATGAATGATCTATCCCAGGTAGAGTATTTCCAAATCCAAGTCCTGCTAGTGATGCAGCCATTTGCATATGACTTCTTGCTTCTATATCCCCTTTTCCATATTTATAGGCACGGGGAAGATATTTTACAATTTCCTTTATAGCGGTTATATTAATCGCATCAATAAATGGAGTTCCCCAATTCGACACATAAGCTCCAACTGCATGAGCAAGGGCATCCAAACCAGTCCCTCTAGTTAAGAATGGAGGCAGGTCCTCTACAAAATCGGTATCAAGAATAGCTATATCTGGAATTAATTCAGACCATGTAATCTCGAATTTTTTGGGAGGAGTTCTGTTAGTATCTGTTAAAACAGCGGCATTAGTGACTTCTGATCCTGTTCCTGAAGTAGTAGGAATCGCTATTAAATATCTTACTTTCTGACGTAAACCTAATGGACCAGCAACTGGTAGAAGCATATATAGATTTGTTTCAGGTTTTTCATATTTAAGCATAATTATTTTGGCAGCATCGATAACACTTCCTCCGCCAATTGCGATTATGACTGTGGGTTTATATTCTTCGCAAATCTTGACCCCTTCTTCTATATTTCTTAACGGGACTTCGGGTTCTACACCAGAATAAACTCTATAATCGATTTCAACATATTCAAGAGGATCAGTGACTTTTGGTACGAATTTTTTGGTAAAAGAATCCGTAATAATTAGCGCTCTTCTATACTCCTTATCAAAAGCGGCTTCAATAACTCCTGCTGCTCCTGAAACTCCAGTTTTACCTATTAAGATTTTTGGTGAACTAAAGGAATTAGAGATTCCTCTAATAGCTTTGCCCCCTAATAATCCCATCATATCTTTAATAAATTGCTGTTCATACCAAGTAGGTTGTTTTCTACTCATAGATAATCTACTCTCTTTAAATTTTTTATTTTTATTTTTTTAAGATTTCTATTAAATGTGTTATTATAGATATTAGGTAGAATCCTTAATAAATATAGATTTAATAAATAAAGATAAGTCCAGTCTACTAAAGATTAGAATGGTTTCCTATTTTTTTTGACTTAAATTTTTTTATGTTCTTTTAAGATTTTAATTAATACTTTGTCTCTAAAATTTTTCAGGGATTCATTATCATTTCCAAATTCAGGGGATCGATTTACTAGTTCTTTATCTACTTCTCCTTGTATGAAATCAGCATATTGTTCTAATTCTTTAATCATTTGCTCATTAGGATCCTCTAAATTTGCTTTCCCGATGTGTAATGTAATTCCTTTAATACCACCCTTTCCTCCACCTAATTGAGCAACTAAATATGGACCTACTATTGCCCATCGCAAACCTGGACCAAAACTCACTGCTTTGTCAATATCTTCAACTGTACACACCCCATTTTCAATTAATTCTCCACATTTAGTACTTACTGCGCTTTGGATTTGGTTTGCTATAAAACCTGAAACATCCTTCTTCAAAATTATTGGCACTTTGTTTATCGACTCAAAAAATTCAGCTGCAATTCTAGCTGTTCTTAATGATCCTTTCCCTTCTTCGGGGATAGTAATTTCAACTAAGGGGATTAGGTGCGGAGGATTATATGGATGAGCACCAATACATCTCTGTGAAAATTGTGTAAATTTTGCAATATCGCTAATCAATTTATATGAGGTACTACTAGCGTAAATCGCTTTAGAATTAGCATACTTATCAATTTCTACCAAGAATTTCTGTTTTATTGTTAAATCTTCAATTATCGCTTCAATTATCAATTCAACATCTTTAACCGCCTCTTCAAGTGAGGTTGTATAAGTTACTAAATTCATCATCTTTGGAACTTCTTTTTTATTAAAAATCCCGTTTATTGCTAAACCTTCAAGGTGGTCTTTGATTATTTCTTTTGCTTTTGTTTCTTCTTCATCAGAATAGAGCCATAAGTTCACGGGGTATCCTTTCCATATAAAATTCGCAACCCAACTGTTTCCAATGACTCCTGCTCCAAGAACGGCTATTTTTTTGATATCCTTTGCTTCCATCCTAAATTCTACCTTAAGTTTATACTCATTGTTTGATAGAGCATAAATTAAATTTACTTAACGTCTCCTAATTGAAAAATCTTTATTAATCAAAGTTAATAAATTAATTCGTATAAAATCATAAAATGAATTATAATAATGAATAAAACATGAGGAATTTATATGGTCGGGCAGATTAATACAATTTCTATAATAGGTACAGGTTATTTGGGTAAACAAATTATAGAGAAATCACTTCTGTATAATTATAATGTTAAAGCTTATGATATCAAAAAGGAAGATTTAGATACTTTCACAGCTGATATGAAGTTAAAGATAAAGAAAGAAGGTTTAAAAGCCAACATTACTCCATTTTATATTCTTTCTGAAGCTGTTAAAGATGCAGATCTTATAATTGAAGCAGTACCTGAAAAGCTTGACTTAAAAAGAGAAATTTTTTCACAAATTGACAAAGTTGCTGCTGTGCATGCAATAATCGCTACAAATAGTTCTTCAATACCAATCTCCAAAATTGAAGATGTTGTTCAACGGAGGGACAAGGTTTTAAATATTCATTTCTATGACCTCTTTAAAATGCCCATAGCGGATATTATGCGTGGAACTCAAACAAGTGAAGAAACATTCAAACAAGGAAAGAGTTGGCTAGAAAGTATAGAAATTACACCCTTGGAAGTAAAGAAAGAATGCTATGGCTTTGTGATGAATAGAATATGGAGAGCAATAAAGAAGGATTGTTTGAAGATTTGGGCTGGTGGACATGCTGATATTGAAACAGTTGATAAAGCTTGGAGAATATTTTGCCAATTTTTTATAGAAACTAATAATGGACCTTTTAATTTTATGGATCGAATCGGACTAGACGTAGTTTTTGATATTGAAATGTCCTATTTTAAAAATAGCGGCTTTCCAGATGATAAACCACCAAATGAGCTTAAAGAAATGGTGGAGCGAGGTGAATTAGGAGTGAAGGCTGGAAAAGGTTTTTATAATTATGAATCCAAATAATTTTTTTTTAATGTTTAATTTATTAAAATAATTATTTTAGCTTACTTCTAAATTTAGTAATATATATGTCAGAAAAAAGAAAACAGAATATTCAAAGGATCAAAGAATTAGAAAGTATCAATTTAGCAAGAGATGAGATTAGGGATCTTGTAGTTCAAACTAAAATGGAAGTTGAAAAAGACAATGAGCAATTAGCCCAACAAAATAATCAAGAGATGAAGAAATATGATATTAAATCAATTGACATTGTTGGTGCTATTGGTGCTGGAAAAACAGCAATTATCGAAAAAATGGTGGAGATCCTTTCTGCTAAATATAGAATTTTAGTGATATGTGGTGATATAACCACAAGAGTGGACGCAGACAGAATTCAATTACATAATGCTGAAACAGTCCAGATTAATACTGGCCGTGAATGTTCCTTAAATGCCTACCATATTCATCAAATTATTAAAAATAAAGATTTAAATAATTATGATTTATTGTTTGTTGAAAATGTGGGAAATCTTATTTGTCCGTCTGATTTTATTTTAGGTACAGATAAACGTATTACCATAGTGTCTACAACTGAAGGCGAATGGGTAATTGAAAAACATCCAATGCTATTTAAAATGTCTCAGATTGCAGTAATTAATAAAATTGATCTCGCTGAAAGATTAGGGACCAACGTCAAAAAGATGATTCAAGACGCGAAAGACATAAATCCTGATATTGAAGTTATCACTACAAGTGCCAAAACTGGTGAAAATATCGACAAATTAATTGAGAGATTAAATTTATAAAATATTAGAGCTGGTAAATATGGAAGAAGAATTAAAGCAGTTAGATCTTTTAATCCTTGAAAAAGAAATAGATAAAGGTAAGATTCAAAAACTCATGAATAAGATTATTAATTCTCACCTAAAAGGACTAAAAATAGAAAACTATATTGGAGATTATCCTACTTTCATGGAACCTGTTATTCTTGGAGATAGCGTTAAAATTGGTGATGATGTTCTCCTTGGACCGAAAATTTATATTGGTACAAATTCAGAAATAGGAGATTATGTAGAACTTTCGAACTCTATAATTTTTGATAATGTGAAAATTGGAGAAAATATTAAATTAGATAATTGTGTAGTTGTTAGAGATAGCAAACTCAATTTTAATAATTTTTTTGCTAAGAACTGCATCCTAAAAGGAAGTGCTAATACCCAAAGTGAATTAGAGATAATTCCCTTTTGATTTGAGCTAAAATCTCCAATTTATAACTTTTTTACCATAGAGGTGCTTGATATAAAAGATAAAAAATATATGAATGTAAATTTGAAAAGATGGGATGAACTTGTAAACATTAATGCGAAATCTAAATTGTATGATCTAGAGGGTTTTAAATCAGGAAAAACCTCACTTTTACCCATAGAATTGAAAGAATTGGGGGATGTTAAAGGAAAATCTTTATTACATCTCCAATGTCATTTTGGAATGGACACTCTTTCTTGGGCTAGATTAGGAGCAACTGTAACAGGTGTTGATTTTTCAGAAAAAGCGATTATGTTAGCAAGAGAACTGAGTAATGAACTCGATATCCCTGGACGATTCATTCACTCAAATATTTATGATATTCCTGAAATAATCGATGAGAAGTTTGATATTGTATATACATCTTATGGAGTTCTCTGCTGGTTGCCTGACATGATCAAATGGGCTCAAATTATAAGTTTTTGTTTGAAATCCAATGGTATATTCTATGTGATAGATAGTCATCCATTCGGATTTTTAATCGATGAGAAGCAAGAACCTTTTAAGGTTGGATATAATTACTTTACTCACGGTGAACCTATATATTGGGAAGAAGGAGAATCATACGCAGATCCTAGTGCATATTTAAAAAATCAAGCCAGCTATGAATGGTTTCATACAATGGGAGATATAATAAATGCACTCATAAATGCGAATCTGCAGATTGAGTTTTTACATGAGTTTTCTGAATGTTACCATAAAATTCATCCAGACATGATACTAAGAGAAGATGGTTATTTTGAATTTAAAAGTCCAGAATTTTCAACACCAATGATGTTCTCAATAAGATCTCATAAAAAGGACTAAATAATACAAAGCCACCTAGAGGAAGTACATCTGACTATCAATTTTCAGGTTATGGAGCAGATGGTACTAAGATTGGTTCATTTCCTTCGCTATGGATAATAACAAAACAAAAAGGACATTGGGGAATTAAAATGAGATCGAGTTTTGCTCCTTAACCCAATTTTTGAGCAAAAATATATCTTAAGATGTGATTATGGGGTCCTCTTTCTCCATGATCTTCTTGTTCTTCAATAATTCCTGTCTTGAGCACTTTATAGTTTCTAAAATGTTTAATTAAATCATCTTCCGTGAAATAATGTGTAGGTCTTCCTGGTTTACTTTCAAATGTATTTAATTCTACTCTCTTACCTTTGCCATAACTGGGTTCTTGCTCCGAAAAAACAGTAAAAAAGGATAAACCACCTTCTTTTAATAAATCGTAACATTTTTTTTGAAAGATTTCTCGTTCATTTAAGAGAAATAGATGAAGTGTGTTGAAGCAATAAATAGCATCATATATCTCTTCACCAATCTCCATTTCCAACACAGAAACCTTAATAAAATTAGATAAAGGATCAAAACATTTAGCAATTTTAATAGCAATTTCTGAAATTTCAATTCCTACACATGAATAATTATTTTCCGAAAAGAATTTCGTATGTCTTCCATATCCTGAGCCAGGGATTAAAATTTTCTCTATATTATACTTCTTAAACGACTTTAAGGCATAGAGAGCAGATAAACTAGGCGTTTCTCCCCATATTTTACCTCCTTTTGAGTATCGATTATTCCAATACGTGCTCTTATTGTCCTTCTCCATTGAAAATCAATTGTTAAATTAATCTATAGGCATATCCTTCTTCGCTTTCTCTATTTTAATCAAAAATTTTCCAGCTGCTTTATGACTGGTTAGTTGTAGATAAGATAGAAGCCACCACCATCGAGGAACAAACACTTCTCTTTTATATTTACGTGATGCTTTTAGTGTAATTTTCGCAATATCTTTTACATCAACAAATTTATAGAGAAAACCCCTTTTTTTGTATTTCTCGACCCAATTTCTCATTTCTGGGGTAGAATCCCAAAATTTGGTCTTTGCAGGGGCAGGGCATATAGTGATGACTTGTATATTGTGATTTAGCATTTCATATTCTAATCGGAGAGAGTCCGCCAATCCAATTATAGCGTGTTTACTCATTGAATATGCTGCTAAATTTGGTATACCTGTCTTTCCAGCCGAACTCGAAGTAAAAATTAATTGTCCTTCTCTTCGGTTATGCAACTTTTTAGAGGGCTTTGGACGTCCTATATAAGGGAGTGCTGCTTGAAGTATAAGCCATATTCCGTCTATATTAACTGACATAATTTTTCGATATTCATTAAAAGTACCACCGTTAGTAATTGAACACGTACTACCTATTCCCGCATTATTGTGTAGAATATCAATATATCCTTCCTTTTCTCCGATATTTCTAATCACAGATTCAACCTGCTCTCGATTTGTTACATCAAACTCATAAGATTCAACATATTCAGCTCCTAATTCATTTAGTTCAAGAGCTAATTCATTTAAAGGGGAGCTAGGAAGGTCCAGCAAATAAAATTTCATTCCTAAGGGCGCAAAAGTACGACACACTTCACTTCCTATATCGCCACCCGCACCAGTTATTACAAAAACCTTTCCCTTATACCATTTCTTTTTCATGATAATAACCTATAAAACAGCTAATCAATACTTATTAATGTTTATATGAAAATTTTGCCTAAATGATTATTATTCAATTATTTAAGAAATTTTTATATTCAGTTTTTCTCCATAATTTTATAACATTAGTCTTCATCTAAACGATGGAATTATGTCTGTAGCAAATTTTCGTATCGTAACCGATAAATCTTCAGATCGTTGAAAACTTGCAAGATAATAACTAGCACCAAAATCTACAGCTTGTTCTACTTTTTTAAAATATTCTCCTATCTCAGTAGGTCTCATTTCTCCAATCATAAATGAAACTTTATCAATTCTATTATGAAGTCTTGCTGATTCTGTCACAATTTGCTTCATCTCTTCATGATTACTTCCTGACCATGGGGGAAAGAAACAAATATTTCCATATTGACCTGCAAGTTTCAACATGCGTGCCCCTCGGCTTCCAAAGAGAACTTTTGGGTAAGGTTTCTGGATTGGTTTTGGATCCAGTACTGCATCTTTAGCTTGATAGTATTTTCCCGCAATGTTAACCACACTTTCTGTCCATAGTTTAACCATAAGTTCGAGACCCTCATACGCTTTATCTACTCGTATACTTGGACCATTCCATTCACTATATCCTTCAAATTCTATTTGAGACCAGCCTGCACCTACTCCAACTATAGTACGCCCACCAGACAGATTATCAGCCGTGGAAATCATCTTAGCTAACATACCTGGAGGCCGAAAAGGAATAGGTGTTACCAATGTGCCAATTTTAATTTTCTCGGTTTTTGCTAGCAAATAAGATATAGCTATCCAAGTTTCTAGGGTTGTATTAATATCTGGTCTCTGTATCCCTACCGAATTTCCCCACATATAGTGATCGGGCAGTACAGCTCCATCAAAACCATCTTTATCAGCTTCAATTATAGCACTTTCAATATATTTAAAATCATTATACCAATTTCCCAGTCCGGCTAAAATAAATTTCATAATAATGAATATTCTCCTTAAAAGTTAATATCTAATATATTGGATAGCTATAAATTTAAGAGTTCTCCTTATAATCTTTAAATTGAGATTAGACTGTGTTAAATAGAAAATCTCATACACAATCTAATTATACGAAATATTTCGTGAAACAGACCTTTTACGATAAAACATTCATAAGGGGATATTACATTTTCAAAAAAAAAATGAGATATATTATTTACTGTTTATATATAATTTTTTTTCGATGTCTATGAACCATAATTGATCCCAGACAGATGATCGCAATAAGTAAGAATAAATTATAGCCTGGAATTCCATTGATGGTAATTTCTGGAGGAAGTCTATCAATTATTCCATAATTATCAATCCGTTCTATCAGTGGGTAATAATCAACATAGAGTACAGTTCCATCCACGAAATCATGTGGAGAATCTCCAATTCCATTATTATCATTATCAAATCCATTATAACCGGACCAATGGTTACCGAGATAACTTGTAAAAGCTTTACTATTGTAAGTATAGTTCAATGTTGTTATGGAATTGTTATAATTCATAGAATTTTGGATAAACATATCAAAGGTAGTGCCTTCAATATTGTTTAAGAAAATTCTATTGAAATTTGAAAGAAACATATAGACACCGTACTTTGTTCTGATGTCATTTCCAATAAAGGTATTATTTTCACATAAACCAATATAGATTCCGAGATCATCACTTCTTATGGTATTATTAATTAACTGCCCATTTTTGGTACTATTTAATTTTATTGAAGCATCTTGCCCAAAATTTGACCCAGGATTTGTAAGACTGCAATTTACGATCATAAAATAATCATCTGAATTTTCGATCCAAATACTACTACTAGAACCTCCTCCATCAATTATTAGATCTTCAATAACATAAGGACTTGAATATGTACCTTGACCCGTACAATTTCCGGCATTCTTAAAATCTATCCAATCTGAAGTACCATTTATATGAATTTTTCCTGAGATTTTTGAAACTTTCAATTCATTCTCAATTGACATCGTTTCATTAATACTGTTTGAAGTAAAATTAGAATTAATGGTTAAAAGAACTGAAATGACGATTACTAGTCTAAGAGATGCTAAAAATATTTTTTTCACTTTAACATTCGATTTCATATTAATTGCACCAAAATAGTAGAAATTAGTGTTAATCTAATTATGATAGTATCTTTATAACCTTTTTTAGTTTCATATCAGCTTTTTTTGATATTTTGAAGAGTTATTAATATAGTTCTTCTAGAACACTTTAAACAAATTAAATATCAACTAACTACTCTTTTCGAATATATCCATTAGAAGATTATTGACTGTAGGAATATCTTGTAAGTCAGCGATTTGACCTTTCTTGGAATAATCTTTGAAAGTTTGGCATGTAGCTGTATCCTTTTGTATCCTCTCAACAAGTTTGGTTAATTTTTGTTTAGCCGGATAAGTTTGGCCTTTAAATAAGTAGCATACTGAAACATTTTCAATTGGTTCCATTAGAACTGTATAATTTCCAAATTTAACACGATCAAGTCCCTCAGAGAAAATTTCATCATGAATAGAATTAAACGCAGATAAGAATCCTCCAAAAAGATCATTATCAAATTTCCATTCATCAGTAAAGGGATGAGAGAACAATAGAACACCACCTTCATTTAAGATCAAGATGAGCATCGACTGTTCATCAACCAATTTAGGGGGTTCGATCGCACGGTTTCCTTTTAGACGGTCTAAAATATTTTCTATTGAAGCTAGTTTTAAACGATCTGAAAAAGGGGCTTTATTTCTTTTAAATTTTTCCCATAAATTTAATTGCTCTAATAACATATCATGCTCCTCAGATATTTTTTGTGCTAGTAAATGAAGCCCATGATCCTCTGAATAGGTTTGGGCTTCATTTAATAACTTTTTTGCTTTTTCAATCTGTAAATTGATTAAAGCTAATTTAGATTGCAACAGCATTGACTCGGAGAGAAATGAAAATTCTGCTATTTCATCAGTAGAAAGAAAAGAAAACATATGTCTAACTTTTCTCTTGCAGTATATGCAATCTGTGTATATATAGCTCTGTCTTATGATTCTATCTTTTAGAATTATGGGATTATCGCACGATATACAACGCATTACTGGAATTAATTCTTTTTCTTCTTTCTCTCCCATTTTTGAGACCATTAGAAAGATATACTATCCTTTTATTACTCGTCCTTTAAAGGATGGAAATTGATTAAAAATTTTGGCATCTCCTTCAATTCTCGCAAAAATGTTTACTGGAGAAGCGGCTTTAGGTTTATCTCCTTTGCTTGCAGGTGTGGGACCAAAGAAGATACAGAATCCATTCCCACTTGGCCAAAATCCTATATCTCCAATGTCACAATCAACTTGGGAATTTTCCTGTCCTAAAGATATGGGAATTTCACCGTATAGCTCTTCTCCCCATCGTGCAAGATTAACTTCAAAAGGTAAGGCATTCCAGATTGCTTCACAAGTCTTAGGATTCTTTTCAGTAAGCAGTTTTGCTTTTACTTGCCCGATTTTTTCATTTTCAATTATTATATATTCCACTCAGAGTCCACCAATTATTATACTTTTAAAATAACATAATCATTAATCTTATTTAAACAAATTAAATTTCGCAATGCATCTTAATATTACATCATGTAGAATTGCTAGATCAGAGCAAATTCCTTAGGTTTGGCTTTTACATTTATTAGACCAAGTGTGTAGAAATTGGTACATGAACAAAAAAACTAAAAAACCTATAAAATACAATGTTGGGAAAACCTAAAAGTAAAAAATATTTTGGCAATTTAGGTATATTGCCCATCATTTATTAAATAAAATGATAATAGAAAAAACTGTCGAGATAGTTGAGCGATTTTTTAAAATCCGTGAGATTATGCTCCCAAAAGTAACTAAAGTTGTTATAGGATTAGGTTACACAGGGGTAGAGATTAATTTTAATGGTTATGAACCATTTTTAGGGTTAGCATCAACGTTATCAAGTATAGTTAATATCGCTGATTGTAGTAAAATAGAATTTGCTGGTAACCTTACTAACAGAACACTAACAGAGCTATTGGAATGGTCTTATTCACCCCCAAGTATAAAAAAAATTGTTGGAATTGCGACATTAAACAGTCTGTCTCAATTAATTATAACATTAAAAAACACTTACACAAAACTCAAGGGTGATTTATTAAATTATTTGAGTATCACTAAAGATACAAAGATCGCTGTTATTGGGTTAATAAAACCACTCATTCGAAAGATACAGAATTTAACAAACAAAATTACACTGATAGATGATACAATTCCAATTTCTCAAGAGTTTAGTCGATTAAATTTTAAAAGGAGTATTGAACAATTAGAGAAAGAGGATTTCCTTACGGATATTCTAATTTGTACTGGAACTGTTTTAATAAACGACACATTTGAAGAAATTTTAACACGGTTTGGAAAAAAAACTCCAAAAATCATAATAATTGGACCTTCTGCTAGTATGATACCCGATATTCTATTTGATAATGGTGTTGATATTGTTGGCGGAATGGAAATTTTTGATTCAAAAGCTACGTTACAAGTTTTACAAGAAGGAGGAGGGACCAAGATATTTAAACAATATGGAAAAAAGTACAACTTAATAAAGAAATAACCTATTAATGAATTATTAATTACATTATCCAACCAAGCTTTTACTAATTTACAATGGCAATAGAACATTATTTCAAATGTCTAGTAATCGGACCAGGTGCTGTAGGGAAATCAAGTCTTATTAGGAGATTTATTGAAAATAAATTTTCAGCAAACTACAGATTTACAATTGGTGTAGAAATTTTATCTAAAACTGTGGAATTTGAAGAGGGAAAATTTTCAAGACTCTCACTTTGGGAAATCGGTGGACAAGAGCGGTTCAAAGTTTTGCGACGTAGCTTTTATGAAGGAAGTCATGGAGCTTTATTAGTTTTTGATCTTTCGAGGGCAAATACATTTCCTAAATTGAAAGAATGGTTCATAGATTTGAGAAAGATTATAGAAGACAAGATCCCTACCTTATTTTTAGGAAATAAATCTGATTTACTCCCAGAAGTAGGCGATGTAATTAATCGAGATGAACTTAAGCAATTTGCTAGACAAGAAGAAAGTGTCTATCTCGAAACTTCTGCCAAAAATGGTGAAAATGTTGAGAAAGCTTTTATTGAACTTACAAAGCTGATGATTGAACATTTTTCTTAAAGATTTGACTAAAAAGTTAGAATCCATGTCCTCCATCAATAATAAATACTTTTTTGTCATTCCCTTTTTAAAAAAGTGTTTTGTAAATGTTTAAATAGTTGATGGAGATTATTTATTAAATTTAATCATTTAATTTTTGATCCACTATGGCGTTATATGTTTTTAAAGTTATAATTATTGGGCCTGGTGCGGTAGGGAAAACCAGTTTATTACATAGATATGTCGAGAATAAATTTCATCTTAAGTATAAGTTAACAATTGGAGCGGACTTTCTTTCAAAGATAATCGAAGGATACCCTACAACAAATAGTACTTGTAAATTGCAAATATGGGATATAGGAGGCCAGGAGAGATACAAATTTCTTAGATCAAGCTTTTTTGAAGGTGCTAATGGGGCATTGGTAGTTTTTGATGTCTCAAGATGGCATACATTCGAGGATCTAAATGATTGGCTTACAGATTTACGGCAGTATGCAGGAGAAAAAACACCTCTAGTGTTAATTGGAAATAAAGTTGATTTATGTGAAGATGATGAAGTTGGATATGAAAAAGTAGAAGCTGAATCACTTGCCAAAAGAGAAAGTGCCCCTTTTATAGAGACATCAGCGAAAACTGGAGAAAATGTAGAAACTGCCTTCTTAGATCTCACCGATAGAATGATTAAGAACACTGGTGTTAAGTAAGATAACCTAATCTACTAATCTTATTATTGCAATTGACAAAATATTTGTATAAAATTTAGAAAGATTTCTTCGCTTCATTTCATTTTTTAAATCTTCGTAATCAAAGGATAAATCATCTAACTTTTTATTAGCTGAAGCTATATCTTTTTCAAGAAATCGTATCTCCTCTTCCAAACGCTGCAAATTTTGTAATCGCTCTTGTTTTTTAGACTCATCTTTTAAATTCTGAATGTTTTGAAGTTGTCGATTAGTGGGTCTCCTATTCCGACTTCTGTCTAATCTTCGTTCTAATGCATCAATTTTTAACTGCAGTACTCTTTTGTTATGTGAATAAATCTTCTTTTTTTTATTGTATTCCAAGTTGTATATTTTTTCGTTAAGTCTTTTAATTTCAGCTTTCCAGATTGAGGTTTTTCTTTTTATAAGTTTCTTTGCTTTCTCTTGAAGATCAAGAATTAATTTAAGTGAAACACTAGATTCAAAAGATTGGTCATTAAACTCGAAAATTTTATCGAAGTTGCCAATATCTAACACTACCTTTTCCAAGTCCAATATTTCATTTCCTTTTTTATCAACAATTACAGATAAGATTTGGTTCTCTATTATATAACCTTGAAATTTAACTGTAAATACGAAAAGATATAATTCAGAAAGATCTAATTTTTCGGGCATGTAAGACTTCTTTAAATTAAGAACTGTATAGGTACCTTTGAAAGAATCACCTCTACAATAATCAAGAATATTATCAATTAGAGGGTGTCCTAATGCGAAAAAATCAACTTTTTCTCTTTCTCGGGCAAAATCCAGATTAAATGTTCCAACGTACTCATTTCTAAAGCTATATTTATGATCTCTAATGAGAGCATCATTCAATTTTATTCTAGAAATAAATTTATCAATAGCAGTTGTTTGGATAAATTTTTTTTCTGCATTTTCTATAAATCCATAGATATGATTTTTAAGGTTTAAGAAATAATTAATTAGGAGAAAGAGTTCATTATGAGACAACTTTACATCAATACATGATGCTAAGGAACTTACTAGTCCTTCCATCTGAAACGACTTCTTGTCAATCATCAAATCATCTAATTGCATCTCAATTTCTTTCGCTCTTTGAATTTCCTCATCCAATGTCCTATAGAAATTATTAAGTTTTGAACGCTTTTTCCTGTCATTTTCTGCAAAAATTACATTTTTAAGGTCTTTTTCAATTCTTCCTATAATAGGTTCTAAAACACCAATAGATTCTTCGAATAAATTAATTCTTTTAATTAAAGCATAAACTACATCGGTTTCTACAGTTCCTTCCATATAAAAGTTATAAATGTAAATTTCTTGCGATTCTTGTCCAATTCTATCAAGTCTTCCAATTCTTTGTTCAAGCTTCATCGGATTCCATGGAAGATCATAATTTATGAGTGTTCTACAGAATTGAAAATTTCGACCTTCACCACCAATCTCAGTTGATATGAGTATTGAAAATTTTTTGGAGTCTCGAAACCTTTCAACCGCTTCATCTTTTTGATCTTTATCTAATCCACCGAAAAAAACTTCCACAAAACAATTGGTATCCTTTTTCTCTATGAGTCGTTTAAGAAAGTGAAGAGTATCAACAAATTGAGTGAAGACAATAATTTTCTCTTTTGGATTGTGGGAATGAATTTGCTCAAGAATCTCTAATAATTTATCCGATTTTGAATCATATGGAATATTTTTTAACTTATTATAAAAGTCATTTAATATTTTTTCCTGATTAAATACAGTTGTACCATATTCTATTTGTTCATCAGTAAGTCTATCTTTTAGTTTATCAAACAGCTCAGAATCAAGGAACTCATCTTCAATTTCTAATTCGAAATATTCTGGATCTTCGCTTTTTATTACGTCTAAATCAAGAAAAATATCTTTATACCTGGTGATCTGTTCCAATCTCCTCTCTAGACTCTTCATAATAGCATATTTTGAACTTGTCAATAGCTTTTGAAGAGTTGTTATTACAAATCCAAGACCTACATTCTCCTTACTAGGAGTGGAATTATAGATTTGGGCAAGATAAAGTCGAATCTCGTTATAAATCTCTAATTCTTCCTTAGTTGGATTAACCATAATGGTATTAACACTTCTCTTACTGAGAAGGTCTTCAGTAAAGACATTTTTTTTGCGATTTCTGATTAGAAATTTAGATAAGGTATGATCTTGTTCAATTCTTTTTAAGATTTTTAATTTAAATGGCTCATTTTTTATTTCCGATATTATCTGCTCACTTCTTTTTTGCTTATCAACGTAATTAAGATTTCTTAGAAGTTTTATTGTATTGTTGACTTCAAAATTGTTCAACTTATCAATTTGGTTAATATTTTTGATAAGAAGATTAATAAAGGGCATATTTTTTCTGAAGTGCTCGAATTCGCTAAAACTATTAAACGCTTCAGGATGGATAAGCTCAATCAAAGAATAAAGTTCGAATGAATTGAGTTGTAATGGAGTTGCTGTTAAGAGCAACAAGCTTTCGGAATTTAAACTTAGATTCCGTGCTAATTCAAAATTAAGCGTTTCCCTATATCTTCCTGTTGTCGTATTGGTTAAATACCTTCTTAGATGATGAGCTTCATCAAAAATCACAATATCCCATGAAATGGCTGATAAGAGTTCGATATATTTTGGATTTCTAGCAAACTGCAGTGAACAAATAATTAAATTATCATAATAAAAAGGATTTTGAAGCACGCTAGAACTTCTGTAATTGCCTTTATTCTTAACCTCCTTTACTTTTTTCCCATCATAAATAGTAAAATTTAGATTAAACTTGTTAGCTAATTCGAATTCCCATTGTTTGCTTAATGAAGCAGGTACTATGATTAGAATTCTTTCAGCAAGATTCCTTGCCATCATCTCTTTAATATATATACCTGCTTCGATCGTTTTGCCTAATCCAACTTCATCTGCAAGTACAATCCTCGGAAAATGTTCTTCAGCTAAACGATATGTAACATTTATTTGATGAGGCATTAATGAGAGGCGCGAATTAGTTATACATTTAATTTGAAATGATGTATAGTAAGAATGAAATAAGTTAGCCCAATATTTAATTAAAAAATTTCTTGGAGGATCAAATTCTTTTTGAAAAATTAACGCTTCTACAGGCGTGATGTATTTAGCATAAATTTCGGGTTCGTAAACTTGACTTTTTTTACCATTTTCCTTTAATAGTTCATAAGAAATTAATCCATCTTTAATAACAAAATCCTTAGTGTTTATGATTCCAATTCCTTGTTTACTATCAATTTTTTCATTAACTTCAAAAACGTAGTGAATCAGATCGATAGGAGGAAGGATTTTTATGATATTATTCTTATAACTCACTTTATATTTAATCACATAATGAGTATCTTCCTCATCTAAAGATTTCGAAGTAGGGATTTCCAACTTCTTTATAATTCTACCTAATCCCAGATCGGGATTAAAGCGATAAACCACTAAATTTCCTATCTGAAACTGGTGGCCTTGACAATAAACATTAAAACATTTTGAAAATTTGAATTCTAATCCATTACCACAGAAAGGACAATTATATTTGGAAGGATTTATCTTATTAACCATTATATTTATATTGTAATAAATATATGGAAAACTAAAAATTTTAGTTTTTCATGTGAAAACGGATTAAGAAATGTCAGAAGTAGGAATAGATCCAACATATATTGGAAAAAATGAGAATTTGAAATTCATAGTACCAAGAGAACTCTTTAAAATGAGATTACAATCTGATGAAACGCTGGATCGTGAGACCTCAGATAAGTTTAGTGAATATATTCAAAATACATTTAAAGGTTTTCAAAAAGGAAGAGAATCTAAGTATGGCAATGAAAATAATAATAAAACTAAAACAAGCCCAGAATTTTGGAAGGATTTCGAAAATAGAGCTAAAGATTTAGGTATAGACCTTATAGGATATACTCCACTTATCGAAGATTTTGTTTTCTATAATCTCAAAATCTATGGACACAATTGCGTTGTTCTCGGTATGGAAATGAATTGGAAAAAAATTAAAGATGCACCAAGTATTAACTGCGGAGTAGAAGCATTTCGGGTTTACTATGAATTGGGTGAGATAACATTACAATTAACAAAATATATAAAAGATAAGGGCTATAAAAGTGAAGCTCATCATCCTTTTGGAGGAAAACTCTTATTTCCACCACATGCTGTTGCTGCGGGTTTAGGATTTATGGGAAGGAATGGACTCGTAATTACACCTGAATATGGACCACGTCAGCGATGGGCTATAATTTCGACGGATGCTGAAATTCCTAATAAGGTTAAAAAAAATTTTAAACCAATGGAAGAATATTGTAAGAATTGTGGAGCTTGTGTAAGAGGATGTAAAGGGAATGCTGCTTATGAAACACCAATATATCATGATAATTCCCCCGCGATAACCCATATTGATCGTGCCAAATGTATAGATAGTTTGATAAATAATAATTATTGTTCTTACTGCTTAAAAGTGTGTCCCTTGGGACATCCTAAAGAGTAGCTAAGAATCAGGAATACCATATTCCCACTTTTTTATGGTAAAATCCCAATTTTGTTCAACCTTTTTAATTGTATTGTTATCTAATTGGAATTTATTTTTTGAGTAAGTTTCTATCTGATCTAGGTAGTTTTGGAATCGATTTTTATTCTTTTCAAATCCAGAGAGATTCAACTCTGAATAGATTTTTTTTAACTGACCAATTGCATCCGTTTCTAAATTTTCAAACTTAATCTCCACCAAATTACCCTTAGGGATCAATTTATATTCATTAAAATAAGTTTTCATCAAATCTTTATAAATTTTAAAGATATTTTCTTCGATTGATTCGCTTGAAACTCGCTGGAATGTGAATCTTTCCATAGTCTTCCTATAAAAGTGTCGAGTGGATAAAAATACAGTATAGGGATTTCGATATATATGGATAAATTTAGCTTCAGGAAATAGATTTAATAAAAATTTAATTCGGGCAGTATTAGGTGGATTCTTTGACACAAGACGTTTTCCATCCATATTGATTGTTGTCTTCTTTAATAGACTTATATAACCTTTTTTCCATTCTTTAGAGACTATAGGGGAAATATTTTTAAACCGTAGATATTTGTAGTAAAATTCCATCATCCGTTTCGGGAAATACCATGCATTATAAAGTGTATAAGGAAAAATATTAGCCAAAGCCATTTCATCCTCTTGAGCTTCATCAACTCCCATTTTCATATTATCCATGGGACGCTTCTTTGGCAACATTATAGACATGAAATATCTGAAGAAAGAATTGGTCAAAAAGCACTTCGGAAAAGAAGCTTCAAGCATTGTAACATACCCAAATTGAGGATCTTGGCAAAGTAAATTGTGGAGGTGAGTTGTACCACTTCTCCAATGACCAATGATAAAAATTGGATCAGAGTGAAGCTTAGTTTTTTTAATCTTTCGATTTAACATCATATATTCTCGAATGCGAAACGGAATCCCAACAATACTGCATGTATTTATAAAAATTATTCGCATATAATGCTTTAATGGAATCGAACCATTAGACATTAATAATTTCATTGAATCCTTTAAAGAACATCCAAAAACTGGACCCATTCGTGCAAAATCGAGGGATTCAAGGTTCAATTTTATCATAGATTAAATTATTATTTCCCAATTATGTATTAATGTGCTAAAAAGCTTTATATAAATTTTTGATAATCAAACTATAACAGTTATATTCAAATTAAAACAACATTTTTTATAAACATCGTAAATTAGATAATACTCTTGGGATAAGATGACTGAATCTGATAAAACAAAATCTGATGATAAAATTACAAGTACAGAGTCAATAGAATTGCTCAAAAGAGTAAACAGTGCTGCTAATTATTGCTACGCATGTAATAAATGCAATAATGTTTGTCCTACCGCCTTTGTTGACATATTCTATCCACGTAGCTTGATTATGGACCTAACCTTCTTAACACCAGAAGAAGCTTTAAGAAATAATGATATATGGAAATGCCTTACATGTGGTTTATGTAGCATATATTGTCCAATGACAAAAGAAGAGATTGGGGTTAATTTCACTAAAATTGTTAAAGATCTTCGCTCCCTCACCTCTGAATATCAACCATTAATGGAGGGATTACAAAGTTGTAATCATGAAAGGGTATATTCTAGCTTGCCAAAATTAATGGCTGAAGATAAAATTAAATTTACAAATAAAATTGGATTTTTAGAAGGGACGGGATTGAAAACCACTAGGGAGGGAGAAATTGGGTATTTTATGGGGTGTGTTCCTTTCTTATCAGGTACAGCTCCTTGTGTAGTAGGATGCCCAGCTGGAGTTGATGTTCAAGGATATGTATCACTTATATCAGAAGGAAAATTCCAAGAATCTATTGATTTAATAAGAGATAAGAATCCATTACCATACCTCTGTGGGAGGATCTGTACTGCCCAATGTGCATTGAATTGTAATCGACAATATTTTGATGATCCTGTTGCAATTCGAGAACTTAAGCGATTTGTATCGGATTATGAAGCTCAGCATCCGGGTCAAAGTAGAATAAAACCTGTACCTCAAACCAAAGAAAAAGTTGCGATTATTGGAGCAGGTCCAGGAGGATTATCAGCAGCATATTATCTTGCTAGAATGGGATATAAACCAACTATTTTTGAGAAAGGAGATAAAACTGGAGGAGTTGTGAGATATGGCGTACCACAATATAGACTTTCTGACGAGGCACTTGATCATGATGTTGAATTTATAAAAAGTATGGGGGTGGAAATTCTTTTAAATAAAGAATTTGGACCAAATTTTACATTAGAAGATATATGGAACCAAGGATTTAAGGCAGTTTTTATAGCTGTAGGCCTATATGTACCAAAAACTCTAAGACTAGAAGGAGAGGATCTTCCTAATGTAGATGTTGCGATTGATTTTCTTTTGGAAAGAAAATATAAGTGTTCGGAAAATCCAGAGGAATTTAAAGGAAAAACTTTTGGTATTATTGGAGGGGGTGCTGTTGCAGTAGACACTGGTGAAACTGCTCTTCGGTTAGGAGCAACAAAAGTTGATCTTGTGGATATATTAACTGAAGAAGCTCTAAAGAATGTACTTAAAGATTTACACGAAGCCGAAAGAGAAGTAATGGAATACCATTTTGAAACTTCAACTGCAAATATTACACAAGAACCTGATGGTAAACTAGCATTAAATTGTTATAAAATAAAATGGGGGGATCCTGATCCTGAAACGGGAAGAAGACCCTTAACAAAAATTGAAGGATCAGAATTTAAAATTGTAGTTGATTATATAGTCATCGCTATAGGTCAAGGGCTTGATCCAGAACCGCTTAATGCCGCAACCGATAACAAATTAAAGATTGAAAGAGGAAAAATTGTGGTTGATGATTTGACTTATGAAACGGGTATACCTGGTGTATTTGCCGGAGGAGATATCATCAACAGCTCATTAATGTGTGCTGTGGATGCCATTGGAGATGGGAGAGAAGCGGCATTCACAATTAATCGTTATCTCCGAGGTCTTGATTTAAAAGAAGGAAGGATAAGAAAGGATAATTTGAAGAGATCAGCAATACCTAAGAAATATATCCTAACACAAGTATGCCAAGAAATGAACTTTATGCCTAGCGATGAACGGCTTGTCTGTTTTGATGAGATGGAATTAGGTTATAGCGAAGAACAAGCAATACGAGAAGCAAATAGGTGCCTAAATTGTAATTGTTGCTGCAATACAGACCAGATCCCTGAAGATTTTGAAAAAGCTCTTGATTCATCGGGAGTGATGATATCCACCTATGGATCTCAAGAAAATTGGAGCTCGTTGAATGCTCCAGATTACCCCGAGATACCTAAAAGTGTAATAGGGCTATTGAATCAAAACGATATAGTTCCAGTTGTGTTACCAGAAGAAAAATGTTGCGGTCACGATGCAAGTTGGAGAGGTGATGTTGAGACATTTAAGAAATTGGCTAAATACAATGTTAAGCTCTTTAAAGATACAGGTGTTAAAACTCTAATATTTAATTGTGCTGAAGGATACTATACATGGAAGCATGATTATAAAGATCTTTTCAAGGGTTCTGATGAGTTTGATTTTGAGATCTACCACATATCTGAATATATTTTAAAAGAGAAACTATTAGAAGATATATCATTTCCAAGTCTAGATAAAATCAATGTTACATATCATGATCCATGTAGACTTGGTAGATTGGGGAAAGTTTTCGATGCTCCGCGAGAAGTATTAAAACAAATCCCCGCCGTAAATCTTATTGAAATGGAAGATACGAGGCAAGATGCAGAATGTTGTGGAGTTTCGGCTTACATTTCATGCAATCAAGATTCAAAAAAACTTCAAGAAAAAAAAATTAAACAGGCAATAGAAACGGGTGCGGAATATTTAATAACCGCTTGCCCCAAATGTATTGCTCATTTAAATTGTTACCTCAATGAAAATAGAGAATTAAGAGAAAAAATTAAAGTTTTAGACCTAATGAGCTTTCTAGGAAAATTACTCTTCTTAGTATAGTTTAAATCAGTTAATTAACTTATTCATTATCCTTATTTTATATTCAATAAGCCTTCTTTAAGTCTACTGAAATATTAATATTATTTACCTTCTTAACTTACCATAAAATGAGGGTGCCCCCCTACACATAGTTTATGACCATGTAATTAGAACACGGCAGAAAAAAATCACGTAGGAAAAAAGATGAAAAATTATTTTTCGTAGATGCACATCTTGCATTTAAAATCATATATTAAAATTGAACTTATGAGAAGATTAATTCTTTCCAAGTTTAGCTAAAATTAATGTTTCTTGGCATGATCCCTTTTTTATTAAATTTAGTCAATTTTTAAACTACTTTTTCTATTTCAAAAAAGGTTTAAATACTTTTATGAAATAATTATTATTCAATTTCCACTTAAAGAAATCAAATTGATGAAAATAGCAAAAAAAGCCTATGTAAAAACAAAAATTTTACTGGTTATTACACTAATCTATATTTTAAGTCTTACACCGTCAGCGAAAGCTTCATCCTCACTTAATTGGACTATAAATGGAATAGCAATCTGTACAACAAGTAATAATCAAGTATTCCCTAAACTTCTTAATGATGGAGAAGGAGGTGGAATTATCGTATGGAGAGATTATAGAAATGGAGTTAAATCTGATGTTTACGCTCAAAAGGTTAATTCCAATGGATCTATACAATGGGAAGCCAATGGTGTTGCAATCTGTACAGCTATTAATCATCAAAATGTTTCTGATCTCGTTAGTGATGGAACAGGAGGAGCAATAATCGTTTGGGATGATGAAAGAAATCTTCTTACTACAGGCTTGGATATTTATGCTCAAAAAGTTAATCGTGATGGAGAATTCATGTGGAGTAATAATGGTATACCCATATGCACAGCTAATTACCATCAATTTACTCCAAAACTAGTTAGTGATGGAGAAGGAGGAGCAATCGTTACATGGTGGGAATCAGATATATATGCTCAAAGGGTTGCTTCTAATGGAAATGTACTTTGGTCCCCAAACGGTATAGCAATCTGTACGGAAATTGATGATCAAATTGAACCTCAAATTTGCAGTGATGGAACAGGAGGTGCAATTATTGTATGGAGTGATTATAGGAGAACTGATTGGGATATTTATGCTCAAAGAATTAATTCAAACGGGAGCATTCTTTGGGCTCCAAATGGTACAGCAATCTGTACATTAAATGAACATATAGGATCTCCTCAAATTTGTAGTGATGGTTTTGGAGGTGTAATTATTACTTGGAAAGATTGGAGAGACGAGATCAATCCCAATATTTACGCACAGAGAGTTGATCCAAATGGAAATATGCTTTGGACACTAAATGGTACAGCTGTTTGTACAGCAATTAATGCACAAAACCGTCCTCAAATCTGCAATGACGGAAACGGAGGAGCATTCATTATATGGGAAGATTTAAGAAATGGATCTTATTATGAAATTTATGCTCAAAGGATTAATTCCTCTGGATCTCCACAATGGAATGTAGATGGTAATGCAATTTGTGAAGCTATTTCTTCATTTCCTTATTATCCACAAATTTGTAGTAATGAAAATGGAGTGGCAATCATTGTTTGGCAGGATAATAGAATGACGAATTTCAATATTTATACTCAGCAAATTGATTTAACGGGAATCAAGCGATGGGCTTCTAACGGTGTTATTATTTGCTCAGCACACTTAGATCAGATTTACCCCCAAATTGTCAATGATGATGTAGGAGGGGCAATTTTTACTTGGATGGATTACCGAAATTTTAATATTTCTGAGTCAGACATTTATGCCCTACGGGTTAACTCCACTGGTGATATTCCACAAGATTTTGGTGGATCTACGCCTCAAATTCCTTCTGATAGACCCACAATCTCCGTTGATTATTATTACTTATTTTATATTGGTTTTAGTATACTTTTTTTGGTTGCTGTTTTAAGTAAAAAATTTAAGAAAAAAATATAAGATATTCAATTATAACACGATTTTTTTATAAATTGCTGAAAATAAGGTGAAGATAAGATATGAGTTTATTCTATGAAATAATTTGATAATTTACTCTCATTATTCAAAATCTATTATTCTTTCATATTTTAATGAGATTGTTTTTGGAGTTAACAAATAACCTTTAAAATTTTGATAATTTATTCATAATAATTACATTCAAATCTAAATATAATTACTAAAGTGGATAGTGAAAAACATGAGTAAAATTAAGGAAATACCTGTTTCAGATATGGCGGTTAAAGGTTTCACCCAAGTTCGCTTAGATGTTGATTTAGCTGACGGAAAGTTTTCCAAGACTAAACTCTCAAATGAATTTTGCCGTGATTGGATAGGTGGTTATGGTTTTGGGGCAAAGTATTGTGGGATGAATGTCCTGCTGATGTTGATCCATTAAGTCCCGAAAATGTGTTTGTATATGCTCATGGTCCCTTTCCAGGAACTATTCTTCCTACAAGTTCTAAATATGGAGTTTTCGCTAAATCTCCATTAACAGGTCAATTTGGAATGGCTATTTCCTCTGGATCTGTTGGTGCTCAAGCTAGACGTGCGGGCATTAATATGATTGTGATTAAAGGTAAAGCTCCAGAACCTGTATACATGGTTATTGATGATGATGATTACTATTTAGTACCTTGTAAGGATACTGTATGGGGTAAAGGCTGCTGGGAAACTGAAGAAATCTTGAGAGAAGAATTTCAAGATTATCGTCTTGGAATCATGACTATTGGCCCTGGTGGAGAAAGAATGGGTCATATGGGAAGTATTACTAATGATCGCAACAGACAAGCAGGAAGAACAGGGATGGGCGCAGTAATGGGCTCAAAGAATCTTAAAGCTATATGCTTTAGAGGTACAAAAGGTATAAGTGTTGCTCACCCAGTTGAATTTTTTAAGTTAGCTAAGAAATTAATTAAAGTTGCAAATGGACCAGCTACAGCAAAGTATCGTGATTTAGGAACTCCAGCAGGTATTACAAGCTACAATAAGCTTGGAATGATGCCCATCTTCAACCACCGAGAAGGTACATGGGACAAAATAGATGACGGTACATTCACAGGAGATATTCTTAATCAAGATTGGGTAGTCAAAAAAGTTGCATGTTCTCAATGCTCAATAGGATGTGATCACATTACAAAAGTACCAAAAGATCACCCAAACTGGCCAAACTTATACTCAAGCATTGATCAAGAATTATGCTACAGCTTTGGAACTGCATGTGGTAACTTCGATTGGCCCTCAGTGTTCAAATGTGTATCTCTGACTGATGATCTTGGTATTGACGCTATTAGTGGAGGCGCTACGGCCGCAATGGCCTGTGAATGCTTCGAAAAAGGCATTATCACTAAAGAAGATTTAGGTTATGAGCTTCCATTTGGAAGTACTGTTAACTTAGTTCGATTTACAGAAGAAATGATACTGGGTAAGGGTTTTGCCGGGAAAATATTTGGAGATGGTACAAGAGAAGCAGGAAGGCGATTAGAGGAAATGGGAAGAAAAGGTGCATCATATTACGCTATGCATGTCAAAGGACTAGAGCTACCCGCGTTTGACGTCCATGGGATGTCTTCTTTCGCAGTAGGAATGAGTGTTTCGGTCCGTGGTGCTTGCCATTTACGAAATGGTTCCTATGGTTTAGATGCTAAAGGAAAATTCGATAGATTTGGATATGATAAGCCAGTTGAAAGAGGAAAAGCAATCAAAGAGTTAGAAGACATCTACGCTATAATTGATTCATATATTGTATGTAAATTTACTCGGGGAATTTATGAAAATGATGCCGAGATGGCTAAAGTATTCGAACTAGTAACAGGAATCCCTGTTACAGATAAATTCATACAGCATAGGGGTGAAGCTATTGTTAACCTTTCAAAATGCTTTAATATTCGAGAAGGCTGGAAGAGAGAAGATGATCGTCCTCCAGAACGATTCTTTAAGGAGCCTCATACAAAAGGACCAGCAAAAGGTGTAGTTTTGAAGGAAGAGGGATATCAAAAAGTTCTAAGTGGTTATTTTGAAGCTCGTGGTTGGGATACAAAGACAGGAATCCCGACTGATGAAACCTTAAAATCACTTGGATTAGACTTTGTCATTGGTAATTTAAAACCCGCAGGAGGTAAAAAGTAAAGCATGTCAAAAACTACAAAAAAGAGAGGCGGAGTTGTCCATCAATTCATCATTGTTGACCCAAACTTATGTACGGGCTGTGAAACGTGTGAAAGTGTATGTAGCTTTGTTCATGATGGAGAATTTAATCCAATAAATACTAGAATTCACAGAGTACGGCTTGAACCCATTTTAAACGTAGCTCTGGCGTGTCAGAAGTGTGATGATGCACCCTGCGTAAGAGCATGTCCTGAAAAGGCTTTGGAGCAAGACAAAAAAACAGGCTCCATTATTGTAGATGATGATAAATGTAATGGTTGTGCCTTTTGTATACGAGCTTGCGATTTCGGAGTGTTAAGTTTGCATATCCAATCCCAGAAAGCGTTGATTTGCGATCTTTGCGAGACCATGAAAGAAGATTATATCAATCCCGAACGTGGTGAACCATATCCAGCATGCATCGATATTTGCCCAAAAGAAGCTATATCATTAAAGGATGTAGAGCAAATTGGAGAAGAAAAGCGAATTGATGCAGTTAGGCGACTTTTTGGGGATATTTTAAAAGAAACTGAAGCATAATTTTTTTTAATTATTATTTTTTTTTTCTCATAAACCAAATTTGTTAAATGTACTAATCTTCCTAGTCGATTTACCTCATTTCATAAATTTATCAAAAAATTTGTTTGATTAAACATTATTATCAAATTTGTCAATCTACATACTATACCTATAACAAATTTTAAAAAGGAATAAGTTAATATCTTTTCGATCAAAAATTTAAATTATTATCCTATGGTGAATTAAGAAATGGAAAATACAGAAGATGAACAAGCTCTAAATCAAAGAAAATTACTTAAAGAGAGAATAAGTGGGTTTTTAGGAAGAGCTCCAGCTGACATGATGGCAAGATTTAGAACATCACAAGTCTTTTATGGATTGACTTCATTAAACCAAATTAGAGGTTTTTTAGAGCCTAAACTTGAGAAGGAAGAACGCAGAGTATTAATAATTACAGATGATTTCACTGAAAAATTTGCAGATAAAATAATTGAAGTACTAAATCCTATGGATGCTGAATCAAAAGTGTGGTCTGGAGTGGAACCAGAGGGACCACTTTATACAATTGAAGAGGCAGTAAAGATTTGCGAAGCATATAAACCTACGGTATTTATCGCGATTGGAGGAGGAAGTGTAATGGATAGTGCTAAGGCAATAATGTTAAAATATGAAAATCCTAAATTAGATCTTCGTAGATTTTCACCGTTTATGAGTTTGGGTTTGAGAAAGAAGGTAAAGTATTTAATTGCTATTCCTACAACTTCCGGAACTGGATCTGAGGCTACAGGTGCAGCTATGCTTACAGATATGAATAGAGATCCTCCAAAGAAAATAGCTGTTGCACATGCTGAGTTACTTCCAGATGTAGCAATTCTACATACGGATTTCGTGAAAGATATGCCACCTTTTTTAACTATGGCATCCGGATTAGATGCACTTGCCCATGCTTTAGGAACATATGTTTCATCTTGGGGTGGACCTATAACTGATGCCTTAAATATTGGTGCGATAAAGGAAATCTTAAAATATTTACCTAGAGCCTATAAATATGGCAGTAAGGATATAGAAGCTCGTGCAAAAATGCAGTTAGCTACAATAATGGCAGGAATGGGTTTTGCTAATTCTAGAGTTGGACTCGATCATGGTTTAGGTCATAGCATGGGGAAAGTATTAATGCTTCATCATGGTTTTTGCGTTGGATTGTTTCTCCCTTATACAGTGGGATACACTGCGAAAATTTCAGAGAGATGGAAAGATTTATGTCCTATTTTCGGAGTTGAATCTAAAGGAAAAGAAAAAAAAGAATTACTTACAGATTTACTTCAAGCAATAAAAAATTTTATTCATTCCATTGGTGGGGCTGTTTGTGTAAAAGAAATAAAGAATCCAACTCTAACGAAAGAGGAATATATGGAGAAAATAGATCTTTTAATTAATTATGCAGAAACTGATGCTGTAGATCTTTTGGCGCCTCGATATATGAATAGGGAGATATATAAAAAAATATTTGAATACGCCTGGGATGGGAGGGATATTGATTTTTAAGCCCAAAAAGAGGTTAGAAAAAAATGACTGAAAAATTATATGGATATAATGGCAAAATTGCGTTTATTAATTTAAGTGAGAAGAGATATGAAATTAAAGATTTAGATCCTAAAGTGGCAAGAGAGTATTTAGGAGGAACTGGATTAAGTGCCAAAATTACGTACGATTTACTTTCAGAGAAAGATTTCAACCTGCTTAAAACTAATCCTTATGCAGAGACAAATCCATTAATTTTTGCTACAGGTCCTGTAACAGGAACAATTCGACCAAATTCAGGAAGATATTCAGTAACAGGAATATCTCCTGCAACTGGTATATGGGGAGAAGGAACTTCTGGGGGTTACTTTTGTTTATCATTACGTAATAGTGGGTATGATGCAGTGGTTTTTACTGGGAAATCAAAAGAGCCAATTTATTTGTATATAAATGACGAGGCTATTGAATTCAAAGATGCAAATAATTTATGGGGTAAAGATTGCTATGAAGCTCAAGAATTAATCAAGAAAGATTTAAATAAACCTAATCTTAGAATTGCCTGCATAGGTCAAGGTGGAGAAAATCTAGTAAAATATGGCGCAATTATTAACGATGAGGGAAGACTCGTGGGACGATGCGGATTAGGAGCTCTTATGGGTTCAAAAAATCTAAAAGCTCTGGCGATTCATGGATCAAAAAGAGTCGAAGTTTTTGACAACGAACTTGGAAAAAACATAAGAAAGCAAGAAGAAGCAGCTAAAAAAGGAAACCCGATGGCGAATGTAGGTTCCCAATTGTTTGATTTGTATGGAACTAATTTTTATCTCGATCTAGGGATGGTAAATGGTGACACTCCAGGATATTATTTCACTGAGGCAGAATTTCTTGCCGAAAAATTAACAAGTAAAACGTTAAAGGAAGAGTACCCAATGTTTAGTTATGCGTGCGCAGGGTGCACTATGAGATGCGGAAAAGCTACAGTTATTGAGGTAAATGGTGAAGAAATTGAAGTTGATGGCCCAGAGTATGAATCTGTTGCGGCTTTAGGCACTCTCTGCGGAAATTTTGATTCTAAGTCTGTAATTTTAGCAAGTCATCTATGCAATAAGTATGGGATTGATACGATTTCATGTGGAGTGAGTATTGCATTTTTAATCTACTTGACTGAAAATGATTTAGGCATTGATAAGATTAAATCATATCTTACCGATCTTCGAATTGAAGAGATAAAATGGGGAAATGGGGAATTAGTTTTAGACTTAATTGAAAAAATCATTAAAAGAGAAGGTATTGGGAGTGTGCTTGCTGAAGGTGTTCGGATTATGGCTGAAAAGCTGAATGTAGATCCAGAATTGGCTGCTCATGTAAAAGGATTAGAGATTCCAATGCATGAACCTCGAGCATTTGCGGGGCAAGCATTAAGTTATATGACGGGATGTGTTGGAGCAGATCATAATAAATGTGATTGGTACGGTGCTGAATTAGGAAATAATACCTATGAATCTATACGTGTTAAGAGGAGTAAGAGTAGATATAATATAAAAGGAAGTGAAAAAGGAATTGCTAATCTTCAGGATCTTAGAGCGATTGATGATTCGGCTGTAAATTGTAATTTTCTGCATCTAAAGCTTGAAAATGTTATTGGATATATTAATGCCGCTACAGGTTTCAATTATGATCAGAATTCTTTGATGGATGTGGGAGAACGAATAAACAACCTTAAAAGGGTAATCAGCTGCAATTTAGGAATTACACGACAAGATGATAAACTTCCTCACCATTTTGCAAAAACTTTGCCATCTGGAAGAATTATGGGCGTAAAACTTGATTTAGAAGATAATCTAAGGAAATATTACGCTAGAAGAGGTTGGGATTGGGAAACAGGACGACCTAGCGAAGAAAAATTGAAACAACTAAATATATAATATCTTTTTATTTTTCAATTTAATTGAAGAGTTTTTGTTTTATTTATTATCGAAATTGATAATGTAAAAATGAGAGATTTAGAAAATCAATAATTTAGCTAAAATATATGAATAAAATCTGTCAATTTATATGTTCTCGTTAAATTTAAAAATAAGATTATGACTTAAATTATCAGAATTTAGTCGGATTCAAATTACTTTTAATAATAAATTAATTTTAATAGCATAAACAATTTACCTTAACATCGAGAAACACATTTCTTAGGTTTCTAAGAAATTAGGAAAAAATATAACCTTACAAAAATTAGGAGGTTAATTTAACTAAAGGTGAACATATTGTCTGATAAACAGACCAATAGTAATGAAAACGAAGTTCAGCCTAGAATAGGCGTGTTTGTGTGCCACTGAGGTATTAACATAGCAGGTATATTAGATATTCCTAGAATAGTTGAAGAAATCAATAAATTAGAAAATGTGTGGGCTTATCCATATATTTCTTTGTGTACAGAAGGCGGTTCTACTGAAATTAAGGAAAAACATGAAGAAGTAAATTTTAATAGAGTTTTAGTTGCTGCATGTACACCTAAGACGCATCAACCTGTATTTCATGCTATATTAACGGAGATGGGTTTACCTCCAAGATATTTGGAATTTGTAAACATACGAGAACACTGTTCTTTTGTACATCAAGCACCTGAAGTACGTGAAAAAGCAACATTAAAAGCAATCGAATTAATTAAAGCCGGAATTGCTCGTGCGAAGTTATTAGAAGATGTGCCCACTAAAAAGGTACCTGTAGAACCAGCTGCATTAGTAGTTGGAGGGGGAATCGCGGGATTATCCACAGCAATAGATCTAGGGGATGCGGGATACAAAGTATATTTAGTTGAAAAAAATACCACTATAGGTGGAAGAATGAGCCAATTAGATAGAACATTTCCAACTGATGACTGTAGCATATGAATCTTGGGTCCAAAAATGCTTGAAGCGAATCGTCATCCGAATATAGAAATCTTATCATTCAGTGAGGTTTCTCAAATTGATGGATATATTGGCAATTTTGAAGTTAAGATTAGAAGGAAAGCACGTTTTGTACTGGAAGATAAATGTACTGGTTGTGGCTCATGTGCCGATGTGTGTCCCGTATTTACCAGTAATTATTTCGATGAGCACCTATCTGCAAGAAAAGCTATAGATATTGCTTTTGCTCAAGCGGTACCAGCCATTTCACAATTAGATCGAAATACATGTGTCGAATGTTTTGCATGTGTGGATGCATGTGAACAGCAGGCGATTGATTTTAGTCAACAAGATTCCTTTGTTGATCTTAAAGTAGGGACCATTATAGTAGCAACAGGGTGGGACCTTTACAAAGGTGATGACTACGGTTATGGAGTATATGATAATGTTATTAATCAAATAGAACTTGAAAGAATTTTAGCTCCTAATGGACCGACATACGGTCATTTGAAACGCCCTTCTGATGGTAAACGACCTACCAAAATAATATTCATCAATTGCGTTGGATCGAGAGATATAAATAAAAACGCGCATTGTAGCGTTATTTGTTGTAATCTATCTCTTAAAAATTCCAAATTAATCAAATCTGAATACCCCGATTCACAGATCATATGCACCTACATAGATATGCGCTGTGCAGGGAAAGATTATGAAGAATACTAC
>JBHLRJ010000014.1:0-43184 GCA_048882645.1 Candidatus Thorarchaeota archaeon
TTTAAATAATCGAAATTATTATGTGAATTTTGCTTTATATATTTGAGTATTTCTTCATTCCCCTCACTGATTTTAAGGAAATGAACATATTCTAAAGAAAATCCAAATGTAAATACTAGTTGGATGGTCTCGAAAAAGATATTTAAAAATTCCCTAATAGAATAATCTCTCTTCTCCTCAAAATTCAATGAATTAAAAGTAATTAACTTTTTTTCCCAATTAACCTTATATTCTAAAAAGAAGTCAGCGTGAAAAACTGCATTCCTAATTATTCTCTGATCTATGTCTTCACCTAATTGTTTTAATATGTTATTGATCCAAGGAGTTTTGTGAAATAAATTACTATTATCCTGATTCATTAATAAATTTTTAACCATTAATCTCATGCATAACATCTCTTTGAAAAAGCCTTCAATAATGTAACCAAATTTGAGGTTCCAATCAAAAAAGTAAATATCAAATCTGTCTTTATCTTGATCAACGACTTTAAATAAGAATGATTCAAGTACTTGCTTTTGAAATTCAAAATAATTGAAATTTCGGGGGAAATCGGCAAATTCTTTTATAATTACCATCATAATTAGGAGAGAATTGATTATTTTAAAAAGTGGAAATTTATTATTAATTTTCTTTAGATAATGAATTGTTATTTCATTAAACTCTTTTAAATTATGATTCGCAGCTTTGATAAATTCTCCCTCGTATTTTTTATATGCAGTTGGATTTAAAAAGGGAGGTTCTATCTCAAGTAATATGATTTTTGCGAGATTATAATATCTTTTTTCATATTTCTTAGCGTATTTATCAGCCCAAGCTATCACAATTGCTAAAAATTCTGCATAGGAAGCGTTTTTAACTTTCGCTTGTAATTTTCTTACATCTCTGGGCGGTAATATTCTCAAGATTTTTTGCTTAAGTTTTTTAAGATTTTCTGGATCCATGATAGTTAAAAGAAAAATCAGACATATAATCGTGAAGGATATTGTTATTTTTCTTAAATTAGGAGATTATTGGTTATGATTTAAAAACTCTTCTTTCTTTTGCTTTTTAAATACTTTTTTAGTTGAAGGACAATATTTTAATTTTATTAGGATTATTATATCTGAAGGTATTTCTAACTTCTTAGACAAAATTTCATTTCTGGTTATTCTCCAATTTTTTCCTTGTTCTTCCATTTCTATTATATATTTTTGATATTTATGTTTATATTTTTTAACCTTATCGGATAAAATTTCGAAATTTCCAGATTCTGGTAATGTTCTAAATTTCAAGATTTTCAAAAAAAGTGTTATATTTCACATCATAAAGAACTCTTTTCTTTATGATGTGACAAATTTTTCAATAAATCATTGTAACTACATTTTAATCAACCTGATAAGTATCGCTCAACGTCGCGCAACCAATGCTGATTATTTTCTTTTAATGCTATTTCTTTTGATTTCATAAAAGATTCTCGGGCAAAATTCGGCTTCCCTAAGTAATTCCAACACCTCCCAATTTGAATATAGATTTTGTAATAAGAATGACTTTCCATATCCCGAGTTAAAGTTTTTTCATAGAATTGAATTACTCCCTTATAATCTGCAAGAATCATCAATATTTCTCCATATCTAAGATAATAAACCTCATTTTTAGGATTTTCTTGGATTAGATTATTCATAACTTCTAAGGCAGCATCTTTTTTATTTAGTTTAGCTAAATATTTTGCTTTTTGGTAAAGATTAAATGAACCAGAAAAGGGTAATCTAATAAATTTTTCTAATAACTCCTCCGCTTCCTCATTTCTACCCATATCATTTAAGAAGTCAATCTTAAGAAAGTAATTCTTTGCCTCATTTGGATTGGCCTTTATAGCTGAATCTAAGGTATTTAGAACTTGGTTATAATCATTTAAGTTAAAGAAACTTAATGCACGAAGCTCATAAAGGCTTGAGATCTTATCGAATTCTGGTTGCAATGCGATGATTTCATCGATATTTTGTATAACTTCAGGATATTTCTCCAATTCAAATAAAATTTCTGCTTTTAATATTTCAAATTCAAATCCATATGATATATTTGCCTCGTCTTGCTCGAGTTCATCAAATCGCTTTTCTAAATCCATAAGTTGTATTTCTACGGGTATGCTGCTGGTAAAAGATATTGGTATCCCAGAACCATGTTTAGGATGCTTTGGATACATTTTAATTGCTTCTTCCACGCTTTTTAATGCTTCTGAATATTTATCTAAATTCATTAAGGCTTGGATTTTAAACTTATAAAAACTGGCATTACTGAATTGAGAAGAATCGATCACTTTTAATACTTCGAGATATTTACCTTCTTCGAGTTTTTCTGATAATTTATTATTATAAGCTGCAAAAATCTCCCAGTATATAACCTCCTCATCCTTAGAGTCCAGATTTTCTGTCTTTTCTAAAAGCCAATTGACCAATTTATATTCTTCATAACTTATGAATATCCAAACAAGTGTTGTATAAATATTGATATTAGCTTTCCAGTCCTCATAGAAATCCTCCAAGAATTTTACCATATCCCTAAATTTTAGAAGGAAAGTAAAAATATGGATTTTTAATACGAAGAGTTCTGAGGGAGTGGAATGATTTTGAATTGCGATATTCACGTTTTTTAATGCGTCCTCATATTTCTCAAGGTGAATTAAAATCAAAGATTTTAATTCATAAGTAATACTCGACTTAGTATCTTTTTCTAGAGCCTTATTCACTTGTTTTAGAGCCGCAGTATAGTCTTTTTCGAGAAATAATTTATCATATGCATTAAGCAGAAACTCATTAGATTGATCCAATTCAGACTTTATAGGGAAATCATAGTGTATTTCATGCAATAAACATCCATTCTCTTTTAAAGAAATGGGAGAACCTCCATGTTTTGGTAATTCTTCGGGCAAGGAAACAATGGATCCTTGTTCTTTCAATGAAGAAAAAGGTGTTTTAAAAATCTCATCCTTGATATCTCTTATATAATCGGTTATTAGATCATGTAAATAAGGCTTGAGATCCTCATGAAAAAGTTCAAATTTTTGGATTAATTGATGGAGGATAAAATGATATACTTGATACAGATCTGAAATTTCTGGATCCTTATCAATTAACTTTTTGAGATAGTAAGTTTCCTTCAATCGATATTTTATAAAATTTTCAAAGAGAAGCCCATATTCACTCTTGGAACTAAAATATAAGGATACACTAGAAGATTTTTCATTAATTTTGTAGATTTTATTTTGATATATATTATCCTCAATTACCTTTTGTAAAAAAAAACGGATGTCTGTCTTGGTAATATTTTTTTCAGTTTCTCCATATTTTTCCAAAAAATTATCTATTGAGATCGATTTTTCTGGATAAAACTTTGGATGATTTAAGGCTAAATATAATAAGAAATTGTAAAATTTTTCTAACGAAAAGACATCCTTAAAATTGTCATATGCCATTTCACTTGATAATAATAAGAATTCTAATTTGATGGATGCATCATACACTTTATATTGCTCAAAAAAGCGGGAAATCTTTTTTAGATTATTCTCAATACGTTTATTTTCAATATTAATTAAGGAGGAGAAATCTAACTGATACATAACCAGTCGTTTCGTCAGCTCTTCCAGCCCTAGCGCAGTAATGTTGTAAACACTCTTTCTTTCTTCTTTGTTAACTTCAATCCAATTATGTTGCTTCAATACTTTTGCCCACTTATGAAATGTGTTTTTATTCATCCTGTCCTGTATCTCTGGGGGATCATTAATAAAAATCTCCCGCTCCATAGGACCAAATCTACCCAGAGCATATAATATAATATCGGAATAATCTTTCCCATTCCATAACTCGTTTGGAATTTTTTTGGGGATGATATTTGTTTTGCTCATATGACTTATTACTCTACTTACCTATAAATAATTTACGCTGCTAGGATAAGTCATAGGACATAGGACACATATGATATATTTTTCTCTATAATATTAAAAACTAAAAAAAAAGGTGATTAAAAATTATTAAAAAAATAGTGGTTGATATCTCCAATATAGCAGCATATAATAAAAGAAATGACCACCCGAAATTATCCTACATTGACCTCCTATTTAACACTCTTCCAGAGGATATTGAAATTATCGCTATCGCAGACTGCGATTTATTCCATCAAATTTAAGATAAAGTGCGATATAAAAAAAAATATCTCATCACTAAAAGAATTATCGAGGCTCCAGCTCAATTCCAAGCAGACGGGTTTATCTTAACCTACGCTTTTGAAAATAAAATCAAAATCCTAAGTAATGACCGATTTCACAATTATACTTTTGTACCTAAAGAATGGCTCTGCACGCACAGGTTCGGATTCATGATAATAAATGACCAATTGATCTTTGAAAAGCCTCTGAGCTTACTATTCGATGAATCCCTAAGCACTCCGGATACTAATTCTATTACAAAGATATACATAGACATCTAATCATCTCCTGAAAATTTTAATTAACCGAGAGGTTTCAGTTTCTCATTTAATAATGTAATAAGAAAAAACTTTTTTTCATTTATTTCACAATAATTTTTTAATTTAATTATCGTATAAAGACTTTAAAATGTCAGAGAATGCATTAAACATCGGAATTTCAAAGATAAATTTTTTGATTAAATCGTCGTAGTTACACTTAACTTCTTATTTATTAGGTAATTAATAGTTTCATTAAAATTATCAGTAAACCATTTTACTCTTAACTTTTTAATGTTTTAGCACATCAAATCTTTTAAAATCAATGTAACTAATATTAAAATTGGAGATTTCTTGAGTAATGAGCGGCATTTTTGATTTAATTCAACATTATCCTTGGCTTCCTTCTTTAAAGAAATCATATTCTAATATTGCATCTAAAGATCCGATAAATTTTATAAACGACCTTTTCTCAACCACGGATTTTAATGAACTTTATCAAAGAATTATGAATCTATTTGAAAAAGCTTTTGAAAACATTGAAACTTATTCAGAGTATAAATCTGATGAAATTAATATAAATGTATATCTATTATTAAGAATTTTATTATATCTATTAAATAATAAATCAATTTCTAATAGGATTGCAAATCTCTATTCTAAAACGGTTTATAATGAATTAAATAAAGAAGAAGATTACAATCTATATTATATCTATAAAGATTTAGATTTAGATGTTATTTATGATCAAACTCCAACAATTCTTAAAAGAATCGTAATAAAGGACCAACATGAAATAATTTCAACCAATTTTAAAATCCATTTTATTGATTATTTGAAGCTATCATCAAGACTTCATGATAAATCTCGCAAATTAGTACATAATGCTCTGATGAATGGTTATGTGTATATCCAAACAAAAAGTCTTAATAGATTAATTCAAGAATATGTTCGAATGAGATTTTTAGATCAAAATAACGTGAATAATAAAGAATTAAACAAATTCAGAGAAAAATTATTAGAAAATTCAGAATTTAAACTGATATTTGAAAAAATTCAAGCTATTTGGGAGGTTAAAAAAGAAGAATTCGATTATACATTTGAAATTGATTATACAAAAGCTAAGAACATTAAAAATAGCTTTCCTCCATGCATCAAAGAGATTCTCTCTAAAATAAAAGAAGGACAAAACTTAATTCATACGGAAAGATTGTATACTGTATGGTTTTTAAACGCCCTAAAATATCCTGAAGAAGAAATTATTAATCTCTTTTCAACATTACCTGATTTCAATAGAGATAAGACAGGATACCAAGTTAGATATGCAATAAAAAAAGGGTATACACCATATTCTTGTAAAACTCTTAAAACATACAATTTATGCATGGCAAATAAATATAAAGATGACCTATGCATTAATGGTTATTTTTCGAGAAAATTAAATGTTCAAAAACAGATTGCACATCCTCTTTTTTACGTTCAATATACTCAATTTATATCTGAAATCAAAAGACGAGCTGATAAAGGTAATCAATAACACAGAAATGAAGGATTTCAAGTATTTGAATCGCATTTTTAAAGAATACTATAAAAGTAAAAATGCCGAAATCCCATTAGTTAATCTCTTTAATCAAAGAGAATTTGGTTTTATTCCATGGGATATCAAAACACGGATGAATAGGCACATGGGTTTCAGGAATAGAGAAAATCTCTTAAGATATTTAGTAAATATTGGTCCTAGGCATGCATATTCGAGTGGAGCTCTTTATCTTCAACCCGAAAATCAAGATATGGAGAAAAAGGATTATAAAGGTTGTGATTTAATTGTTGACATTGATGTTGATCATTTTTACACTCCCTGTAAGGAGAATCATGATTTTTGGTATTGTAAAGAATGCGGTAAAAGAGGAAAGGGAATGATTGAAAAATGTCCTAATTGCAAGAAAGCAAAGATTAAGTCTCTAACTTGGATATGTGAACAATGTTTAAATACAGCTAAAAATGAGATATTAAAATTAATATTTCAATTTTTAATACCTGATTTTGGAATTGATCTAAATCAGATAAAAATAGCTTTTTCAGGTCACAGAGGATATCACTTAAAAATTGAAGATGAAAAGATTAGAACCTTATCGAGTGATGAGAGAAGAGAAATAGCGGATTATATTAGTGGGGAAAATATAACTTTCGATTTCTTAGGTTTACGAGAAAAAGGAGGGAATATTTTTGGATTTTTAAAACAAAATATCGGGTGGTCTCAGAAAATATTTAGAAAATTAGAAGAAATTCTATCTCAACCTGATGCTGAGCTTGAAAAATTACTAATTGAAGATAGAAATTTTCAACTCAATAAGAATGTAGCAAAAAGTTTTATAAGATTTAAAAAAGAGTTCCAAAATACGCTAATAAATGAAACCAGGAACATTTGGGCAATTGAAGGATTTGGATTACAAAGCTGGATAAAGATTCTTACAGGTATAGCGAATAAAGTTGGAGTAGAGATTGATACTCCTGTAACTATAGATATTCACAGACTAATAAGGTATCCTGGGTCCCTTCATGGAAAAACAGGATTTAGAGTCCAGGAACTGAATCCTGATACTTTAGAAAAATTTAATCCCTTGGATGAAATGAATGAGATGTTAGATCCAATTGTTTTTGAAAGCAAGGTTCAAACTACTCAAAAACTAGAAATTGTTGAGTCAGAGTTACCTGCAACAAAAATCAAAGGAGAAACCTTTGGCCCTTACTCCAAAGGTGAAATAATAGAGGTTCCCCATCATTTCGCAGTATTCCTATTATGTAAAGAAGTAGCTAAAACCATTTAAGTTAAAAATTTATGTACCAGAACACTTATTATAATAGTGAACGAAAATTCGAGATAAATGAATATAAAAAGAGATTACGAAAAACTTTATCAACATTGGTTAAAAGAATTTCAAAATACAGAATTAACTGATTTAAATCAACACCTTTTTGAAGAATATAAAAAAATTATAAACTTTGTTAATGATCACCGAGAAAATCAAGGAGATATTTTAAGATTCCAGATATTTGAGGCTTATAAAAACAATTTCAATTATCTCTTTGCAGATATTACAGAGATTCGTGAGAAAAAAATCATTAATTCTGCCTTAACTCTCATGGATATTGACCTCAGTAAAGTTACAGAAGCAGAAAAATTACTATATCAAAATTTAATCAGTTCTATTAAAGGATATAGGAAAGTAAAAGCTCTATCAGATTATGAGGAAGAGTACAGAATAAAAAGTGAAGAGATAACAAAATCTGAGACTGTATCTGAAAATATTGAATCTGACACTAAGGAAGTTTCAGTCTCGACAAAAATAAGTAAAATTCCCAGCATTCTAAACAATCAAGAACAAGAAGAAATTGAATATATTCTATTAAGATTTATTGAAGACACTCCTTCACTAGTTGGAATTGATCTGATAAATTATGGACCATTCAAGAAAGAAGATATTGCATTTATCCCTTCACAAAATGCTAGTATTCTAATTTTTGAGAAATATGCACAAAAAATTGAATTAATTTAAATCTAAGAGAATTTCTTATCGAATTCCTCTTTAAAATATTGTAATCGATACTCTCCGTACTTATCTGTTAAAGAAAATTTCGGAGGTTTGGGATTTATTAACTGACCTCCACAATATCGACATTTTGAGGTGGGATTCGCTAAGCCATATCTTTTACATTCTTTACACTTCTGTAGTTGTTTTGTCATTGTTTTAGTTAAACATCGGTTTATTAATAGATCAATCCCGAATAAACTCAAACTGACCATTATATTGAATAGCTTTTTGTTCAATTACTTCCAAAGCATCAGACAAGATATTTTCAGCATCTAAATAATCCTTCGAAACAATCTCTAATCGATAAAGAGGCGCTGCGATATAATAAATTTTTATATTTCGAGTTTCTTTTGAATTAATGACTTTTAGAGCTTCAAGTAATGTTTCTTTAATATAATCAATTCCATTCCCAGAATTAAACGATAATTTAACTTTTCCTGCTATACTTACTGTAGATATTTCTACATTTTCATCCACTATTTTTATCAAGGTCTCTTTAACCTTTTTGGGCAAGTTCTCTAAATTATCTAACAATTCCATTCCATTTTCCTTAAGATTTTCAATCGTTTCTTGATAATTATCATAATAATCCAAAACTGGAAACCCAATCAACTCATATGCCTCATCAAGGGTCATATTAATACCTTCGGCTTCTGTGAGAAATTGTAATAGATTCTCATACTTTACTGCATATTTCCATTCTTTTAATTTATTCTCTCTCTGTGCGGAATTCACCCTTCTTAAAGATAAATCAACATGACCTTTGCGTGGATCCACACGTAATACTCTTAATACTATTCTCTGCCCAATTCGAACATAGTTTCTTATATTTTTGATCCATCTTGAACTGATTTCCGAGATATGGATCATCCCTCTGGCGTATGGCTCCGAATCTAAACCTTCATAGCCTATTAAATCAACATAAACATATTGATCTTGAACTTCCGTCACTTTGGCGACTACAAACTCTCCTTCACTTGGAAACCGTGTTCTACTCTTTACCATTGTATTTATAAAACTGTTTTGTAATCTCTTAATAAGTTTTTTATTTTATATTTATTTAACGATCAATAGTTTTTTATTTTTATTATCTAGTTTTCTCATTAGAGGACTATTTTTAACAGTATTTTTGATATAAGCTTAATTTAAATATATAAAAACAAGAATTTTGTAATTATGGGAATTATAGTAAATACTTCTCTGGGGAAGATTAAAGGCGTTCAAGAATCAAATCATCAATCATTTTTGGGGATTCGATACGCTAAACCACCCGTAAATGAATTACGTTTTTGTGCACCTCTCCCAATAGAAGCTTGGGATGGTATCTATGATGCTAGTGAATTTGGTCAGAATGCTCCTCAATATGATGGGGGTCAAGGAATTGTTAAAAATACTTCTGAAGATTGTTTGTACTTAAATGTTTATACTCCTAAAGGTGATGATGCAAAAAGACCTGTTATGGTATGGATTCATGGAGGGGGATTTGTATTTGGAACAGGAGCAAGTAGGGGTTATGGAGATAAAATAGTACCTAGAGGTAATGTTGTTCTGGTTACAATCAATTATCGATTAGGGGTATTTGGTTTTTTTAATTGGCCTGGTTTACCGAAAAATAATGGATTATCAGATCAAATCTGTGCTCTTGAATGGGTTAGAGATAATATTCGATATTTTGGTGGAGACCATAATAATGTAACGATCTTTGGGCAATCTTCTGGTGGAAGGGCAGTTGTTTCATTAATGGCAATGCCTTCTGCTAAGGGGTTATTCCACAAAGCAATCCCTCAAAGTGGTACAGCACATCCTTATGCGTATGATGATTCAATTAGTAAGAAAGCTTCAAATGACTTGTTTGATGTATTAGGAATTAAGGTTGGGGATATGCAATCATTACGAGAGATAGATTGGACCGAATTGAATAAGGCTCAGCATGAAATTTTCCGTAATCTAAATCCAAAAGAACATCGAATTTTGTTCCCTTTTAGACCCATAATTGATGATGATACAATTCCAGTTTTACCTTTGGACGCCATTCGGAACGGTTTCGCAAAAGATATTCCTTTACTTATAGGAAACACCTTGGATGAGAGGAAAGTTTATAATAGAGGATTAATCCGAGCAAACCAAATTGAATTAATACATAAAAGACACGAAAAAATAGACGAAGCTGGTCTTTTAAGATTTACTAATAAATATATGAAATTCTATGGGAAGACAGAAAATGATGCAAAAATGTTAATTGAAACTTACAAAAAAGCTAGAAAGGGTAAATTGCCAATAGAACCCTATGAAATTGGGTATGCTATCAACACTGATGAAGCATATCGAATACCAATCATCCGAACTGCTGAAGCGCAATGCCAAAATCAACAAAATATTTATTGTTATCTGTTTGGATTTGAATCACCTCTATATAAGGATTTACTCGGTGCATGCCATACAATTGATTTACCATTTATTTTCGGAACTTATGATCATTCAAATCCGAATACAGAAATAATGGTTGGACGTGATAATATCGAGGAACTTGAAACTTTTTCAAATTTAATCATGGATACATGGATCTCATTTGCTACAACTGGAGACCCGAATCACTCAGGGCTTCCTAAGTGGCCAAAATATGAACTAAATAACCGTGCTACAATGATACTCAAACAAGATCCAGAAATTGTCAATGCACCAATGGACGAGGAACGCTCTGCATGGGAAAATATACTTTGAGTTAAAATCTGGTTTTTACAGTACACACACTTGATATTAAGATTATGGAGGAAATAAAGACAGAAAAAACCGAATGGGAGAGTTAATTAGAGCCGTGAAGAAAGATCCTCATTTAGTTTCATCCAAGTTAAATTTTCCATCTATAACTGAACCATTAGCTAAATATATTTCAGAAAGCCAATTTACCACAATCCAAGATGATATAATCGAACTTACTAAACGTCATATCTTAGATACCTTAGCTTCAATGGTGGTAAGTTCACAATTAAAGCCATCTCGTCTTGCTCGCCAATTTGCTAAATTTAATGGTGGAAAAGCTGATACAGCACATTTACTTACTACAAATCAAACTACCACCTTATTAGATGCTATCTTTGCAAATGCAATAACAGCTCATGCAGCAGAAATAAATGATTTTTGTCCTTCCGCTTTTGTGCAACCTGGCCCTCCAATTATATCTACTGCAATTTCTATTGGAGAAACTTTGGGATCATCTGGTGAAGATATACTCAAAGCAGTTGTTATTGGTTATGAAATTGCTTGTAGATTTCCAAAAGCTTTGGGTACAATGAATCTACGTAGAGCGGGATTATCTTCTCATGGTGTTGGACCTATATTTGGTTCTGCAGCTGCAGCTGCAGCACTTTTAAAATTACCAAAAAGTTCAATTGGATATGTTTTAGCATATTGTGTTCAACAAGCATCTGGTTCCTTTAATTGGATTCGTGATGAAGAACATATCGAAAAAGCTTTCCTTTTTGCTGGAATGCCTGCTAGAAATGGAGCATCTGCAGCCTTGATGGTTCATAAAGGATTTACAAGTGTAAAAGATCCTTTCAAGGGAATACCAAACTGGTTACAAAGTTCCATATTCACTGGAATTGATTCGGATCTTGATTTGAATAGGTTGATCCATAATTTAGGAGAAGATTACGAGATGCCTTTAGTCGCTTTCAAACGATATCCTGTCGGTGGCCCACTCCAACCCAGCATTGAGGGATTAAGCGAGTTAATAAAAAAGATCGACCGAACATCAATCATTAAAGTTGAAATAAAGATGCCGGGAAATATAAGAATTTTTTCAGACGCGGTAATGCCAGCATTAAATTTACGATATTTGGCAGCTGTTATTTTAGAAGATGGTGACCTATCCTTTAACATGGCACAATCTCATGAACGTATGGCTACTGAAACAATTAGAGAAAAAATGGATAATGTTACCATAATCCATGATCCAAATCAAGAAGAAGAGCCTCGAGTAGAATCAGCAATAGTAAAAGTAATATTAAAAAATGGCGAACATTATGAGATCTTCATCAAACACGTCCTTGGATTCCCTGAAAGACCAATGAATCACCAAGATGTTGAAAATAAAGCTAAAAGCTTAATTACACCGATATTAGGTCGCTCAAAAACAAATAAATTAATTGAGATAATATGGAATCTTGAGTCTTTATCAAATATCCAAACAATTATTCCATTATTAATTCCACCAGATAATTAATCAAATTTTATTATCTTATTCACTCAGTAATTAAATATTAAATTTTAAAACCGATTAAACCATGAAATTAAGAATAATAGAATAAGCCAATTGAGTTTACATCTTAAAAACTCTTACTTAAACATAAATTATCGAAAAAAATATAAACTCAACAACATTTACAAATAACATCTAATAAAAATTAATTTAATTCCATATTCAAAAATTAGATTATTTAAAACAAAAAAATATAGAGGAAATTGATGAATTATGCCAGCTGAAAAACCACATTTGAACCTTGTGATAATTGGGCATATAGATCACGGTAAATCAACAATGATGGGTGCGCTCCTCATTGAAACTGGTGCGGTCACAGATCGAGAAGCTCGTGAGTTAGAAAAACTTGCAAAGGAGTATGATAGAGAATCTTGGTCATATGCTTTTGTCTTCGATAAATTAAAAGAAGAAAGACAAAGAGGGATTACAATTGATCTTGCTTTTAGGAAATTCGAAACGCCAAATCGATACTTTACTATCATTGATGCACCAGGTCATGCTGATTTCGTCAAAAATATGATTACAGGCGCTTCGCAGGCTGATGCTGCCATTCTAGTCGTTTCTGGAAAGAAAGGTGAAATGGAAGTTGGAATTGCAGCCAATGGACAGACACGTGAACATGCATATTTAGCACAAACTTTAGGTGTAAAGCAACTTGTTGTAGCTGTTAATAAAGCCGATGTGTATGAGTACAAAGAAGATCGTTTTAATGAAGTTAAGGAATCTGTTGGAGATTTACTAAAAAATATTGGTTTCAATTTAAAAACCGTACCTTTCGTGCCAACATCCGGTATGGCGATGGAAAATCTTTCTAGGAAAAGCGATAAAATGCCTTGGTATGATGGACCAACATTAATTGAAGCAATTGATAAATTTGTACTTCCTGAAAAACCACTTGACAAACCTTTAAGAGTGCCAATCCAAGATTCCTATAGAATTAAGGGAACTGGTGTTGTGCCAGTAGGTAGAGTCGAAACTGGAGTACTGAAGCAGGGTGATAAAATAATAATCATGCCAACAGGATTTAAGGGAGAAATTCGAACATTAGAAATGCACCACGAGCAAATACCTCAAGCTGAACCAGGTGATAACATTGGTATGAGTATTCGGGGAATTACAATGCAAGATGCAAGTCGAGGAGATTGTTTAGGTCATCCTAGTAATCCTCCAACCGTTATTAACCCAAGTGGCAAATGGACAGGTCAAATAATAGTTATATGGCATCCAACTGCAGTAGCTCAGGGATATACCCCCGTTGTTCACGCACATACAGCTCAAGTTGCCGCAAGATTTGCTAGTTTAGTGAAAAAGCTTGATCAGAAAACTGGGAGCGTAATTGAGGATAATCCGAAATTCCTGAAACGAAATGAGTCTGCGATTGTAGAACTGTCGCCAATCAAGAAAATGTGCCTTGAGAAATATAATGATATTCCAGAAATGGGCCGTTTTGCTGTACGCGACATGGGACGCACGGTCGCCGTAGGTATTGTCAAGGATATTGACCCTGGAACCTAATTGGGAGAATCTAATAAACTTTTTTATTTTAACCCTTTTTTAAATTGAATATTTATTTTTTTGACCCTAAATTTTAATTTCTTTTCAGAATCTTCTTTTAAATTATTTTAGAAGTAGCGATAAATAAATTTAAAGAAGGCCAAATTATGATAGGAATCAAGCAATTTGTAATAGAATAGACTTCCCTTAAGATGGAGATTGTTAAGTTTTTCTCTGAGAAATATTTAGATCATGATATTTTTTTGACAAAACAACTTCAGGAGATTCATAAAGCATTATCATAAGGTCTTATTAACTTCCTAAGAATAACTCATAAATGGAAATCAATAAATTCATGCTCCATTTCATGATGTAAGTTAGTTGTGAATACATTGAAAGGAGTAGAAAACTAAAATTACATCATTTTCTAATTCTTCATTTTTTACCTAATACTGGAGAGTGTTGTACATGCAATTCTTTTGAGATTAATGTCAAAGTTTTTTTATAGTATAGTATTCTACTTAAAGTTAACCCTCACATAAAATTTAGTGAAATCAAAATGAAATCACGAATGATCAAATCACTATTATTTTGTTCAATTATTTTTAGTTTACACTTTTTAGTACTATTGAATATTAATATTAATGGAAATGAACTAAAACGGCAAAAAAATAGTCCATACTATTATCCTAATAGCGGTGATCTTCCTTTAGGAATGATAGCCATATGGTCTGGATCTATTGACACGATTCCTCATGGTTGGACATTATGTGACGGTTCAAATGGTACCCCGGATCTAACTAATCGATTTGTAATGTGTATAAATAATAGTGAATATCCAGGTGTAATAGGGGGTTCTAGAGACCATTTTCATAATTATTCAGATTTACCAAACCATAATCATGGCATTGACGATCCAGGTCATGATCATTGGATTACAAGTGCAGGAAGCCTTACTTTTGAAGTTGACATACGTATAATGGATTATAATTTACCAACTCCGCATTGGACACAAGAATACGACACAAGTATGGTAACTACGGGTATAACACTTGAGAAAAATGGTACCAATAATTGTAAAACATTTAAGACAGAACATTTACCACCCTATTATTCTCTTGCTTATATTATGAAGACCTCATCAGATGCCATACCATTACCAGAAGGGATAATTGTAATGTATCCACATAAATTAGAATCAATTCCTGAGGGATGGGAATTATGTAGTGGATGGGAAGATACTCCAGATTTAACAGATCGATTTATTATGTGTGTGAATAATTCAGAAGATCTTGGGACAACAGGAGGATCAATAGAACATTCTCATACATATTCCGATTTGCCATTTCATACTCACAATATTACTGATCCCGGTCATAGCCATAAATATGATTATTATAACTTATTCTGGTTCCAACAAGGGGATCAAATAACTTTAGATTTACCTACTCTAACAAATTCTACTGTTGATGTTACAGGAATTAGTGTAAATGACACGGGATCTAATGATTGTGAAACATATTTAGCAGATTTATTACCTCCTCATCACAAGCTTGCTTTTATAATGAAGAAGACTACTGATGCTCTCCTACCACCCGGCTCAATATTGATGTGGGCTTATGATCTTAACTTTATCCCAAATAATTGGATATTTTGTAATGGATCTTATAATACCCCCAACTTAACGGAGAGATTTCCTTTATGTGTTTCAAGATTTGAAAATCCAGGAGTCATTGGGGGAGCAATGAACCATAACCATTCATATTCTGATATCCCTAGACATACCCATGAAGTAAATGATCTAGGTCATTCACATGAGTATTATAGGTTTTTACTTAGTTCATTATATGTTAATGATTATGAATCAGCAATTGAAACTTGCTATTCGACAATAACATCTCACTCAATGAGAAATGAGACAGGGATTACAATAGATGAATCAGGAAAGGATTATTGTGAAACAAATACTTCTACTAATCTGCCACCTTATTACAAACTAGCTTTTATCCAATTTCAAATATCACCTTCAGAATTCAATCTTTATTCTGATATTGTTGAGCTTCCTGATCGGGATGGTAATTTTAATTTAAAATGGAATAATAGTGATTATGCTGATAATTATTCGATTTATTCTGATACAGCATTAATTAATTTCATACATGATAATCTTAATCTATTAGCAAATCATAGCGCAATACAACCTTTTCCGATAACTGGATTAAGTGATGGAAAATATTATTTTGTATGTGTAGCACATAATAGATATGGAGATACCCTCTCAAATTGTCTAGAAGTAGAAGTAAAACATCGTATAGACGTTCCTGGATATAGTGTGGTCTTCTTAATTGGAATTATTTTTGTTACCTCAACTTTGATTATTAAGAAATATACTAGAAAATTAAACTAATTAAAATCAAATCTTAATCTCTTTCATTTTTTTGTTTAAAAATGTTTGATATTCGTGTTAGGTTAAACATATTTAGGTTAAAATGAAATATTTAAAAGTTATAGTATGAAGTTTTTTAGTTGTTTTTCTGTTGGGTGGGTTTTCCAGTTTATCTACTCAGAGCAGTTTTTTTTATCTTGACCATCAATTTCAAATGATATTATTTCGAGAACATATAAATGACACACCAATAATATTTTCATTTTAGTAGCTTTATTTGCCTTTTCTAATTAACTATTTAGTATTATGAAAAGGTCGATTAGCAGTTATTCATATAAAAACCAAGATATGTTTATTAGGGATGAGTAGAGTCGGAAAAACTACTTTAGTATCACTACTTCAAGGAAAAAAGATACCGAAAGGAGATCACCCAACAGTAGGATTAGAAATAAAAAATTCTGTTTTGAATGAAAGTAAAGTTAATATTTGGGACCTTGGGGGGCAAGAGAGATATCGGTTTATGTGGAAAGACTTTTTGAGAGGTGCTGGTCTAGCAGTAGTGGTATGTGATTCTACAGAGGAAAATATAGAACAGACTAAAAAAATGTACCAGAAATTTTCACGTTATATTGGGTCAAAAATAATCGCAATTGCTAATAAACAGGATCTTCCTGATGCTTTAAGCGCAGAACAAGTTGAAAAGAAGTTAGGGATCCCTACTTATGGAATGTCTGCAATTCGTTTAGATTTACGTGGAAGATTAAAGCGCATTTTAGAATATGAATTAGCAATAGATAAATGAAAATAATTTTTTCCTAGAATATTCTCCCAATTAGATGTGCTATTCGAAGACATTCTGGAAGTTTAGAATCAATACATACTTTCTGTAATAACGAATTTACTTCATTGAATTCCATTCCTTTTAGATGAAAATAAACAGTTGAGGGTCCACCAGCGGTTTGGACTGTAGTATTGTAAAGATTTCCAGCCTGTATAATATTTCGAATTTTTTCATTACAACGATTTGGAAACTTCAGTTTTAGAGTGCTTATTACAAGCTCAAGATCTACATCCTTCTCATTAATAGCAATAATCGGCTTGTTTATTTCATTATAAGTTTTTTCTAAATCAATTATATTAAAACCTGCAAAAGTGATCGTATGTGTAAAAATGAATTGAACATGTTTCTCATTTTGTTCAGCTAATTCTATTATTTTATGTGTTACATCGTATCCATCAATAGTGATCTCCGTTGTTACAACTTTTATTACTCGATATCCCTGACAGACAACTCCAATTAATTGAGTTTTATTAGCATGAGCCTTCAAATTAAACGATGCATCATCAAATCCAATAGTTATAGGATTTTCTTTCATTTTTGTAGAGTGGGAGGGAGTAATTCTTTAATATGATAAAGGAGTTTGGTAAAAGTATCCGTAGCACTTCTAATCTCTTCGCTTCTTATTGTAATGTTCCCTGATAAATTGTTGAATAAAAAATCGATTATATCTTCTAAGGACATAACCTTGGTAAGCCAGACATATGCCACTAAGGCTTCCGCCGTATCGGCAAGGTCATGAGCATCAGCTCGAGATTTCGAAAAAGATTTCATATTAGCATTTTTTAATGCTTCTGCTAAGATTTTTTTACTAACTTTTAATCCAGTCCTTATAATTTTTTCATTTGGGTTGTTTTTAGTTAAATATATGGACTTAGCCATGGAATAGGAGAAATTTACAATTCCATCTCCTAGTTTTGATAGACCCTTGTCTGTTCCTATGGCTTTATGGGTAACATCTGTCTTTAAATCTTTAATCAAAAACTCGTAATCCATTAAGATATGTTGAATTATGACTTCTTATAAAGTTTTCATAAAAGAAAGGAAATCCATCTTAAATGAGTTTTTGGAACAATTTTTGAACCTCTAGGACCTCTTCTCTTAGAGACTCAATAGCATCATATAAAATATCTTTAATTGTTTTATTTTTATTCTGTTTAAGGCGTATAAACACCTTAGGTGGCTCTATACCTGTTACTTTGTATGCAGCAGCTTCCACTCCTTCTGTGCCTAATAGATGTTTAACTAAAATATTACAGAAACCATGTGATTGCCCCTCAATCGTTAACTCATAGTCATTATCTCCACTTGCTCGTTTTAAACTTAAATTCAAGTGTCTGTAATCTGGAAATCTTGGTTCTTCTTCAATTTCAAATTCCATATCTTCTTCTGATAGTTCTTCAAGATTATCCTCATCTGTAGGTGAACTAGCAGTACTTTTTCTGGATTTATTACTCATTTTTGGATATTCTCCAATGATTTCTTCATCATCCAGTAATTCATCCTCGATATCATCCAGTTCTTCTTCTTCTTCCTTAGGTTTAACTGCTTTTTTCTTTGCCATTCCTAATACACCAAATTAAAAGGATTTAATAACCTTAATAATAAAAATATTAAATAAAATAAAATTTTTATGGTTTTTTGAAAAAGAGCTGATGTTCACAAGTATTCTTCGGCTAAAGCTCTTAATCTTTCAGTTGCTAAATTTTGAAGGTCTCGTGAACCAAATAAAGTAACTTTAATATCTTTTCCCTCCACATTAACATTAAGATTGAGGTAATTTATCTTTTTTTGAATATTTTCAAGAAATTTAACTATATTCTCCAAAGAACCACTATTATTATAGAAATGAATAACCTTTTTACCGCCTTTCCTCAAAAAAAACACTCGTTACTATCATTTATATGCAAAAAATATTAAAATCTCAAATTTTCTTCAACATTCCGGTAATCATCCGCTAGTTTTCTAGTTTCAATATTACCACATCTCTCACACTTTAACCTGTTATATCCTATTTTATCGAGTGGAGTTCCACAAATTACACAATCAGCATAAATTACTCCAAGGTTTTTACCACTCGTGCTTAAATCATATTCATTAAAATTTTGTTCTATTATACGAGCTCGAATTATATCTGTAATTTGAAATGCATCATATATTTTTTCCACATAGCGATCAGATATTTGAGATACATGAATATTCCCAAAATAATCTGAATTAAAATGAACTTTACTGTTAATTGTATAGAAATTTATTCCAACGGAATACTGTCGTAGAAATAAAATTACTCCGATTACAACATCTCCTACCTTCACAGTTTTTCTGTCTTTATCTTGGTGTGTTTGAATTTCAATCTTCCTTTGCTCATCATCAATATTGATTAATCCTGATTTACTAGCATAAATTTTTCCTTCGTTAATAAAAGTAGATTGTTTATCAGGAAGAAATTCTTCAACCACTCCTAAGTATTGACCTGTTAAAACAATATCTTTATTCTTTATTGGTTTCTCTTCCAAAAATATCACCAATAATCTTTTAATAACCCAATTTCTTTCTATCTTAAATTATTAGTATTAAATAAAATAAATAAATTTAATGAATTAATTAGAAAAGAGTAAACATTTTTTCGGATGAAAATTAACAAGAAAGATTTAATCTCTATCATCCAAAACACTAAAATCTTTGAAAAACCTAAAGTTAAATTAGAGCAATATTGTATTGATGCTAATAGTGCTGTTGATCTCATTTATTATGCAGGATTTGAGTTTAATGATATTAAGAATTCCTTAGTGATTGATTTAGGTGCAGGTACAGGAAGATTATCGATCGCTAGTGCACTTTTTAATGCAACCTTAGTATTAAGTATTGATATTGATGTAGCAGCTTTAACTATTTTAAAACACAATACTTGTTCTCTTGAGTTAGATCATCTTATTTATCCTATTTGTTCAGATATTAATTTTTTTACACTTTCCAAGAGACTATTACCCCCAAGTTTAAAAGTCACTACTATAATGAATCCTCCCTTTGGAGTCCAAACACGCTCCGCTGACAGAATTTTTTTAGAAAAAGCTTTTTCGTTTTCAGATGTGGTTTATTCAATCCATTTGGCAGGAGAAAAAATTCAGAAATTCATTTCAAATTACGTTCAAAAATTTGATTGGATTATCGATAATATTCTTTCTTTTAATATGGTCCTTGAAAGATCATTTCCCTTCCACAGCCAAGAAACAAAACTTATTGATGTTAATGTGTATAGGTTTATTAAAAAAAAGTGAGTAAAAAGTAAAAAATTTCAAAATCTTTCTTACTGATACTCTTTCCAAGTGTCTAATTGATTTGGGTATTTGGCGTTATCTCCTAATATTTCCTCAATTCGAAGTAACTGATTATATTTACAAGTTCTGTCTGATCTACAGGTTGCTCCCGTCTTTAATTGACCTGTACAAAGGCCCACTGCTAAATCCGCTATAAATGTATCCTCCGTTTCGCCAGAACGATGGGACACCATCACATTGAATCCATTATTAAAAGCCATTTTTGCTGCATTTATTGCTTCTGTTAATGTTCCTATTTGATTAACCTTAAGTAAAAGGGCACTTCCGGCTTTTTCATTGATTGCTTTCTCGAGAATTTTAATATTAGTAACAGTTAAATCATCATCTACTATTTGAATTGATTTATCTACTTTCGCCGTCAAATTTGAAAAATTTCTAAAATCCTTTTCATCAAAGGGATCTTCAATAGAACTAAATGGGTAATCTTGTATTAAATTTAAGTAGAATTCTAATAGCTCTTCTTCATTGAGTTTCTTTCCATCAATATTATAAATTCCTTCCTTAAAAAACTCACTAGCAGCTGCATCCATACCTAAAACAAAATCAGTGCCCATCATAAAACCAGCTTCTTCAATAGCCTCAATAATTATATCAACAGCTTCCGAGGTTAAAGATAAGTTCGGAGCAAATCCTCCTTCGTCCCCTACATTAATGGCAAAGGAGCTATACTTTTTAGCTAATAATTTTTTTAGAGTTTGATATACTTCCGCTACATTTTGAATTGCTTTTGAAAATGATCTAGCTCCTATCGGCAAAACCATGAACTCTTGTACTGCTAAATTATTACCAGCATGTTCTCCTCCATTAATAATATTACAACTTGGTATTGGTAATAGAAAATCCTTCCTTGTTTTGTCATAAGCTAATTCATAAAGATATTTAAATAATGGCATTTCTCTTAATTCAGCTGCTAGCCTAGCCACTGATAATGATACTGATAATATTGCATTGGCACCTAAATTACTTTTATTTTCTGTTCCATCAATATCCAACATTTCTTGGTCAATTTTTGTTTGTTCTCTAACATCAAATCCTAACAATTTTGTTCCTAAGATCGAATTAACGTTTGAAACTGCTTTTAAAACATGTTTTCCTTTAAATGCATTTCCACCATCTCTTAATTCTAGTGCTTCTGATACACCCGTAGATGCTCCCGAAGGAACTGCTGCTCGAGCAAATACGTTTCCTGCATGAACATCTGATTCTACGGTAGGATTTCCCCGAGAATCTAATATCCAACGCGATTTTATTCTTGTGATCTTGAATTCAGTCATACTTATCCTAAAATTTTTTTTATCGATATGAATATTAATTAAGAATTAAGAAAATTTAATTCTTAATATAACCATATAAAATCTAAATTCCTTTTTATAATAATGTCTCTCGAGAATCGACCATTTGTAGAAAAGTATCGCCCTAGGTTTTTAGACGATCTAGTAAACCAAGAAGGTATTGTTAGGCGTTTAAAACAATTTATTAAAGATAAATCTATGCCCCATCTCATTTTTGCAGGTCCAGCGGGAACAGGAAAAACAACTTCTGCTCTAGCAATGGTTCGAGAACTATATAGAAAGAGAATGGCAGTGAATAGGACCTATTTAGAATTGAATGCCAGTGATGCTAGAGGAATAGATGTTATTAGAACGTATATTAAAGATTTTGCCAAAGCACGCCCTCCTTCAGATATTCCTTTTAAAATACTCATTTTAGACGAAGCGGATAATATGACCTCCCCTGCTCAACAAGCTTTAAGAAGAACAATGGAAAAGTATACAAAAAATTGCCGAATGATATTGATATGTAATTATTCTAACAAGATAATCCCCCCTATTCAATCAAGATGCGTTGTATTTCGGTTTTCATTGCTAAAGGGTGAAGATATAAAAAAAAGAGTAAAATATGTTGCAAATGCTGAAGGGATAACTGTCACAGCAGGAGGTCTGAATGCTCTCGTAGATGTATCACGGGGAGATTGTAGAAGGGCTATCAATTACCTTCAATCTTGTGGCACAATCTCGAAAAAGGTTGATCAAGAAATTGTGTTTCGTGTAGCTGGAGAGGTTCCTCAAGAAAAAATTAGAGAAATTCTAAATATTGCTTTAAATGGGCAATTACAATTATCAATTAAACTTTTGAACGATTTAATCAACGATTATGGTCTTTCAGGACAAAATATCATCAAAAATCTACATCGAGAAATTTATGATCTAAGTATCTCTGAAGATCTGAAAATTGAATTAACTAAGCTTTTAGCTGAATTTGAATATCGTTTGAGTCAAGGTGGAACTGAAGAAATTCAATTGCAAGCACTATTGGCCAATATCGTCATGTTGCAGGATATTGAATAGATTATGTTTAAAACTAAAAAGATATTCCTTTCTTAGGAAATAGTCTACCATTCTCTCCTTCGATTTTTGATCTTCTTTTAATTTTACGTCATTACCGTAAATTATATCCCATAAAATTAATCCTTTAGGATTAGCAGGTTGATAGGAAAAAGATTTTGATGGATCAAATAAATCTATGAAATAATCATGGCTGATCTCACCCAGTCCTAGTTCCAAAATCATTGCAACCATACGCCTTACTTGTTGTCTTAAAAAGGCTCTACTTTTAAATTGAAATATTAAAAAATTCTCCTTAATTGAAAAATCTGCTAAATCCATATCCCGAACTGTTGTTTTTGTATCTGCATCTCGTTTTGAAAAATTAGTGAAGTCGTGCCTTCCCTCTAGTTGCCTACAAGCATCATGCATGATATCAATATTTAAAGCTCCCGTTTTTTGTAGTTTAGAAAGGGGAGTCGGTAGAATGTATAAATAATGACGCTGTATTGCATTGAATCGAGATAAAAAGTCTAATGGTACCTGTGTAAAAGCCCACACTCCTATCTCAAAAGGTAATGAAGAATTAATTTCCATTAGAATTGGTTTTTTTTCTATGATACAAGTAAAGAATGCACCTCTAGCAGAAACAAACCTATCCGTTCTACTTGCTGCTTCAAATCCAGAATCCTCTATTTTTGTTATATATCCTTTTTCTAATAAAGCATTAAAGATACATTCTTCTATTGTTAAAAATTCAAGTTGCCTTTGTGAGCCATAAAATTTCGATTTACCGATATAGTAAAACTTGAAAAGATATCTATGTTTCTCCATAGTGTTATTTTTTATCAAATTTAATTTAAAATCAAAAACTTACTAAATTTCTTGAAATGATTCTGAATTTTGTAAAGTGTCAAGTTAAAAAAAAACATTTTAATCTTAAGGATATTTTTTATAATCTAAATTAAATTATGGTATTTTTAATAATTAATTTATTAAATTCACGTATGTAAAAATTATGCCAAAAATTTTAGCATCTCTTCAAAATTTCAGAGATCGTATCAAAACATCAGTTAACATCAAAACTCGTAATGTTTTGTTCTTTGCTGCACTTTTTCTGGTTGTATTTTTAGCTATTCTTCTCAGAATCAGCCCAATTTTTAGAGGACCTCGTTTAATTAAAGCTTTCGATCCTTGGATACAATGGTATAATGCAGAATACCTTTCAAACCACACTCTTTTTGAATATTTTAATTGGAAAGATCTTAAGAGCTGGTATCCTCAGGGATATTATCGTGGGGGTTTACGTCCCGGATTGACTTTTACAGTTGTCATTATTTATAAATTCTTCCGATTTCTTGGAATTCCTGTTTCTTTATATGATGTATGTTATTTTTTCCCTGCCTTTATGGGGGGAATGACTGTACTAGTTATGTACTTCCTAGGGAAAGAGGTTCTCGATCGCGGTACAGGATTAATTGCTGCGTTTTTCCTCGCTTTCAATCCCGGATATGCCCAAAGAACCATGGCGGGATTTTTTGATAACGAAACTATAGGTGTATTTGCAACCCTGTTGACATTTTTATTTCTTTTAAAAACTATGAGAACTGGAAAGATAACTTTTGCGGTTCTAGGTGGCTTTGCTCTCGGATACTTGTCTCTAAGCTGGGGTGGTTACCAATTTGTTTATTTAATTATTCCTATTCTAAGCATAATATTGATTTTTTCTAATAAATATAATCAAAACATACTCCTTTCCTATGGTGTTGTTGAGGGGACAGGGTTATTAATTTTCTCTCTGTATTCAAAATTTGATTACGGTGCCTTATTCTCAAGCTTAGAATTAGGTGGAATTTTTCTTTTTACTATTATATTAGTCTTTTTTCATATTTTACAAAATAAAAAAGAGGAGTTTCCTTCTACCTATAAACGATTTATGAACATTGTAAAATGGGTTCTTATTCCAGGAATAGTAATTATAGCAGTAATTGTGTGGGTCGCCCCCGACATAATTCCTTTTGGATTTGGTGCCCGATTTCAAACTATTCTTAATCCATTGTTTCGCGAAAATGTTAGCTTAGTTGCTTCAGTTGCGGAACAGATGCCCAGTCCGTGGAGTGTTTTTTATTACTACACGTTAATTCCACTACTAGTAACACCTCTCGGAATTTATTTTTGCTTTAAACGTTTAAATGCTCCTGAAATTTTCCTTATTGCTTTTGTAGTCCTTATGTTCTATTTCACTGGAAGCATGATTCGAATTATCCTAATCTTCGCGCCTGCAGTTTCTCTCATGGGTGCTTATGGAATTGTGAGTCTTTTAAAAATCTTTGGTGGTTTTATAAGTAAAAGAAGAGCTGATATAAGTAGAAAGCGTAGCAGACAAGTAAAAGGACAATTAGGACCAGAGTTTATGGTTGTTGGATTATTGATTATTGGATTCTTGGGAATTGCTCAAATAGTCCATTCATCAAATATTTCAATTGATCAATTATCCTATTCTCAGATAGCGCCTATAGGAGTAGTACATGATTGGGAAGAAGCAACAACTTGGATGAGGTCTAATTTGCAGGGTACTGACGTTGTAGTTTCATGGTGGGACTATGGATATTGGCTGACTCCGATTGGAAACGTTACTACCGTAAATGATAATGCCACAAAGAATCAAACGAGGATAGGTCTGACAGGTATGGCACTAATGCAAACTAATGAGGCATATAGTGCAAAAGCATTCCGTAGATTGAAGGCAGATTATGTTCTAGTCTATTTTGGATTACTTATTCCTGGATTGGGAGGAGATGAGGGGAAATGGCCATGGATGGTACGTATCTGTAATGACAATTATGCAAAATATAAGAAAATGGGAATGGAAGAGGATAATTGGGCTGATGATGCTGTATTCAATGAAGATGAATATCAAAATTCCACTAATGGATTAATGGGTCCTAAATGGTTCGAGAGTCAATTAGTACGATTAATGTTTACTTCAGCTCCAAACTTAGGATATTTCCTTCCAACAAGTCAAGATCTAAACGGTGATGGTAATGTTGACCAACAAGATAGAGGGCAGATTCTATGGAGTTATGTTAGTGGAATTAACAATCAAAAAGTTGATGGTGGTGGGGTTTGGAAAGATTATATACCTGATAATGGATTATATAAATTCAATATATTTACACCGGTGTACATCTCACAAACTGGATTAGTAAAACTTTTCAAGATTGATTATACGATTTTGGAATCCAGTTTCTCTATAAAAAATGCAGAAGTTCTTGATAATGGATTTGCTACATTTAATGTCAAGAATACAGGTACAAAACAGTTGTTCATTAAAAATGTACGGATTAATAATGAAAGTTATCAATATTTTATGGGAGATGATTATCTTCTAGAAAAAGGTGATTCAGATACAGTTTACGTTGATCTTAGTTCCGGAGATAAGACTTTTAAAGCGGGTGATGTTGTCAGTATAAATGTAACTGCTCAATCAGCCGGTTTAGCCGGAGATTTTGTCTTTTCAAATATGACAAGTAACTTTTTTGTTAAGGAAGCACAACAAGGGCTTATCCGAATAAACAGAGAAAATAGTAAAGTTATTCAAAAAAATCAAAATACAGCTGATGTTAAACTTGAAATAGAAAATATTGGTCATACTATTGAAAAAATAGACAGGTTTTACGTCAATGATGATACAAAAGCTAACAGGGTTAGCGAAGAATCGATCGAGGTTCGGGATGGTTCTATTATTTTAGAACCCGGAGATACTAGTGAATTCTATATAAATAATGTCAATGCGAATTTCTATCCTTTAAAAAAGTTTAACAAAATAGGTATAGCCACAGCAACTAATGCAAGTGATGAAATATTATTTACATCCACAACCGAGAATTATAGTATTTCAATCTTAAGTGAAGACAGAATTGTTTCTCCTGAGGTGGAAATTGTGCTTAATAGCAACTTTAGAAGCAATATCCCAATTGATTTTAATAAAACTCACGCTTACACCTACACTAATGGAAGTACAATTATTAAACTTAATGTGAAGAACACTGGTAATATTATATTTGGAATAGATTCGATATATCTTACAGAATCTTTGATTGAAGTTGATTTTAGTGATTATCATACAAAAAGTGGAAGTTTGAATTTAGGAGTAAACGAGGAAGATTTTATCATAGTTAACGCCACGAAATATGGTGATTTTAACGTTAATGATGAGATTTTAATATGTGTCACTGGAAGTTTCGGAACTACTGTGACCTCAGATATTGGTTATATTCATACAGTTCAAGAAGGACCCGATATCAAAGTAATTGAACATATTGATGATTTGACCACATCATTCATTTATGCCAATGAAACGGGAAAACTCTTAATCAAGAACACCGGCGATGAGCCAATAACGATTGATGATATATATATTAATAATTCAGTTATTGATGATGTATCTTATATCTATGGAACTCCTGCTTTAGGAATTCAAGAATGTGCGATTGTGTCATTTGATATACCAAATTTAATTATAAATAAATCTGATGATGTTCTCGTAAATATCACGACCCTTTCTGCAGTCCAAACTAGTGAAATATTAAAAGGATATGTAGATACTTCATTTTATAATATTAGCATCAGAGAAGGCGCGACTTCTGCTATTAATCCAGGAAACCTAACACTGAAAATTGCGAACTTCGGAAAACAAAATGTAACCATTAATTCAATATATATTAATAATACGTATGTGCCTTTAGCTAGCTTTGATGTAAGTATGTTTAATATAAGCATTGGAAAGTCTCTAACATTTCGTATACAAATCAATATTGTGCTTGAAGGTATACTGGGAATTTCAATTAATGACGGTGACGAATTGGAGATCTTGATACGAACAGACGAGGGCGCGGAAATCATGCATACTGAGATAGTTAAATAAGAAATTGCATAGTTTTTCTTTTATTTTTTATTATTTCTATTTGGAAAAAATCATAAGAAATTATTCATTTGAATTCAATAGACCTATCTCATATATATTTATTTTTTGCATAAATTAAAACTAAATTTAACTATATAAAACTCACAAGATTATGGATTTTCAATTACAAACTGATTATAAACCTGCTGGTGATCAGCCTTTAGCAATTAAAAGGTTGACAGAGAATATTAAAAATGGGAAAAGGTTTCAAACTTTATTAGGTGCTACAGGCACAGGTAAAAGTTTGGATTTTGAAGAACCAATATTAATACTTGATGAAAATAGTAAAATCTTGAAAACCAGCATCGGCGAATTCGTTGAGAAAAATCTTAACAATCCTCATACAATTAATCAAACCCAATTTCAGAGGGTAAATGGTTCAAGAATATTATCATTTAATAATATTGATTATAACATTGAAGAGAAGAATATTAAGGAGGTTTCGAAACATAAGGAAGATTTAATATATGAAATCACTCTAGATGACAATTCAAAAATAAGAGTAACAAAAGATCATAATTGCTTTAAATTAAACGAATGTTCATTAGAATTATGTTCTACAAAGGAACTTAATATTGGAGATTATCTTCCTGTTTCCAACTTAACTCCAAAATCTTCTCAAAATGATAATAAATTTTTAAATTTACTTGAGTTTAATCAAAATTTTAAGGTAAATATAAAATCTCTTATTGAAAAGAATTTAGACTCAATTGAAATAATAAAAGAAGTATTAAGGAGAGAGCATTATTCTTCTAATTGGAAACTTAAACAAATTCTTGAAGAAACAAAAGAAAGAGGGATTAGAATACAAAATTTGAAAATTCTATTAGATCAATTACATCTAAATTTGAATAACGTCTATTATGATATAAAAATTATTACAAAAGGTAATGACTCATTATATCCACTTATACCTATCGATGAGACTTTCTTAATTTTTTCAGGGTTGTATTTATCAGAAGGACATTGTACAGATAGATATATTCTAATTTCCAACTCAAATGCCAATTTACAAAGTAAATGCAAGCAATTTTTTGACAAATATAATCTCAATTATAATCAAAGAAATCAAAATGATATCCAATTTAATTCAAAACTCTTTGCAAATTTCTATAAAACCTTAGGGAAGAAAGCTAGAGAAAAACAGATAATAAGTTTTTTCTATAATTTATCAAATGAGCAATTAAGAGTTTTTTTAAGAGCATTATTCGATGGTGATGGTTGGGTTGAGAGATCGGCTGTTTGTTATTTATCAGCATCATATAATTTAATTTTTGATATCAAAAATTTATTACTAAGATTTGATATTGTATCAAGAGTTTCAAACAAAAAGAAAAAATATAAAAAACCAAACGGTAGATATAGAGAGGGAGTATATTTTCAACTAAATATATCAGGTCAAAATAATTTACGTAAATTTAAAGAAAATATATCTTTCTCATTACCTTACAAGGTGGAAAAATTAAGTTTAATAATAGATAAGAATGAAAATACCAATGTAGAATTAATGCCTCATTGTTCAACTTATATAAAAGAACTTAGAACAAAACTTAATCTTTCACAAAAACAATTGGCTGAACGTGTTGGATGTGTAAGGCAACAAATTTCCCATATAGAGAATAAAATGAGATTTCCATCAAAAAATCTGTTTAAAAAAATAATAAAATTCGACAAAGATTCAACAAGGTTAAAGAATTTACTTAAATTTAACTTTAGAAAAATAATAAAAATACAAAAAGTGAAATCTACAAATGGTTTTGTTTATGACATTGCGGTCGAGGAGAATGAAAATTTTTGTGCTGGTAATGGAAATATCTTTGTTCATAATACCTTTACTATTGCTCAAATAATACAACAAGTTCAGAAACCAACATTGGTAATGTCCCCAAATAAAACATTATGTGCTCAATTATATAATGAGTTTAAAGAACTCTTCCCGGAAAATGCAGTTCATTATTTTGTTAGCTATTATGATTATTACCAACCAGAAGCATACATGCCTGTTTCAGGGATGTATATAGAAAAAGACTTCAGTGTGAACGAGGAAATAGAAAGGTTACGGTTAGCTGCTACTCATGCAATTAGAACAAGAGAAGATGTTATCATAGTCGCTTCCGTTTCCTGCCTATATGGGATTGGTAATCCAGAAGTTTGGACAGCAGTTTCTCTTAGTTTAGAAACCGAGCAAGTAATAAATCGAACTGAGATATTGAAAAGACTTGTGAGTATTAATTATGAGCGAAATAATATTGATTTTAAACCGGGTGTAGTAAGAGTCAGAGGAGATATTATAGATATTTGGCCTGCTTATCTTATCAATGCTATTCGAATTTCACTTTTTGGGGATGAGATTGAATCGATTCAAGAGATTCATCCGATTTCAAGTGAAATTTTAAATGAGATACCTAATTGCCGCATTTTCCCAGCTACTCATTTTATTATTCCAGAAGAGAATAAAATTAAAGCTCTTGAATCAATTGAGTTGGAGCTAGAAGAACAACTAGAGGTGTTTAAGAAAGCAAAGAAGTACGCAGAGGGCCAAAGATTAGAGAGACGAATTAAATTTGATTTAGAAATGCTGAGAGAAATGGGTTGGTGTAAAGGTATAGAAAATTATTCCCGACATTTAGATCTTAGAGCACCTGGCTCTCCTCCAATGACATTAATTGATTATTTCCCAGAAGATTTTCTTATTGTCGTAGATGAATCTCATGTGTCTATTCCTCAAATTCATGGACAAATTGGTGGAGATAGATCTCGCAAAAAAAATCTTGTAGATTATGGATGGCGTTTACCAAGTGCCTATGATAATCGACCTTTAACTTTTGAGGAATGGGAGGAAAAGATTAAATACATTATTTTTATGAGTGCAACTCCTGGTGAATATGAAACAAAAAAAAGTAGTGGAATTTCAGCAGAACAAATAATTAGACCCACTGGACTTGTAGATCCTCAAGTAGAAGTAAGGCCCGCAAAGAATCAAATTGATGATTTACTTGGTGAAATTAGAAATATTGTCAAAAATAAGGGCAGGGTCTTAGTAACAACGCTTACGAAGAGAATGGCTGAAGATATCGCAGAATATTATTCAGAGTTAGGAGTCAAAATTGAGTATTTGCATTCAGAAGTTGATACAGTTGAAAGATTTGAGATTTTAAGGCAGTTAAGGGATGGAACCTATGATGTTGTAGTTGGGATAAATCTCTTACGAGAAGGATTAGATCTTCCAGAAGTACAATTAGTTGCAATTTTAGATGCTGATAAACTTGGATTTTTAAGAGATACTAGATCGTTAATACAAACAATTGGAAGAGCTTCAAGAAATGTTGATGGAAAAGCAATTTTATATGGTGATAAAATCTCTGAAGCAATGAAAGCGGCAATTGATGAAACCAATAGAAGGAGGAATAAACAATCTGCTTATAATAAGGAAAATGACATTACACCTCAAACGATTAAAAAGAATATATTACAATCTTTATCTGAGGAAAAGGAATATAAAGAAAGAGAAGTGAAAAGATTAAAGCAGAATGTTAAAGCTAAAATAAAACAATTACAGGAAGAAGGGGACATGGAGATTGTAATTGAATATCTTGAAAACAAGATGTTTATGGCGGCTAAAGAGCTCAGATTTGAAGACGCTGCTTTTTTGCGTGATAAAATTAAGGAAATCAAGAATAATTCTAAATTATCAGCCTAAAATTGCATAAAATTTATTCCAATAAGATCCATTTTCATTAAATTAGGGGATAACAGAAGCTCTATTACTTTAGCTATAACTGGTGAATATGTTAAATAAAAAAATATAAAAAAACCTTAGTTTTTCTTCTTTTAATTCCAGATTTAGGATTATCCAAAAAGTAAATTTAAAATAAATAAGTAACCAATTGAGAAAATTATATGAATTATAGCGAAGAGTGCTCCTACTTTTAATAACCTTCTGAAAGTCAAATTCTCTACAGCATGATTTTGAGCAATTTTCAATGTCATCATATCACAAGCAGCTCCTTGAGGTATTAAATTACCTCCCAGATTTACAGATATTATTAAAGCGTAGAATAAAGGTATTGAGGGAAACCCAAAATCTGTGATTAATAAATTAACTATGGGGATAAAAATTAGAGCAGTGGGAGTATTTGCTACAAAGCCAGAAACAAGACTTACCAATATTAAAATAATAAGACTGACAATAAATGGATTTAGTACTTGAAAAGGTATCCCTTTAAAAAGATCCTCGAAACCTGCTTCTATAAGACATCCAATAACAACATATAATGATATAAAAAAGAAAATTATTTCCCATTCAATATCTTTTAAAAACTCGCCCATTCTTTTCTTAGAAAATTTCCTGTTGATTAATACTAACAAAAAGGCTGAAAATGCGGCTGTTAAATACAATAATGGTAAAATAGCGAAAAGTATAATTGTAATCACGATTGCTACGCTATTGAAATAAAATCTCTTTTTATTTGAAATCATTACCTTAGCGTCTATTAAATCTAAGACATAAGTTTTCTGAATATCTTCGATTTGAGGTTCTTTTTTTAAAATAAATTTATCCATTAAAAAAATTGTTATAAATAAAAGAAAAAAGGAAAAGCCCCAATAATATATTACAAAATAAAGGGTATCTAATTGAAATTCAGTAGAGATTATAATATTTTCTCCACTAGAAAATGGAGTTATTATTGAGCCAATATTGATGCAAATAGTCATCCCTAGTAAATAAGTTCCTGCTCTAGTTTTTAAGAACCTACATAATCGTATAACAACTGGCGCTAATATTAATACTACTACAAGATCACTAATTATTGCTGCTAAAAACGTTGTTATAATACATAATAGATAAAAAAATGTTTTTCTATTCCCTTTTGAAATTTTAAAAAGTTTTACTGCGATATATTCTAAAATATTTGAATCTTGAGCAATTTTAGTAATAACGCTCATACTTAATATAACTATTATGGCTTCAAATTCAATATAGTCAATAAAATCCATTATTGTTAAATTCTTAGCTATCCCTGTAATTACTCCCGATAAAAAGCAACCCAGCAATGATATAACGACAAAATCTAATTTACTTGATGAATAGCTAATTAAGATAAAGAAAAAAATGACAAAAATTATAATTAGGAGCCAGTAATCCCCAGACATGTCTAAATCTTTATCTTTTCATAAGTTAAATAATTGTTATACTAAATTCAAGTATTTAAATGAAAAGTGGTAGAAGGTGTTTATCTTCTTCATTGCTCATACAAATTTTATCTATCGCTTTTAAAAAGTCGTCCATTGATATTGTTTCCGAATTTCTCCTTATTGCATACATTCCGGCTTCTGTACAGATACCTTTTATCTCTGAACCTGTTGCATCCTTAGTAAGTTCTATTAGAGATTTGAGATTAATGTCGTTATCAATGCTCAAATTTCTCATATGAACTTTAAATATAGCTTCTCTCGCTTTCTCATCAGGTAAAGGAAATTCAATTATTCTATCAAATCGACCTGGTCTTAATAATGCTGGATCTAAGATATCAAATCTATTTGTGGCACCAATAAATTTGATATTACCTCGTTGATCAAAACCATCTAATTCACTTAATAACTGCATTAATGTTCTATTTACTTCTCTATCTCCTGATGTAGCGTCTTCCATTCTTATCGATCCTATTGCATCTAATTCATCAATAAATAATATAGTAGGGGCTTTTTCTCTTGCTAATTTGAAAATCTCTCTAACAAATTGAGCACCTTCACCGATGAATTTATGAACTAACTCTGTTCCTACTACTTTTATAAAAGTGGTATTAGTTTCAGAAGCAACGGCTTTAGCTAGTAGCGTCTTTCCTGTACCAGGATAACCATGAAAAAGAACTCCTTTTGGAGGATCAATTCCTATTCTTCTAAATAATTCTGGCTTCTTTAAAGGTAATTCTATTATCTCCCGTACTTCTTGAATTTGGGCATCTAATCCTCCAATGTCATTATAAGAAACGTTTATGGGAGTATCTATTACTTCCATTCTTTTTATGAATGGATCAATTTCAGAAGGCAAAATTTCCATTATTGCTAAATTTCTTTGGTTTAACGCAACACCTATCCCAGGAGATAGTCTATCATTTCGAAGTTTCATGCTAATTCGAACAACATAACTGGCGTTAGGAGGACAGTTTATAATAGCGCGGTCATTTTTATCATCTAAAATGTCAATTATATTACCTGTCATTAATGGTAATTCTGCAAACCGTTCAATATCTGCGTTAAGATTACCTACTTCATATTCTAATTGTGATAATTTGGACTTTAATAAATTTTTTTCAATATCAAGCTCCTTAATTTTATTTTCCAGATATCGAATATATAGAAGATTATCTTTATTATTCTCCGGTGGTTTAAAATTATTATTAATTTCTGTTAATCCCATTTTTCGATTCAGTTCTTATATTTTGATTAAGATTGGATTAATCCAATTCTTCTTTCAGCTCCTTCTAATATCTTTTTTAACATTTCTTTATATGATATATCAGCATATTTACACATCTTTGCGAGATGACCATCCCAGCACCATCCAGGATTTGGATTTACTTCCAAAAGTTTTGGATTTCCCTTTGAATCTAGACGCCAATCAAATCGAGCATAATCTTGGCACTCTAATCGTTCAAATAATTTAAGTGAACAGCTTTCTATGATATCAACAGTCTCTGGAGGAAGAATCGCAGGGATAGATTTAATCTTCCAATAAGGTGAATCCGGAAGCCATTTTGCTTCATAACCACATATTTTCGGTAATTCCGGAGGTAAATTAGAATAATCTTCTTCCAGTATGGGAAGTATTATATAATTATCCGGAGGATTTCCAATAATCCCCACGGTTAAATCTTTACCTGAAAGAAATTGTTCAATTAAAATAGGTTTATCATAACCAAATTTTTTATGTATTTCTGTGATAGCACCTAATAATTCCTCACCGTTATAAACCACACATTTCTGAGAAATGCCGAAACTCGAATCACCAAAATTAGGTTTAACGATCGCAGGGAAATAAAGTGTTAAGTCGATAATTTTATCATTAGGTTTTACATAAATAGCTTCAGGAACAGGTATTTGTAGTTCTTTTGCTATTCCTCTCACTAATGATTTATCATAGCAAAAGGCAAGGCATTGAGGTCCAGATCCTGTGTATGGAATTTTAAGAATTTCTAATAATGCGGGGATATGTAATTCTTTTCGAGCATCATTGAAATAACCCTCATCACATAAATTAAAAACATAATCAAAATTACCATTTAAATTATTCAAATCTTTAATTAATGTATTATGATTGTTTAAATATGAAAAATTATACTCCTTAAGCTCATGTAAAGCAATTTTTAGTTGATCTATTGTATAAAAATCATCATCATCAAAGATATTTGATGGTTTAAGCAGATCTGGCTTATTAGGGTCTCCAAATAAAACAACTACATTTCTATTTATTCGCTTGGTTTTCTTTTTTAAATCCGTCCATTCTTTCTTGATTAAAGCACTCACTATGATTCTTTGTTCCATCATCCCTAAATCTTGATCTCTCTGAGATTCAGGGTTTATCGTACCATGAATTCTGATGTCGCTAAAACCAACTTTTTTTAAGATACCAGAAATCTTTCCATTTGAATATAATCTTTCCGCATAAAATTGATCCACTAAAACCCCTTTATTCACATGTGTAATTACTTCTCGAGAAATTAGCCTCTGATCATCTAAGGATAATGTTCTTTCACGACAAACAAAAAGTTCTTTATCAATCCATTCCCATGAGCGTGGCTGAAAATTATTTTTTAAATAATCTCCATCAGTAACATCTATTAAAAGTTTTCCCCAAGGTTTTAATACTCGCTGTACTTCTTTTAGAACTTGCATATCATCATTTATCGATTCAAAATATCCAAAACTATTACCTAATATCAATACATAATCAAAAAAATCTGATTTATAGGGTAATTTTCTGGCATCACCCTCAAGAAATTTACATAAAATCCCTTCATTTTTAGCGGTTAATTTAGCTTTTTTAATTAAAAATCGTGATCGATCTAAACCATAAATATTTTCAAATCCTCTTCGACCTAATTCAATTGAATGTCTTCCTTGACCACAACATAGATCTAAAATATAATGACCTGGTTTAAAATCCATAATTTCTGAAAAAAAATCGATTTCAAATCTAGTTACTTTGTTATCTTCAACTACATCTCCATCTGTCTTTAAATAATAAGCATTAAAAATTCTTTTCCACCAATCTTTCTTTACAAATTCTTCTGGGTTAATAACTGGTCCTAAACAGATAGATGTGTTTCTGTCTCGGTGTTCAGTATCACTATTTTTTTTCGTCCTGTGTTCTATCTCACTCATCTTTATATTGGTTTATGATTATGTTATTTAAATTGGATCTCTTTTTTGGATTCTATCCATACGTTCTCTAAATTCCTCGGTATAAGATTTCATCTTTAGCAATTTTAGAATTCTATTAACAGCAATTTGTAATGTTTTAATTGTTGTATTCATACTATCAATTTCTTTTCTCGTACTTTGCCAATTCACTATTATATCTGGGATCTCCTTCACTGAATCTTTAACTTTTTTACTACTTTGCATCTAATTTATACCTCCTCAACATTATTTATATCTATCATATATTATCATTCTTATTATACATATAGTCCTTGGCTACACTACATAGATTTTAATATTATTTAATAAAGATTAAATTGTTAATCTGAGGTTAAATAAAAACTAACTTGTTTATAAATATTTCTAAAATATTTTTGTTCCAAAAAATGAGATTTAAAAAGGATATTCTCGTTGTTCTTTAAGAAATAAATAGTAGATTTTCATGATTCGAATATCCTCTATTTTAAAGAGATGAATATAAATTCGGCTGATGCTTTCCTTTTAGTTCAGTAGTAAATCTTGAATATCAGACAATTAAATTTTAAAGAGAACGCATAAAATTTTAGAGTAATTCTATTAAAGATATACAATTTTGAATATCATGTAATTAACTTAAAAGAATAAAACGCTCAAATCATTTAAAGATTTTAAGATATTTAAAATATATATAATCTTCTCACAGAATTAAACAAAATTATTGAAAAGAATAACTCTATTGCCTTAGATTTAATAAGGACTAACTATTTGAAGTATTCTTAATAAACTTATTCAATATTAATCTTTACTCAAAGGCAATGAACTATTCAAGCCTTTATCTTTATAATTAAAATTAGAAACATTTAAATATATGATAAGTCTTTTATCCTATTTGAAAATATATAATAATTTTAATCTAATATTAACAATAAAAAAGGAGATAAGATAAATGAATAGAAAAGGGAAAGATGAAGAAGAAGATTTCGATGACGATGATTATGATGATGAAGAGGATTTTGATGAAGACGATTTTGATGAAGATTGGGAAGATTAGGATAACAACTAAGAAAAATATTAATTATAACTTTAGTATAACTTAAAACTCGTGCTTCTTCGTCAAGAAAATAGAGAAATATAATGGCACCTTTTTTTTATTATATCTTTGGTATAAAATGATAAAAAACTCGAATTGTTCTTGCTGATTATGAAGATTAAGGACACAAAATATTTAGCTTTCCTAATATTGATTGGTGGAAAAAGCATTCGCTTTGGTAATGAAAAAGCAATTATTGAGTTATACGGGAAACCTCTAATTTTACACCAATTAGAAATTTTGTCTAAATTCGATCAAAATATTTATTTGGTGGCTCATTCTGATGAACAAATTTTCATGTATCGAAAAAAAATTGAGTTCCCTACCGAAATAACCTTTATTGTAGATAATAGGGATATTTTTAATCATCCAAAAATTTTTAAACCTATGTTAGGCATTTATTCTGGTTTAAAAGAACTGAGTAGATTAAATTATGAAAAAGTTTTTCTGTTATCATGTGATTTACCTTTAATCAAACCAGACGTGATATATTTAATAATCGATGAATCAGAGGGATATGATTGTTGCATACCGAAGTGGAATAATGGTTTATTAGAACCTTTTTTTGCTATATATCCTGTTGAAAAAGGATATAAAAGAGCAAAACAGATTCTAATCTCGGAAAATTATGGATTATTTAATTTCATCGATACTGATAATTGGAATATTAATTATGTCTCGGTTGAAAAATCTATTCAACCTTTAGATAAAAATCTATTAAGTTTCATTAATATTAATGGTCCAATTGACTTAGTAAAATTAAAAAAATTATATGATTGAACTTAACTATATAATTTGCATTAAACGGATTATCTCTAATTATAATAACGTGAAATCTAAATTTTATAATTTTTACGAATTGAGATCCCTCTTAGTGTAAGAATAGATGTCATTTTCCATAATTAAATTAATAAATAATCATTATCCGATTATTAGATTTTAAAATAACTAATTAAATGGATGGAATGGACACTTCCTCCTTCATACTTTAAAGTTCAATGAAACACTCATATTGTTTTAAATTTAAAAAACATATATATAAAATTAATCTAAATATAACTACTAAATAATATAATTTTATTAAAAAAAGGGAGAAAAAAATGGAAGATGATGTTTTAATTTATGAGGTTAAAGATCAGATAGCATACATTACCTTAAACAATCCAAAGCGAAATCTATTGGACCCTCCATTATGTAAAGCTTTAGGAGCAGCATGGGACCGTTTTGCAGATGAATCAGAAAGCAGAGTGGCACTCCTTAGTGCAAATGGACCAGACTTCAGTTTTGGCGCAGATCTGAGACATAAAGGGTTATTGAATGATCTTCGTAAAGCATTTCCTCCTAATGGTACTAAAATCCTGAAACCCATTGTTGGTGCTGTCCATGGAACTGTTGCTGGAAGTGGGTATGGATTAGCAATGCGTGGTACAGACATAACTTATGCTACAGAAGATGCCCAGTTCATCTTTGGTGAAGCTTGGGTTGGAATTGTTGGTGGGATTTTAGAATATACGCCTTATATGCCATTTAAGATTGCTATGGAATTTTATATGGGGGGTCAACCAATGAGTGGCAAAAGGGCTTATGAAGTGGGATTAATCAACCATGTAACCAAAAATAAAGAAGAGCTTATGGTAGAAGCTACCAAAATGGCTGAAATACTACGCGACAATGCTCCATTAACATTAAGAGCGATTAAATATGGACATTACAAGAATATAGAGAATGCAGCAAGAAAAGCAATGCGCTTAGCGCAAGAAGAATTTAATTATTTCATACAACCTCAATTAGACAGCGAAGACTTGCAGGAAGGTATAGCAGCGCTCAGAGAAAATAGAAAACCAATATTTAAAGGACGTTAATAATTCGGATCGCAAAAAAACATGTATATATTTCTAATCAATACTCTTAATTCAAATAAATAAGGAAAAAATTTTTTTATGGATATTTTTTTAATTAATTTCTACAATTAAATTCATACCAAAAATGTTTAAACTTACCCAAAAATATTTAAGCTTATTCCTTTAGGGTATTCATCCCTGACTTTTACCATTTTGATTGCGTTATTAGGACAATTCACAGCACAGGTTCCACATCCTATACATAATTCTTCTCTAACTTTCATTATCTCATCTGATGAATCTGACTCACTTGGCCAAATATGATAAATCGCTTCATTTGGGCATTTTTCCATACATATTTCACATTTTGTACAGAGGTCCATATCAAATTCAGGAGTAAAATTAGTCTGAAAAACACCTTTATAATGATATAATTTTGCTGGAAGAAGTACTCCACAATGGCAACTACAACAGTTGCAAATCCACTGTGAGGTGTCCTTACTGGTATCAGCAATAGTATTATGAACAAGGCCAGCTTTTTCAGTTTCTTTAATAAACTCAATAGCTTCTTCCTTAGTTAGTCTTTTTGCTCCATAAGCGATCTGTCTTTCTGCTGCTTCTCCAGTCAAAAAACAACCCATTTCGGCTGGAGCTTGTTCACAGGGCTCGCCTGTATATTCACCAATTAACCGACACTGACAAGGTACAACAGCAAAAGAATCATTTTTATCAATCATATCTTTAACTACTTCATAAGGAAGAACTTGTGTTTCTACATCAAAAGATTCATTTACTTTAATCAGCTTTTCCTCCGCGTCGTATGGAAGCAAAGGACGGAATCCTCTTCTAATATTATTAACATTTTCTAAATCTGGTGCCCTGTTCTTAAAAATGTATCGGTAAATCTCAGCGACTTTATGAAGATTTTCTTCTGAATCCTTACGTCTTATGAAATACATTTCAAAAACACCCGGTACAAGAGGCATTAATCTATAATCTGAACCAAATCTTAAAATAGTACCATTTCTCGCCGGTCTTCTTAATATTTCTTCTATTTTTTTTTCTGAAATACCTGTTTTTTCCGCTAATTCTTTTAGTGAATTGTTTATACCAACATTATTAAAATGCGCTAGAATTTTAATTTCTTCTTCATTCCAGAAAATCTTCATTAAATCGTATATTTTTTTGTGTTTAGGTGCTGTGATTCTCCCAATGTGCAGTTTTTGTCTTACCATTTCATAATAATCAACTTCAGTCATAAATTAACTGATGATTGATTATATTATAAATTTTTTACTAATTGTGTTTTTATCGAGTTCAAGATAATTTTCTACTTTTTCTTTTATCTTCAATGTTTCGTCTTAGAAAAAACCCATGCTATACCTAATCTTGAAACTAACTCATAAAATTTGTTATAACTTAATTCCCATTTATTAAGAAAATTAAACTAATAAGTTTATTATCAGAATAATAAAATCAAAAAAAAAAATTTAAATATTTTTTAAATTATTACGATTACATAAATCTCTTCTTTCTTCTAATTGTGTAGACGATTCCAAGAAAAGCTATTAAAGTAGCAGTTAAAACAGCTCCAACTGGAAATCCTGGGATTGGTTCAGTTACAGCCCCAGGTGCATACTTGACTGAATGAAATCGGAAAGTTGGCCAGTACCAAGTATATTCCCAGTTATTATTAACAGCATGCCCTTGCAGATCATTTCCCATCCAGATGTTTGTATATTGAAAGTTCTGAGCCCAATCAGTTAGCTTATTAAATATTTTCTGTTGTCCGGTTTGGTTGTTAAACCATAATTGGGTAACTAAGTTATCATATGTTGCGTTATAGCTGAAACCCCAGTTGGCAAATTGAACATATGGCCAAGGATACCCTCCAGCGTAATCTGATATCGGATAGCCATATAAATTATGCTCCACAACACCAGGACTTTTATAATAAGCTTGATGATAAGCCCTACTGACAATTCTTGGAAAATAAGGTTTTAATGAAAATCCATCACAGGTCCACCAAGGAAATGTAAAATAGGTAGTCATTTTTGTATATGTATCAGGATAATCTTCAGTAGTATCTATACCACATCCAATATCTTTAAGACTTTCTGTCATTATACTTAAAACTTCCAAATGGGCTTGATCATAATCGTATTCAAAATTATATATAGGATTGACGCTTGCTACATTCCTCCATTCAGCTGTCGTATTAGCAAGGCTTAGGTGTCTAGTAGCACATCTTGCTCCCCAAAATGGATCATCTAAAAGAGACTGGCGTGCTATAGTGAGATCTCGATAAGCGAGAGGTATAGATGCATTATAAAATTCATGGGTCTTTGCAAGAAATCCTCCAGATCGTGCTACACGGTCATTAAATGCGACATGAACAAATGTGTCATAATCAAAAGCATAAGAAATTGCTTTCCTAAAAGCACGATTCGTTCCATCCGCATTTATTGTCCAATCTGGATTCATCATTCCTGAAGCGAGGAATGGAGTTCTGAAAGCAGCCCAAAAAGTAGAACCATTAAATCCTATCTCAGCCCAACGACGTAAATACGTCTCGTTGATACAATTTAAAATGATAAGCTCCCCATAAGATTCAAGGCCTCTTTCATAATAGGTAACGTCAGGAGCAGCAACCATATCATCATAATTAAGAGGTTCCCATGAGCGATCCCATGCCCAATCAATATCTCCAACCACCATGGCAGTACTTCTTGCTTGATATCCTATACTATCGTGAGCAAATTGAGCTACAGCAACTTCTGGGATGGTGTGCCAGCCCAGCGCTTGTTGAGCTGTAGCGTTCCACCAATCATCAAATCTGAGCATTGAACCAGCATCGCCCTCATGACCTTGAAAGACATAAGGCCCAGTTCCAATTAGATGCCCAGGGAAAATTGCTGGATTATCTTGTGGAAAGCCTGATATCTGACCATATCCAAAGATTGGAACATCAAAATAATCTTGGTATGTTTCCATTGAGATCATATCAACTGTTGCTAGATACCCTACTCCAGAGCCCCAATCGTTAAATTCAACTTTAACTTTTCCACCTGAAGGCAAGTCTTCTACTATTGTCACATTTGCAATTCGAGGAAAGCGAGGAGTCGGAGGTATAGAGTAATCTGGTGAAGTTCCCCATTCAGCATAAACCCCAGGAGCAATTTTCGAAATATTCCAGTGAGGGGTTGAATAATCTTCCCATTCGCTTACACGTAACCACCAAGTTGCCCTATTATTATCCAAATTTGTATCATCAATACTACTTATACAACCATTGATATTTCCTGTGATGACCATAAGTCTATCAAGATTCCATTTACAAACTTCCGCATTCCAATCTGAGCCATCATGGAATGTTACATTTTCTCGAAGGGTTAGCTCTATTGACTTAACCCCGGAATAATGTTTAAATGAACCTGTTGGCGCAGAATTCTCTTCATTTGGTCTATATTCTATAGTCCAGGATGTTGCAAGTACCGGTACGAAAGAAGCAAGGTCTCCATTTGCGCCATCTGGATATGCAAATAACGGTTCAAGAGCATTATTCGTATAGTAATCACCAGTACTGACTACATAAGTACATATATCCCAATTCATTATGGAGCGTGGTCCAACTACTCCTACAGTAAAAATAGGTATTCCCCCTTGAGCATTTACTACAATAGGTATAGCTGGGAGTATCAGAGAAGAAAGTAAGATAAAGAATATTAATCCTTTTGAATTCTTTCTCATTTTTATAATTCTCCTTATAAGTTTTTTTCATAGATATTTTGATTTCTATTTTTTTGTTAGAAAGTAAATTTACAAAGTAAATTTATTTATAGGTTATGATATAAATATATTTAAACGTTTCTGAAAAATTTGTACTATTCAGAAAAAACCAATAAATAATTATATTATTAAGATTTCTTTTTTTAGAATATCATATCAATGGAAAAAATTTAAAAAAATTAAGCGATTGTTAACCGATATTTATCGAGACGAGAAAAGATGGCTAAAAAAAAAACGAATATGGTAAAATATATCTTCAAGCGGATATTAATGATGATTCCGATGCTGCTTCTTGTATTAACTTTTACTTGGATTTTATCACACATGATGATTATAACACAGATCAGTGAAATAAGTTTGATAGTTGATGATCCTGAAGCCATGGAAGAACAAATGAAAAAAATTGGATATAAAGAACCATGGT
>JBHLRJ010000015.1:0-41397 GCA_048882645.1 Candidatus Thorarchaeota archaeon
ATAGATCAGGCGTAAGGTGGAATTCTGTAGGACATTTGCGTATAGCCCATGAACATGGTTTTGACATAACAAAATTAAATTACTTTAATAAATTTTTGCCTAAAACATTCATAGGATTTAAACCTCGTTCTTTAAGAAATCTCATTCCTTGTTCTGTAGGATCCTTTGGGAAATCCTGGTCTCCATCACGATGTACTAAATATGCAGCACCGTGCTTACACTTATGTGCGCACACACCACATCCGATGCATTTTTCTGGATCAAATAACAAACTTTTTTCATTTACTTTTAGTGCGTTCATAGGACACATCCTGGCGCAGAGTCCGCAAACAATACATTTATTTTCATCAATCTCTCTAATGTAATTTGAAACTTGGTGTCCCTTAGGAATTATGCATGGCATATTTACAATAGATTCTAAGTATAAGCAACAACATGAGCAACAATTGCAGATTGTATCTATTCCCTCTATTGTATTAGAAACTCCATGAACTAATCCTGCATCTGCTGCCATTCTTAATATTTTCAAGGTTTCTTCCTTTGTAATTTCTCTCCCTAATCCATTTTCTACACAATAACGACCAAGATTATCAAAATGTAGGCATCTCTCCAAATTATGTTTACATTCATCAAAATCTTGATCAAGATTATGTCTATGGCTACAGGAACATGATGATACAGAATAATACTCAAAACTTTCTATAATCTTTAAGATATCCTCATATGGCTTAACGTGACGTGTGTCACGTATTGCTTCGTTAATAGGAACTACTCGAAGTCCTTGAGTAACATGTCCAACAAATTCTTCTGCATAAGTATCAATATAATATTTATTTAAATATGGTGAAATTTCAAGGTTTAATTTGTCTTTTTTTCCCTTCCAGCCAAGTGAACGATAAAATATGAATAGACTATCACATAGCGAATAATATATTCCGGAACTACCCTCACTACGAAAAATAATTCCTTTTCTCGCAAATTTATCTAATTTTTTTATTAACTTTTTGATAGGTACTTCTAATTTATCAGATAACTGTTCAGCTGTATGTCCTAGGAACGGAATTTTGGAAAGAAGCTTAGCTTCTTCAGGTTTGAATCTTAATCTAAGAAGGGGCATTAGGTATTCTGAATCTGGTAAATGGACTATCCAGTTCCTAAACCGTTCAATCAGTTCATTATAACCTGTATCTTCAGATATAGCAATCCACCTTTTTTGATAGAAAGGAGAATATTAAATGTTTTATAAAAATCTTTATTGAATCATAAAAGAGTTGCATTTTAATTTTCTTCCAGTAATTTAACCTTAATAACCATTAAAAATTATTATTAATCATGACTAAACTTATCTTTTTAGGATGTTTAAGCAAACAACTCTATGATTCGACATGTAAAAATGCAATTAAATTAATTCAATTCATAGATAGTGAATACCAGGTGATAAAGGAACCTCCATGCTGTGGATCTCTAGCTTATAATATAACTCCAGATGAAATTATGAGAAAACACGTTAAGGAAGTTGATGAATGGTTTAAATCAAATGGAGTTACTGAGCTTGTAACTATTTGTGCTGGATGTTATTCATATTTTACTCGTTATTATAATGAGTTCTTAGGTTCTGAATTTGAAGTAAAGGTGCAGCATATTCTACAATTTATCGCTAATCCTAAAAATTTGGAAAAACTGAATTTAAAATACTCTGGTCCACCAATAAAAGTAAATTATCATGATGCTTGCCATTTACGAAATTCTTCAGTACCAATAATAGAAGAGCCTAGAATAATTCTTAACTCAATTGATAACGTTGATCTCGTCGAAATGCGCTTTAATAAAACTAAAAGTATTTGTTGTGGTGCTGGGGGAGGAGTTTATTCCGCCTTTAAAGAAAATAGTGATTATAATGCAAAGACAATTTTTGATAATATGAATAAAGAAGAAGTTCTACTCACAGCATGTCCTTTTTGTTATACGGCTTTAAATCGAATAAAAGATGAGAAAAACATCAAAAAATCTGTTATAAAATTTGAAGATTTCATTGTTAAACTAATGGAGGGAGTTGATCCGATAAGTTGAGTGATAAAGGAAAAGAATTATATGAAGAAATTAAAGATAGGATTAATACTTTAGAGACGGAGGGGACTTGGGAACAAAAGTTTTGGAGATTTTGGAAAATGGCATGTACAATACAATCTAGACGAGATAATTTAAGATATCTCTATGAAGATTCCAGTCGTGAGTTTATAGATAAGTATAAAGAACAAGTTTTGGCTATGAGAGATGAAATCGTAGAAAATGTGGATTATTACGTTGAAAAGTGTATTAAAGTGATGCGAGAAGTTAATAATATGACCGTTTATTTAGCAAAAACTAATGAAGAGGCTCAAGATATTTTTATGAAAGAAATTGGTGATGCTAAAGTTATTTACAAATCAAAATCTAATGAAGCAAAAGATATTTGCATTATTGATATTTTAAAGAAGAATAATATAACTATTAAAGAGACTGATCTAGGAGATGTGCTTGTTCAACTCTTTGATTATAAACTACCAAGTTTTGGAGTGGGACCAGGAGCTCATTTCACTAAGGAGGAAATTGTAGCGAAAATAAAAGAAGTTCATGGTGTCGAACTTGAGCCAACTGCGAGTGCGATTGTAAAATACTATAGGGAAACTTACCGTAAAGAACTACTAAATGATGTAAAAATTTCATTAACATCTGCTAATGCCATATCTGCTGAAGATGGCACTATAGTGTTGGGGGAAAATGAGGGAAATATTAGCCTATTAACGAGAGCAACTGAAAAACATATAGTTTTATGCGGAATAACTAAGATTGTACCAACAATCTTCGATGCTGTGCTCGTGGCAAAATTACAAACACGGATTAATCATGTATCTTTTAACTACATCAGCCTTATCTCAGGGCCATCTGCAACGGCAGATGTTCAAGGAGAAAAGGTTCTGGGTATGTATGGTGCAAAAAAAGTTGTTGTTATTCTTGTAGATGATTGGAGGTCAAAAGCAATGAAAGAAAATCTATTCTATAAAGATTTCTTAAAATGTATCGGGTGCAGAACGTGTAATTATGTCTGCACAGCTTCACGAGCATTTGGAAATATATATGCTTCAAAATATGGATTAGGGGCTGATGGTATTATTCGTGCTTATATCCATGATGGAATCGAAGCCGCTGTGAGAGATGGGTTGTTTTTCTGTACAGGTTGTCAAAATTGTAAGCATTGGTGTCCAGTATCCGTTAATCTTGGTGAGATTATGAAATCAATAAAAAAAGAAGCGACAAAGCAAGGTTTATGTCCACCTCCTTTAAAAGATTATCAAGAAAAAATACTTAAGGAAAAAAATCCATTTAAATAACTTAGATTTTATTTTAATAAACTTAAATCACACTTCAACACAATTATTTGTTAAAATTATTTTGATCGTTTTAAAATAAATTCAGCAAGTTTACTCGTTTTTTTAATATTGTCGTATAAGTTTGGAGAGCTTTCTGTCAAATATTCCTTAAATATTTCCCAATTTTCTTTTTTTTCTTCGGGTGCTTTATTTATAATCATTTTCAATGCCTCAAAGGAGCTAGGATAAATTAATTCATCATTAAGTTTGTTTGCCTCATCAGAAAGGACGAATAAATAATAATCAATCAAGTCTTCAGGATCGAGGATTCCTGGCGCTTTATTTCCGTCTCCGGCTCTTCTTCCTCTTAACATTTTTGTATCTACTTGCATTGGAAGTATCATATTTACAAGGATGTTTTCTCGTTTGTATTCTGTAGCTAACTCCCTCTGTAATCCAACAACGCCATATTTTGAGGTTGTGTATGATGTAAAACCTCCCATTACACTCGGATATACAGCGCTCCCTGTTATTATGAATCTAGCCTTATCCTCTTTATTTTCTTTATTCAAATAAGGGTAAGCTGCCCTAAATGTATAGAACACTCCTAAAATATTAGTATTGATCACCATTTCAAATTTTTCTATAGGCACTTCATGAGCATTTGCCCTCCAAGATGCTCCTGCATTGGCAATCACCCCATTAAGAGCACCTAGCTCTTCATGAAAAGTATTGAAAGCCTCTACGACTTCAGGAAATTTTGTGATATCTGCTGTTTTTATTACACATTTAGTATTAGTTCCTAAATCCTCAATTTCCTTTTTTACATTTTCTAATTGTTCCAAAGTTCTTGATGTTAACCCTACATTAGCTCCCTCTTTAGCACATGCAATTGCTACCGCTCTTCCTATTCCTCTTCCAGATCCAGTAATAACTATATTTTTTCCTTTTAATAACATTTTAATGTTACAACTTCGTGTGAATTAATACTAATAAAAAAGAGGTAATTATTTTAAATTTTAAGATGCCTTATAAGCTTCACTAATAGCAGAACATCCCCCGCATTTAACACAACCTGCTCGGCTTTTTAAAGGATTTACCCCATAATCTTTCAATAATACACCAGTTTTTAGATAAATATCCAATAATCTTTTATGATCGGTTATTGGGAGACTTTGTTTACCAGGTACCGATCGGACAGGTGTTATATATGGAATAACTCCAATTGCAATAATTTTTTCCAAATCTTTTAAAAATTCCTCTTCATCTTCTCTAAAACCGGTCAAAATGTAACTACTAACTTGGTTTTTTCCAAATACACCAATCGCGTGTTCCCAATTTTTCTCAAATAATTTATAAGATAAGTGAAATTTACCAGGAGTAATCTCTCGTCTTATTTTTTGATTCAGAACCTCAATATGGATACCAATAGTATCTGCTCCTGCTTCTTTTAACTTATTTATATATTCTAGATCTTCTAGTGGTTCAATTTGAACATGTAAAGGAAGATTTGGGTGATCATTCTTTATACCTTTAAGGAGTTCAATATATCTCTTTGCTCCCTTATCAATATTCTCATCAGTACCACTAGTTAAAGTCATATGAGAGCATCTACCTTCCTTTTTAGCCATTGTTATAACTTCTGACATCTGACTTGCATTTTTTTCAACAATCGTGGCATCATTTTGCAAGCTTACTTCAATACCGCAGAAAGAACATGCCTCTCCACACGCCCAATATATGCACTTTTGATATATGGTACTTGATAGACAATCTATACCATGAACTAAAGCTATTTTTTTCATTGGGATCCCATCTGAGGTTTTGTATTCAGGATTATAGTACTGTGGATTTTGAATTAACTTTAGTTTGCTGAAGAATTCTTGATTTTCACTATTATAGACTTCAAAATATCCCTTTTTATTTTCCCCTAAAAACAAACCCGTTCTTTTGGGATTGTCCCAAAGAGCAACATTTACCAAGGTGATTCCATCTTCCAATAAAAAGTACCTTCCTCCAGACGGACCTGCCCCTCCTTTTCGACCATAATCGATTTGTATTCCCTGTTTTTTATAATGATCAATTAAGGTTTCGTCTAGATATAAACCCTTACAAAGTAATTCTGTTTTAATCCTTAAAGCTTGGTGAATGTCGATCATAGAATTTTAACACTCTTCACGTACATTTAAAATTTGCCCATTAATTAGCAAATTTTACAATAAAATTTTTTAACTATTATTCATGGAACTTAAATATCTAACTTATTTAACTTTAAGTTTTATCAATCATAACTTAAATTATTTTAATGGGTGTACACTGTAAATGGCAAGTAGAAGACCATGGCACTGCTATTCAAAGTGGACTAGACGTCCTTACCAACATAAGAGAAGCTCAAACCGCAGAAGAGAATTCGCAAGAGGTGGTCCTCAATCAAAGATTGTCAGATTCTGGGGAGGAAATAAATCTATCGACTGGGATGATTGGGATCTTGTAGTTGGGTTAAAAGTCAACTCTCGAATTCAAATTTCCTCTAATGCCCTAGAAGCAATCAGAATCACAATAAATAGTGCTCTTCAGAAGAAATTAGGAAGACAAAACTATCGTCTTCGAATCCGTCCGAAACCATTTCAAAAGATAAGAGAAAATCGTATGCTAGCATTTGCTCAAGCAGATCGAATCCAATCTGGCATGAGGAATTCCTTTGGGAGATCAATGGGAGTGTGTGCACGAATTAAAGGAGGGCAAGTAATTGTAGATGTCGGTACTTCCATTAAGAATCTGCCTTTAGTAAGAGATCGTCTAAGAGTTGCTAGTATGAAAATAGCTTCTTCATGTCAAATTGTAATCCTTAAATATAAAACCCCAGAACTTTTAAAGCAATCCGGATTACCATTATACGATGCTAAAAACCGAAAGGAAATTCCCCTTTATGAATTAGAGGTAGCTGAAACCTAGTATAGGAAATTAGGAAAGATTTTGAATTATGCTTGTTATTAAGATTTTTATTAGTTATCTCAAATAGATTCATTAAGACTATTCTCAAAATAATTTTCATTGGCTCCCTCTTAACCCGAAAAGTATTTTAAGCATTTAAAATAGTGACTGATATCTACTTTTCATTTAGAGTGAAGGAGAGAAAAAAATTAGAATAGAGGATTTTTAATTTGAAAATTGCTCTAATCAATCCTAATCCGATATTAAAGGAAAATGAAAAATTTTATGGCCAAAAATGGCCTCCGTTAGGAATTCTTTTATTAGGAACAATTTTAGAAAACCAAGGTCATCAGGTTAGATTATTAGATCATGCTTCAAATGGTTATAGTTTTGAAGATGTAATAAAACTGATGAAAAGATTCGATCCTGACGTTATTGGAATTTCTGCGATGACAGTAGGGTTCTTATCATCTATTAAAATTGCAAAATTAGCTAAAGAATGGAACCCGAATGTAAAAATCGTATTAGGACATTATCATCCTACATTTTGTGCTGATATGATATTAAAAAAATATAATCATCTTGTTGATTATTGTGTTCGAGGAGAAAATGAACAAATCTTTTCCAATTTGATCAGATATCTTGAAAATGGATGCAATCAAGAACCCACCGATATATTAGGGATAAGTTATCGATCCAATGGCAAAGTTAAACATAACAATGATTGTCCAATAACTAAAGACCTTGACAAGTTACCATTTCCTAATCGCTCTTTAATAAAAAACCACTACTACCAGAACTTAGCTGGAATTGAATTAATGGATTCAAAGTTTACTACAACTTTTTTTACTCGCGGATGCCCATATAATTGTAGCTATTGTGCCGTATCAAAATTTTCTAACAGAATATATCGATCTAAATCTCCAGAACGCTTAGTTGAAGAGATTTTATACTTACAATCAAAAGGTTATTCTGAAATTGGTTTTGTAGATGACAATTTTTCATTTAATCTCAAAAATGTGTTAAAATTTTGTAAATTAGTTCGAAAAGAAAAGCTTGATTTTAGATGGCATGTAGAAATGAGAGTTGATAAAGTAACAAGAGAATTATTCAGACAAATGGTATCAGCAGGTTGTAAATCAGTATCATTTGGGATAGAAAGTGCGAATCAAAGAATTTTGGATTACTATAACAAAAAAATAACTCCTGGGCAATCTCTAAGAGCTATTAAAACAGCGAAAGAAGCTAAAATTGACTTTATTCTTGGATTATTTATGGTAGGTGCTCCTTTCGAAACCCTATCAGAGTGCAGAAATACTGTAAGATTTGCTTTGAATTGTGGAGTGGACTTTTTCTTCTTAAATCCCGTTGAAATCTGGCCGGGAATCCCGATGTGGGATGATATGGTATCAAGAGGATTCATTGATGTAGAGAAAAAATGGGAAGCTTCAACAAGAGTAATAGATCTAACTCATACAGAAATGCAGAGGAAGGTAATATTAGAATTAATTAAACAAACGTATCGGGAATATATCTCATTTAATAAAATTGGATGGGCTTTAAAATCCCTCCCAAATTTACTATTAAGCTCATATAAACGGAAATATTTCTTGAATTTCATAAAACATTTTAAAAAAGGAATGAAAACAGTTGTAAGGTTAAGAAATTTTAATCTCTCTGGATTTGGGAAATTTTCTATAGAAAATTAAGAACAGCAATTAGGAATTATTCAGTAATTGCTTTAGCATAATAAATTCAGCTTTTACTAAGAGAGATTCCTCGATAAATTTGCATAATCTAGTGATAAAGTTCTCTCCTGTATTCACAAACCTATCTGGCCTAAAAATAATACGATTAAATAGATCCATGTCATGAATATTCTTTAAGACGACATTCTTCATATCTATTGCTTCCCAAGGATGAAGGCACAATATAATTAATTTCTTCCTGAATATTCTACTTCTAAACATAGAATAACTTAGAGGTAATCGTAGAAGTGCATTAAAGCTTGAAGGATGAAATTCTTGAACATGGGAATTAGTATGATCCACAGGTAGCATTCTCGGTGATCTGATTGAAGAATCATATTTAAAATTTAAGTTATTTAGTACTTTAAATAAGAATTTCGGAGTTCTCAAATACGGAGCTCGAAAACCAAGAATCTTCGTATTTTGGCATATCTCTTCTAATATTTTTTTATTTTGGTAAATTGATTGATGACATTTTTTGAAATTCAATCGATAAAATCTCTCATGATTTAATCCATGACATGCAACTTCGTGACCTCTTTTCTCTAGGATTTGTATATACTCTGGTAATCGCTCTGCGATATTTCCAGTGCAAAAGAAAGTACCGTTGATGTCATACTTATCTAAAACCTTTATTATTTTTAATAAACCAACTTTTACACCAAAAGTTGTATCTAAAAGATTAGGAATATCTCTTTCAACATCAAAAGTAAGAGCGATTTTCATTTAGTAAATACCCGTCTTTAATCGTTCATTTCATCTTTTTTTGCCAAGTTATAATAAATATCCTTCTGGGAAAAATATTGGTTAATACGTTTCAAGCTCCGTTTAACTGTCAAATGACGACCACTTGTCAACACTGAAAGAAAATTAAACGTTTTAATTTTTCCTCTTTTAAGTTTTCTAATTAAATAGATTATTGAGTCTGAGAAAACCTTATCAATACCTAATGAATTTGGGGGTTGCTTAAAACCACCTGCTTTATAAAAAATCTCTCTCCGTACAATCATATTAGTTCCTGAAAGTTCAGGGTATCCACATAATGTTTTAAAAAAATACCATAAATGTATATTAAAATTTTGAAAAAAGTAATTTGTTATAGTATATTTATTAGGACCTAATTTAAAAGAAATTGCTGTTCCATCATAATATTTAATTCTTGCACTACAAGCGAATAAATCTTGGTCCTTTTCAAAAATGCGATTGATTTTTGTTAAAAACAGGGGATCTATTAATGTATCTGCATCTAGAAAAAGTAATATATCACCAAAGGATTTGGGTACTGCGTAATTTAGTTGAAAAGCTTTACCTTTTTGAGGTGAGATACATACTTTCGCATATTTTTCTGCTAATGAAACGGTTTTATCAGTGCTTTGCCCATCTGTTACAATAATTTCGTATTTAAAATCACAAATTTGATTTTTAACTGCTAAAAGTGTTTCCTTTATATTTTTTTCTTCATTATAAGTAGGGATAATAACTGATATTCTCGGTTTCTCTTTCTGATTCATTGTCTTCATTTTTGTAACAGAACTAGAATAAAAATAAACTTTTTATTTCTTTAATATGAGTATTAAAAACAAGGTAATTATTAAAATATGATTTTTTAACATTTTATAAAAGATTATTACCACTAGAATAATTATGGCTAAAATGAAAAAAGGTTTCATATTTCTAAATTTGTTTTTGGTGCTCGGTACTTTACTTGTAATTTTATTAATATTTAACAAAATTTTTCTCTCAATTCCATGGATTGAAACAATTCATGATTTTATTTACCCCGGATTATCATTAGTTTTCTATGAATATAATTTATATGTGTATGGAGTAATAGCTATTTGTTTAGTCTTATTTCTCCTATTATATACAATAGGATATAACTTAGCAAAAACAAAACAATTAGCAGGATCTATATTGTATGTATTTAGTTTATTAGGAATTATCACATCTGCTCTCATAGTAACTTATTATGCTTATTTTAGTATTTTATTTAATCAAGAAATTACTCTCACTACAAGGTTAATGCTGTTATTACTCTTTTTACCTGTTAATTTTGCTTTCAGCTTAATCCTGTTTCCGATTAATATTGATTTTTATATTTTCTTTAAGGATTTATTAGGAGCTAGGAAAGTTTGGAAGCACCACCGACCAAATTATAGCATCGAGGTTAAAGGAAAAATCACATACATTAATATTGAAACAGATCAATATATTTTCACACCAGTGCCAATGTTAATAATCGCAAAATACCTTCGAACTAAAGGATTTTCAATAGCCTGGTTTGTTAGAGGTGCTTTTAATCATTTATTATCCCTAATTACTACATATTTAATTGGTTGGCCAAGAGCAAGGAATATGTTATTTCGATTCATGGGCATGAAGATAGGGAATAATTGTCATCTTTCTCAGAAAGCGCATCCTGATCCGCTTTTACCTGAATTGATTGAATTTGAAGATGGGAGTGGGTGTGGAATAGGTGTTAAACTACTAACTCATAACGTAATGCATATTAAACACGGAACTTTTAGTTTTGGTCCGATTAAAGTCTGCGAGAATGCTAGAATAGGAGCATATTCCGTTATTTTGCCAGGAGTCACCATTGGACGGGGATCTATTATTGGAGCACGGTCATTAGTTCCAGAGGATATTCCTCCATACTCTATAGCATATGGTTCTCCTGCTAAAGTTGTACGGCAATTAACTAAAGAAGAAATAGAGGAAGTTGATAAAAAATATTGAATATGTTTTAAGTTCCACTACTTTACTCATTAATTTGAAATGATTTAGCTTTAATTTTATTTAATAAAAAATTATCATATAAATTTTTAATTGGATGTTTAACGAAATTGGACGGATTCCAATAGCATGGTTTAAAACAATCACAATATTCAAATTTAAATTCTTTAATTTTTTTAACCCTCTTTCTGTGAGGCATTTTCAAAAAATCATCAAAGTGGATATCTGTGTTAACATCTTCACATAGCATTACAGTTCCATCATTATCGATTGCATAATATAGATCTCCCGCATCACAATTCCATGAATGTTTTTTTCTATACCACTTATCCATATAATAATAATACAAATTAGGCGACCAGATTTGAATGCCTTGATTTTTCATATTTCGAATTATTTTTTTCAAGTGATTCATGTCTTCCTTTTTCAATAATAATTCTGGACAAAATCCTCTATATTGATATTCTTCATCAGGACTTAATGATGAATGCACTGGATCTATTGAAAATCGACAGTCTAATTGTGAATTTATAGTATTTACTAATTGGTTTAATTCATTAATATTAGTGTTTGTGGTTAGAATATGAATAACAATGTCTATGTTCTCAGGATATATTTCCTTCACGCTACGTAAAAGATCAATTAATTCTTGACGATATATCTTTAGACTATAATCCGTTTCCGAAATACTATCAATTCCCACTCCTAAAAGAAAATATCCATAAGAAGCGAATTCTTCAAGAAGATCCTTATTTAATAGAGATCCATTCGTTACGACATGAGTAAATATCTTCAAATTTATGCAATATTTTAATAATTCACCTATATGGGGGTGAAGTATCGGTTCCCCGCCATAAATTGTAATAAATCGGCATCCTTGATCATATAAATCTTTTACTATCTCTTTCCATTGCTCTAAGGAGATATCAGGCTTTCTCGGACCCTGAGTAGTTTTACAATAGCGACAATTAAAATTACACTCCCGTGTTACAAATATACTTACCAGAACAGGTCCACTGGTTATTCTGAAAATTCTTTTCAAGAAACTGAATCTATAGTTTCGTATGATTTGATTTTTTATATCATTCATGCTTTTTTTCGAGTCTTCTAACCAGATTAAGAATATTTAAAATAATAAAATTAATTACTTTTTGTATCGAAAAATTTAGATGATTTCTATTAAACCTCCCGTTTCAATAGTCATTCCTACTAAGAACAGAGGAAACCTTTTACCTAGTCTCATAAAAAATTTATTAAACCTTGACTATCCTGAGTATGAAATCATAATTGTAGATGACTGTTCTATTGATAATACGAAAGACTTGTTAAAAAAATATCTCGTAAAATCAATATTGCTAAACAAATCGGTTGGTTCAGCAGAAGCTAGAAATATTGGAATTAGAGAGGCGAAAAACGAGATAATTGCCTTGACTGATTCTGATTGTTTTGTTTCAAGAAACTGGTTAAAGAATCTAGTACCATATTTAAATCAATATGATGTGGTTGGAGGGAAAGTAAAATTCCTCGATAATACCGAAGCAAAATTTAATCCCTTCAATATGAATAAAGAAATTGTATTGAATGAAAAAACCTCTCTAAATTTCCTTAATACTAGTAACATGTTATTTAAGAAACCATTATGGAAATCTGTCGGTGGCTTTCAAAATTATAGAATTGAAGATATGGAATTTTCATGGAGAACAATGCAAAAAGGATTTAAACTAATTTATATACCAAAAGGGCTAGTATATCATCATGGGAATAGAACCCCTTTTCAGAATATTAAGAAATATTTGACATATGGAAAATCATATTCAAAAATTGCCCTTCTTCATGATATGTTTTTTGCTTCAGAAGCAGAACCAATTTTTAATAGGAAATCAAAGTTGTATTACTTACACTTAATTGGATATAGTTCAATATTTTTTATTGTGTTTTTTATTTATAGTTTTATTTCTTTTGATGGGATTATTTATTCTTCATTAATTGGACTTCTATTTTTTCTTGATCTTTACCTATTTCTTCGAATTATGAAGAAATCTGATATTCTTTATAAAATATATAGATTTACTGTAAGAGCCAGCATTATTGTCTATGCACTGATTTATTTGTTAAAAAAAAAAAATAAAAGTAATTATGTTAATAAATTGGGTAGTAAATCATGGAGCTAATCATCGAGATAAGAGATACTGTAAGAGCAATAGATGCCAAAGCCATTGATATGGCGTTAAAAACAATTCCATTAAGTCCAAATATACCTCCAATCGTTTTTATAGGATTTCCATGTTCATACATATTTGCCCTTTTTTTATTTTTATTGGCAGTCACACCAAAAACTAAACCCACAATATGCATGATCGTGACCATAAGCGAACCAAAAAAAATCATTGAATAACTATAGTAGTAGATAAAAGGCATAGTATAATTTCTCATATAACCACCAATACTCAAACCAATTATAAGAAAAACAATCGATAACACACCGAAAATCATAGCCTTTTTCGAGTATCTGCCAGGTTTACCTTCTACGATTGGTCTTTGTGGGGTAACTTGATATGTCTTTTGTTCTACTGGAGTAGTTTTTTCTACTTGAGTCGGCTTTTCAGGTGTAGCGACTGTGCCAGCACAATTGTCACAGAAGGCTCCATTCCTTTGAAATTCTTCATCAGAAATACTTTTTCCACAATTTGAGCAGTACATTTTTCACTCACCAAATTAAATTTACATTATTTCTATTTGCTGAAATAAAATTTTTGGATTAATATATGTTAAGCCACCCTATTATTTAAAACTATAATGTTTTAGAATCATTCAAAGGAAATCAGTATTAATATTAATTACAAAATTATATTTAAGAACAATAAACAATATTCATGAAAGTATTTTTAAAGAATAATGAATAAAAGTTTAATATTAAATATCTAAAAATTATAAATAATCCATAAAGAAATAAATCAAACAATATAAATTGAGAGTAAAATCATGTTTTGCCCAAATTGTGGTGAAGAAATAATCGAACAAGATCAAAAATATTGCCAGAATTGTGGTAGTGAAATTCCAACTACTGGAGAAGCCCCTCAACCAACTACCGTTAGCCCAAAACCTACACCAGTAGCTCAAAAATACTCTGTACCGAAACCTGTGCCAACACCAACCTATGCAAGGACTGCACCTACAATAGGAGGGCCTGGTCCTGCTTCAAAAAAGTGTTTAGCTTTTGCTCTTGTTTCCTTAGCAATCGCAATTTTCTCCTTCGGCTTTAGTGGTGGTGGTAGTGGATATGGCCCATTTTCGTTTTACATTGTCCCTGGTATTCCAAGAGTCATAATAGTTATAATTGCTCACATCGTAGGGTTAGTGTTTGGAATTGTATCTAGAACAAATAGTAGAGAAGCGAGTATGACAGAACCAATAAACGGGGTTGAGAAGGCAGGAAGCGTATTTGCAGTTTTCGGGATAGTCGTTAACTCAATTGGGTTAGCATTAGCAATAATAGTTGCATTCGCTGCTTGGATCCCGTTCTATTTTTTCAGTCCCTTTTATTAAGAAAGAAGATAATTTAGCATTTAGCAATTGAAAGATCTGATTCGATAAAAGTAAAGTAGAGTCTGATAGTAAAACTCTAAATATTAATTCTATTTAGAATCTTTTTTCACTCAGAGAATCCAGCATTTTAAATAATGATCTATAATCTTTTGCTAAAGGTCTCATTTTAGAAAGTCGGTAGCCACTTCTTAATGACCTAAAAAACTGTTTTAAAATGAACTTTGGTCTTTCCAAAGAATAGAATTTTTTGTAAGTCTTTCTTATTATTTCTATTAGAAAATCTAAATCTTTATTATAAAAAGGGAGTTCAGGCACTCGAACACCCGTTTCCCAATACTTTTCTTCATCTAACTTTTTCTGCTGTATTAATTCATCCCAGATTTTTATACCTGGAAATACTTCAAAGATGTGAAACATAGCATACTCAATATCTAAACTAAGTGCAAATTCTATAGTTTTTTGAATGTCATTTAGTGTTTCTATAGGTGATCCGATAATAAAAGAAGCTAATAATAAATCTATTCCCGCTTTTCGTGCTTTCTTTAACGCAAGTTTGCAATTCAAAGGAGTAATTTTTTTGTTGTAATAATCTAATACCCGCTGACTTCCACTTTCCATCCCAAAGAAAATAGATTTAAAGTTAGCTCTGTTCATATATTTGTACATCTCCTGGGTCCCTTCAATTCTACCTTCGCAATGAAAAATCAAGTCAATTTTTTCTTTTACAATCTTCTTACAGACTTCTATAACCCATTTAGAGTTTAGTGTAAAGTTGTCATCCATCACCATTATTTCTCGGTACCCTTCAGACTCTAAAAGATGTATCTCCTGCATTATATTACCTACCGATCTATGTCGCCACCTTCTTTGATTTACTGAGCAAAATCGACATTGGAAAGGGCATCCACGGCTCATAATAATTGTTCCAGATTTTTCATTAGAAATATCTAAACCCCCGATCGCCATTCTATAATTAAATCCTCCAAGTAACTTACGATTAGGGATAGGAAATACATCTATATCATTTTCCAACTCACATGGAGGAGTTGCTTTAATAGTTCCATTTTTTCTATAATATATTCCCTTAATTTCATCAAAATCGTGATTTTCTTTTTTAATCACATGTAATAATTCTAATAAAGTATGTTCCCCTTCTCCTTGCACGCAAATATCTACAAAAGGGTATTTTGTTAAGATACGCTCCGCGCAAACAGTGTGATAATTACCTAAGATTATAGTAATGTTTGGATTCCAGTCTTTCGCCATCTGAGATATTTTAATTCCAGAACGAAAGGATCTTGTCAAAACAGATATACCTAAAACATCAGGATCTTGTTCTTTTATCCATTCCAATACTTGTGGAAAGCTATACCCGCTTGCTCCATGATCTAATACTGCTACTTCAAATCCATTTTCTTTTAAAACCCCCGCAATATATAATAATCCTAACGGCTCAGCGAATCCTGAAAACATGGGACGAGGATCTTCTAGACTCAGATCCATAGGAACTGGATTAATTAATGCCACTTTCATATTTATTGCCAAAACTCAATTTTCTAATCCTCGTAAGTTCCAAAACCCCTAGGCTTTGAACTACGGAATGTCATTATTGCATTTATCGCATCTTTAAAATTTTTAGAGATATTGTATACCATATTGAGCATAAATTTACTTCTTATAGCTCGGAGAATAGTTCTTAATAATAATATTTTTTTACGTTCAAAAGAAAAAAATAATTGATAAGCATTCTGGATTTCATTTAACATTTTCTCCCGTTCTTTTGGAGCTAAGAGAAAATCAATTACCCTTGTAGATGTTTCCCATCTCTCGACTTCTTGAATTTCATTACCCACTCGAGCTTTTACTTTATCAAATGGACTAATAACACCTTGAGAAATATAATCATCCCAAAACTTTATTCCTGAACATATTTCGACAACATTGAAAAACGGAACGTCAATATCAGACTTTACAGCAAAATTTATTGTGTTTTTAACCTCATCTATCGTTTCTGTTGGCGCTCCTAACATAAATAAACCAACTATAAGATCAATCTTTGCCTTACGTGATTTCTGAATCGCTTCGTTGAACTGAGATACTTTTGTTCTTTTATTATATAAATCAAGAATACGTTGATTGGCACTTTCAAAACCAAACCAGAGAGATTTACATCCTGCTTTTCTCATCCAATTTAACATATTTTGAGATGTTTGATCTACTCTTCCATCTGTATGCCAATTGATATCAATTTTTTCTTTTTTAATTAATTCACAAATTTTTATTGTCCTTTTGGGCTGTAAAGTAAAATTATCATCTACAAAATTTAATTCTGTATAACCTTGTTCTTCTATTAATAGCATCTCTTTAATTATATTCTCGGGACTTCTAGGTCGAAATCGACGTTTCGCAAATTTGGAGCAAGCACAGTAAGAACAATTAAATGGACAACCACGAGAAGAAACAATTGAAGTAAGTTTTGATTTTGAGAATTCAAATCCTGAAAAATTCCATTTATAATTAAAATCTAATAAACTTCTTTCAGGAAATGGGAGTTCATCTAAATTGCTAATTAAAGGAGCATCTGGAGTTGAAATAATTTTATTCTTTGAGTTTATATATGTAAGCCCTTTGATATGATCTGGAGTATTTTCATTATTTTTATCCAGAAATTCACATAATTGTAAAAACGTAAATTCACCTTCTCCACGTATACAGTAATCCACATATTCACCATATTTGCGGAAGATATTATCTGCTTCCATCGTAGGATGATAATGTCCTAATACAATTTTAATGGAAGGGTTCCAAACCTTGATATCTCGAATGAGGTTAATGGTAGGTAAAAATGCTACTGTAAAGACTGTTATCCCAACAACATCAGGATCCTCTCTCTTTAGCCAATGAATAACGTCATTTCTACTATAAAATCTTGCGGCTGCATCTAGTAATCTCACTGTAAATCCATTTTTTTTTAACACTGTGCCCAAATAAAGAATTCCTAATGGTGCCCAAGGAGTATAGATATTTGTTTCCAAACTTGGATTAACCAGCGCAACTTTCAAATTTTATCTCACTTTTATTCCTAAAATAAATCGGGGGGATTATTAATTAACTTCATGAATTTATCTAAATCTTGAATGTTCAGATGACTCCCAATTATCTCCCTTCTGTATCTACTAATAATTGTTCGAACAAATGCTTTTGTCATATAAGTAGGTCTAAAGAATTTTAAATGATATTGCCCTTTTATTATTCTATATATCACTTCACGTTTCATTCTGGATTCAGGTAAATCTATAAGATCAACGCCAGTTTCCCAAAACTTTTTTTCATCAATTATTTCATTTTGAATAAGATCATTAAAAAGTTGGGTTCCTGGCAAAGCACGTGTAAAAATTATATGAGGAAAATCGATATCTAATTTAGTTATAAAATTCAATGTACTAATAGCTTCCTCATAGGTTTCATCAAGTCCACCAATCATAAAAGAGCCAACTATAAATTTAAAACCTGCTTTACGAGCATGCTTTACAGCTGTTTTGCTCATTTGTGGTGTGATTCTTTTGTTATAATAATCTAACATTCTCTGAGAGCTACTCTCCATACCAAGCACTAAAATTTCAAAATTCGCTCTCTTCATTGTTTTCAGCATGGCAAGAGAGCTATTATCAACTCTACCATCACACAAAAATGTCATATCCAATTTTTCTTTCTTTATTTTATTACATAGTTCAATAGTTCTTTTAGTATTTAATGTGAAATTATCGTCAATAAAAAGAATCTCTTGGTAACCTTGTTCTGATAATTCACAGATTTCATCTAATATATTATCAATGGATCGCGTTCGCCATATACCTTTAGAAAATGCAGTGCATCCACAGAATGTACAGGAAAAGGGACATCCCCGAGAAGAAACCATTGTTGTAAATCTCCGTTTTGTGACATTTATACCCCCAATTCTATTTTTATAGACATCAGGAACCATTTTCCTGTTAGGAAAGGGAAGTAGATCAAGTTTTTTTATAAATTGACGACTTTTATTTTCAACGATTTTACTATTAAGTTGATATGTTATTCCTTTAATCTCATCAAGACTTTTATCACGCTCTATTCTTTCAACAAGTTCTTTAAACGTTACCTCACCCTCTCCTCGTACACACACATCAACCCAATTATATTTTTTTAAAACATTTCGAGCATAAAATGTCGCTAAATAATTTCCGTAAATGATCTTAATATCTGGGTTCCATATTTTCACTTCTTTAGAAATTAACTTTGCATTTTCGAATGAAGCACATAGAATTGAGAACCCTACAATGTCAGGATTTCCCTTTTTAATCCAATTAATCACATCATTATTATTGTAATTATTAGCCGCTTGATCTAAAATAGAAATTTTATGACCGTCGTTGTTTAAGCATGCTGCTAGATACATTAAACCTAAAGGAGGAGAAGAAGCATTAAACAATGGTTCTTTTTGGTCATAATATACACTAGAAGGTGCAGGGCTAATAAGATAAATTTTCATTAATTTGGGTCTCCTAAATAACGCATAATATGTCTTTTTTTAATAATAATATTCTCTAATAATTATATTACATGCAATTATTATTTAAACTAAATTTGAGGATAAAGGTAAAAAAATAAAAAATCCCTAATAAACCCAATTAATTAAGGAGGAGCAGCTTTTTCCTTGAGCATTTTTCAATCGTCCTAGTATTCGAAAAGTAGCTCCCTTATAACCACACTCAGGACACTGCTTCAACGAAACAAGTTCAATTATATCATCAACAAGCACAGCTTGGTTTATTGAACCATTTACACCATAAGGTGTTATAACTTCTAATAAACCTTCTTCTCCATCACTCACTGGACTTAAATTCTCAAGGTCTCTTACGATTATTCGAGCAGTATCTGGGCAGTGTAGTAAAAAATCTTGGTATTTCTCTGACCAATGACCTCCAAATAGAGTAGGACCCTCTGTAAACGCATAAATATCTCTGATATCTTTTGATTTAATATTAAACACTTTTTCATAATATCCAATAAATTGTTGCTTGTTTACAGAATCCATCTTTGCTTCGCCTTTCACTCCCTCCCATCCTCCACCACCACATCCTACAAGAGCCTTACCATCCAGATCATAGTATACATCATCTTTTAACAACCTGTTCTTAAACATATTATTCATTAAAAGTGGACTTCCACCAAACAAAATCTTACACACTTCTATCTCCTTCCAATATCCCGTATCTAAAATAGTTTTAATTATTTTCAACATTAAGCTTACGTCTAATATGAATCCACCTCTTATAGAAAAAGTAGAAATTATCGCCCATAATGTTTTAAATAATTTTCCTTTCACCAAATATTCTTCATATCCATAATACTCCCAAGGCTTATTCATGCATGCTGTGAAATAGCGTGTTTTATCAACATATTTAAATCCCTTAGTATTCTTTTTTGCCAAAAATGACATCATAAGGCGTCCCGGAGCAAAATTGAAGATTACGCTTTTTTTAGTCCCAACTTTTAAATCCTTCCATCCAAAGAATTCAGTAAAAACCTTTATAGAATTATATTGTATTTGATCAAAATCCTCTAAAGTTCTTGGGATTATAGAGGGGTCTCCGGATGTAGAAGATGAGCATGAAAAGAGAACTATGTCCTCTACTGGTACTTTTAAAAGCCGCAAAGTCCGATTTCCTGATTTTTTGTACGTTTCTGTTGGAATATATGGTATTTTATCCAAATCTTTAATTGTTAAATCTTCAGGAATCCTATATTTGAACTTTTTACATAACTTTTCTTTATAATAATCACAATTATCATAGGATAACTTTAACTGTTCCAGTAAATCCGTACAAAATTTATCATCTGGACAATCTCGTGGTTTGAAATCAAAATATTTTGTTTTTAGATCTTCTGGCAAATAGTCTTTGAACTTTAATACCACTTTAATCAGCTTGTCAAGCAAAACCTTTTACTATTTTAAAGAATTAAAAATTAATTAATCTTTATAATTAAAAAAAAAAAGAAAAAATTAGATTTGAGACAAAGCTACGATTTCTGCCTCTTCTTTTTCTAATAACATCGGCGTTTTTTCCCAACTAATTTCTTTCGGGAGCTTGAATTGGCGTAAAAACATATAAAGATGGATATAGCCACTAATTAGAAATAATAATAGAAGACTATAATGTTTATCCCCGTATTTCCGTACTCCATTAAATAAAATACCAAATTGAAAGATCAGGCATATTATTGACCAACTAAATAAATACCATTCTCCTAAAAGTAATTTGAGTATCGCAATTCCTATAATAATCGGCATCCATGTATCCATGTTTCCGAAAAAGGTCATAGTCATATTTCTTGAAATAATTATCGATTTCCCGCTCTTCTCTTCACTTTCCATTTTCATTAATTGTGGCATGTCAGACACATATCCTGCAAGCCATCGTGTACGTTGCTTTACTAAAATCTCCCAAGTACTTGGTACATATTCATAAACTTTTGCTTTAGGTGAATATTTGATTTGCACTCCATCCAAGTTCAATAACACAGAAAGATAGAGATCTTCTGTCATAGAATCCTCATTAAAACCACCATATTTAGTAAGAAATTTTGTCCTAACAGCAAAATTTCGACCGTATGAATAAGCTGAAGACCCTAACTTATTTTTAATTTCAAATAAGATACCCCCACCAGAAACTACGATATAGTCAAGGAAAATTCCTCTTGTTAATTTATTTTCTTTCCAATTTTTTACTAAAACAGGTCCAATTACAGCATTATTCTTTTCATCTTTAAAAGGGGAAATCAAATTCGTTAATGTGTCTGATTCCAAAATACACCCTGAATCATACAAAACAATGATGTCATGTTTTACATATTTCAAAGCATAATTCAGAGCAGGAGGTTTCCCTTGCTTAGGAACATTCTCTGACAGAATTAAAATATCTAATCCATTATGTTGAGCTGCGAATTTTTTACAAAATTCGGTTGTATCATCGGTTGATCCACTTGTAATTACAATTAATTGAATGATTTCTTTTGGGTAATCTGATTTGATAATGGAGTTTAATGTCCTCTCTAATAATATCTTCTCATTTTTAGAAGCAATTAATATACTAACACCAGTATAATATGGTGTTTTGACTTTATAACCACTACCAAATGAAGCTAGAAAGTGTATTCCGTAATAGATTGCTATCCCCAGCATCATAACTAATCCAACAAAAGGAAAAATGTACCACCAGTTATCTAGGAAGTTAAGTAAGAACCGATCAATTGCCCTTTTAACTCCTGATGACCATGGAAAATACATGTGCAATACAACAAAAACCACGATCCATACAAACCCGTACAATAAAACTCTTGAGATTTTCATCTTTATTCTCCATTAGCTTTATCTAATTTTTTGAGTTCTTTCCAAGTGTACTTTGCTAATATAATTATTGAAAAAATCATAATAGCTAATAAAACGATTTGATAAATGAACATTGTCCAATTGGTAACACCTTCGTGTGATCCCGCCCAAATATTTGGGCTAGTAGAGCCAATAGCCAAATTGGTTAATAAGACAGTTAAACTTGAAACGCCATACACTGTAAAAAAGGTGCCGTTGACCATTATTCTAACGATTCTTTCCCCAATTGTCGGTTTTGTCTCATGTAGACCCAAACCTTCATGTCGTGCCCTTATATACTCATAGAGAAAAATTATGAAGATGTTTGTCCAGATCATCCATTTGAAATCAAATCCATTAACTACTGAAAGACCTGTTGGAATTAAGCATACCAACATTAAGGTGTCACTTACTCTATCAATTACATTATCGAACCAAGCCCCACTTTTGGTTTTTTTACCTAATAATCTAGCGATTGCACCATCAATACCATCAATAATTCCTGTTCCTAATACTAATAATGCAAGCAGAAAAAACCAAGAACCATAGAGAGGTTGTTTAGCAAATAAGTCAAGAGAATGTCCATATCCTGCCATTATAACACCATAAAAAATGAGAAATGATAATAGTAAATTAATTATGGATACTTGGTTAGGAGATAAACCCAATTTTATAAATAATTTTCCTCCCTTATAAGTCATAGGCATGTAAAACTTCCCCGATGGATCTTTTTTCATTTTTGCAAACTGTTCATCAATTTTATGGGCTTGTCCATGATCTTTAAGCCAGTCCATTATGAACTCGTCTAAGCTCATAAATTCTTGTTTTGGTTTTCTTTTGATAATACCGACTATGAAAATGATTATGAGAAGCCCAACTACCACTAATGGAAATACTAATTCAAATAAAATACCTGTCATTTTGTCCACCTTTAATTTGTTTACTATTTTTTTGTTGAAAAGCGCTGGGAATTATTTCAAATAAGGATGAAAACAAATCATTCCTGCTTCCATATCCTGAAATTCTAAGCCTTGCAGTTTGTTCAGCAGCTTCTCGCCACATTGGTTTTATAGATGTGCGGAACATTTCCGGTGTCATTGCCATTATTTTCTCAAACAATTCTGTTATTTTAATATTCGAATCCATTTTGTTATCACTTTTTTAATCCTTAATTTCTCTTTTTTAATTAGATTTTAATTATTGTATTTGAATTTCTATTGTAAATTATATTAATTTTGATCATTTACATCCCTCCTGTTGATATAGTTTTTGAGAATTAGTAAGACTTTTAATTTTGGGATGTTGGTTAGAATAATTATAAGAAGATAGCGAAAAACTTTCACAAACAAAACGATGACAGAAAATTCTGAAACAGTGATGACGAGTTTTGAAAAATAATTTAAATCTTTTGTAAGAGATTATACTCTTGATTAGATAATCATTTTTTCTTAGGTAATCAAAAAAAATGATGATTTTCTCATATGGACTAAATTTATAACTAAATTTTTCGAGATCTTTCATTCTCTCAAGATCTTCTAATGATTCAATTTCTTGTCTAAAAAATAGAACAGAATTTTCTGAAGAAGAGGGTAAATTTCCTTTTGGTTCATAAAAATATGACCCTACATTATTAAATAATAGATTATCTTCGCCCAAACAGATCCTAGTATAATATTGATAAATACCCCTTTCTGTGCTGGAAACTATACCTATTATTATAAATATATCAACCAATTGACCAAGACTTAATTGAGCAATTTGGTGTTCTTCAGGTATAAATCCTAATAGATTTATGTAAGGTATGATAGGTATAAAAAAAGATTCTCCAGAATCAATATAGTTATTGAATAATGAAGATAATCCCGGAATTTCTTGAATAAATATTGAAATAAGTATAGCGATAATACTCATTAAAAAAGTAACCATAAAAATGATCCTTTTCATTTTCCTAGGATTTTTTTCGAACAGCAATATTCTTCCTTCTGATACTCTTGTTAATTTGAACTCAAAAGGATGTCTATCTTTTACGAGAATTCCCTTTATAGTATATTTGTTATTATAAAATGAAATTGTATTTAAAAATTACGGAATCACCCGTTATATATTCTGCGGTTACTCGACGTCCACCACTGCAGTCTTTAAGATGATGACAAATTGCACATTTCCCATTAATCTTTTTTCTATCTCGAATGTTCTTATAGAGCTGGGAGTTTAAAATATCTTCAAAATTATCCTCTAATGCGTTTCCTAGTATTAGTTTTGTAGCTTATCCCGTGGGGTATTTTTTTCCATCTATTCCAATCCTCATCATTGTTCTACATGCCAAACAGTCCACACCCCAGTCGATTGCAGTCAATTCTTGATATTTAAAATTAGTAGATTTAAGTTTCCTAATACCATAATTTAAATAAAATAGTAAACATGTCATACATTAATAGAATACTTAGCTATCAAATTTAATAATAAAATCTTGAAAAACCTTAAACCATTCTTCAATCCACATAGCATCCTTATAGTTGGAGCATCACGAAAAGCTTATACCTTTAGTTACACAATTTTAAAAAACCTTTTGGAGATCTTTTATCGAGGTAAAATATACATTTTAAATCCTAATGCTGATGAAATTTTAGGAATTAAGTCCTATCATTCCTTAGAAGAATTACCTGAAACTCCAGAATTAGCTGTCATTGTTCTGGGTAAAGATATAACACAAATTTTTGAAAAATTAGCAATATTTGGCATAAAAAATATTGCCATTGAAACTGAATTAAGAATAGATGTCACTGACATAGAGTTGATTGAGAAATTAACTCAAATTAGCCAAAAATATGGTATTTCATATATGGGACCTTCTATGATTGGGATTATTAATTTTAATAGTAATTTTACAACTTCTATAATCCCTGTTCGACAATATCTTATGCAAAAACATCGAAAAATAAAAGAAGGTGTAAGTTTTATTGCTCAATCTGGGGGATTAGCTGGTGCGATGGGGTGGTGGAATCCTCCACAAGATTTGCCAATTTCTAAAGTAATACACTTAGGTTATGGTTTTGACATCGATGACGCTGATGTTTTGGAATACTTTGAAAAAGATGAAACAACTAAGGTAATCACCCTTTTTCTAAGGGAAATAACTGATGGTATAATCAACGCTGTGAAGGTTTTAGCGCCAAAGAAGCCCGTATTATTTTTTTATGTAGGAAAAGATGAAAAAAAAGAGGAAGCGTTGATAAATGCAGGGGGAATTGCAGTTGCAAATTATATTGAATTATTTGAATTCGCCAAGATCTTCTTATGGTGTCCAGAGCCTAAAGGTGCAGACTTAGGTATTATTGGTCCTAGCTCAGGTGCTATCTTTCTCATTATTAAAGAAATGCGAAAACAGAGATTATCTCTTGCAAAATTATCGAACCACCATAAAAATATCATTCTTGAGAAAGTAGCTGGATCTACATGTGATCTAGGGAATCCCGTTGATTACTGGCCTCCTGAAAGGTTTGTGGGTACAAAAATTTGCGAAATCTATAACACTTCTTCAAAAACTTTGCTAAAAGATGAGGCTGTTGGTGGATTAATATTAGCACTTGAATTTTTTACCGAAATCGAGTTTGATTTTAACATATTCAGTACTATCAAGGAGTCTTTCCCCTCCAAACCATTGATTGCTATACTTATTCAGGCAGAGCACGAAGGTGCTAAACGAGTCATCAAAGCTGCCTCTGAGCTTAAGATTCCCGTATTTGAAAATGAGGTTGAAAGAGCAGTAAGGGGTTTTAAATTACTCTATGAATGGTATTCTAAAATAAAAGGAAAAAAACAAAATTAACTTAAGAAAATATCTTCAAATTCTTCAGGTACTTTAGTAGATTTATCCATTAAAGAAAGTACATAAATTGCTTCTCCACATTCGCATGTTTCACCCTCAAATAAATAAAATTTAAATTCATCATGCCAATTACAAATCTGTATGTTCTCAAATTTCGCGATTTCTCCACAAACGCAAGGTATTGCTAATTTCTCTGGATAATCAGGAATGATTGTCTTAAAATCATTTGAAACTTTAGTAAATGTACATGTATTTAACAATGTATTAATCTTATCTGCCAATACATCTTTTAGAGTTGGTACAAAATAAGTTATCACACCATTTTTACCCTCTATCTCTGTAAGTACAATAAAATTCTTCTCAGGTTTTTCGATTTTCTTATCTGTGGATATAGGCTGTTGATATCTCTGTAAGCTCTCTGGAATAGGAAGCGGATCCATTCCAAGGGGATATTGAAAAGTATAAAAGTATTGGGTAAAACCTCGTATATTCCTCTGATTTATAAGCTCTAAATTCTCATAGTCTCTGCTGAATAATGTAAATTTTATTAATTGAAGAGGTACTTTCAATTCTAGAAGTCTAGCTCTAATATTATTAAGAATATCACTCGTAAAACCTTTCAATATCATTAGATCATCACGATTCTGCTCATAAAGCTCATTTTTATTTTGCTCTTTAAACTGAAACCACTTTTTAACTACACTTCCTCTAATTAATTGAGGTGCTAAACAAGCTACACATAATATAGGAAAAAAGACATAGTATAGAGATGCTAATATCGGAATAGCTGTAAAAACTATCAGCAATGCAAATATGGGTAAGGTAATAAGTAAAGTTAATTTACGTAAACGCTTATTTACATTGTTTTTTTGTCCCTTACTAATAGCTAGAGCCTCAGATTTATCCTTTACATTTTTAATTATCCCTACTATATCCTTTGACTCAAATGATTGTTTTAACAGCTTTTCTTCTTCTCGTGCTACATCTATTTGATCAAGGTAAGAAACCATTCTTGAAATGTTTTGCTCTAAATTTCGTTCTTTAAAAATAAATTCTAAGGTATCTTCAGTAAAAAAATCAAGAAAACGGGCAATGAAAAGCTTTTTTTCGACTTCTTCGATATCTGAAGGCTTTAACCCAAGAGTCTGCTGAATCAATTGGCCTTGGGTCATACGTTTTTCTTTTTGCTTTTTCTTTTTTAGGCGAAATCCGTGTTCATCTTTATCTTTTTCAACGTCATTCATAATTTTTCGAATATTACCATTTTTAACTTTAAATTAGGAAATTAATACCCAGTAATTAACTTTGTTAAAAAAAGACTTGCTCATTATATAAAGAAAAGGTTCAAGAAAATTCAGATTCATATTCACTTTTCAATTATAAACTTCTTTACTCTATTTCTACTAATTCTAATATCAAATTCAAAACAAGTTAATAAAATATAAAAACAACCCTTTAAAAGATAGTTTTTCTTTTAAATAATAAAGAATATATCCTATTTAAGTGAAAATATCATGGATAAAGAAAAGGTTAAAACTATAATTGAGAAAATTCGACCTCAGTTACAAATGGATGGAGGCGACGTAGAACTTATCAGTGTAGAAGACGATGGAACTGTTAAAGTCCGCCTAATGGGTCATTGTGCTGGATGTCCTATGTCTCAACAGACAGTAAAATTCGGGATTGAACGAGCCCTAAAAACTCATATTCCAGAAGTTAAAGAAGTTGTTAGTGTTCCATTCTAGAGAATTTCAATAAAATAAATTTTTTATTTTCTCCTTTTAATAAATATCTAAAGATCTAATTTTAGAACTAAACAATAAAATAGATAATTCACTAAAATCAATATGGATCCTGAAGAATTTAATAAATATTTGAATGCAGCAAGGGAGTTAATGATTCAAGAAAAATATGGTGAAGCCATAGCTATATTAGATAAGTTAAAAGATAACGAACAAAAGAATAATGATGAATTTAATTATAATTTGATTCATCAGCTTTATCAACTAGATTCTAACTGTATCTCTGCTTATAGACAGCAAATTATTCTTGAATATCTTAAGAACATTTCAAGTGAAAAGAAATTAATATCTTTTAATGAATTAAATCAAAAGTTACGAGAGAAAGGTAGTCTTAACATTAGTGATGAAATTTTAAGAAGAGAAGTTGAACTCTTAATATTAAGAAATCTCATAATATGTAAAATAGAGGGAAACTATCTAGATTTTAATTTTATATAAATTATATTTTATATGACCAATTTTTTCTCCACCTGTTATTAGAAACGCAAAAAATATTGGCTTTTAAAAGGCTAGTTTTAAACTTGTAAGTAAAAAAGTTTTAGATTGGGTTGAGCTCTATTTGATTATAGACCATATTGATAAAACAATAAGTATAAAAATAGTATTTTTTGGACCAGCGCTGTCAGGTAAAACTACATCAATTAAAACTCTATTTTCTCATTTTGGAAAAGATGATAGAATTCTTAGTATTGAAAGTACAGTAAATCGGACTCTTTTTTTTGATTATGGGGTTGTTTCATTCCAAAATCAAGATTGGGTATTAAAAATAAGTGTCTATACAACCACAGGTCAAAATTTCTATTTAATTACTAGACCAGTAACACTAAGAGCTGTTGATGGTATAATCTTTGTAGTTGATTCTCAGCAAACGGTTTATGAAAGAAATTTACTTTCTTGGAACGAACTTATCTCATATTTCAGTGAATCTCTCGAACATTTACCTATAATTATTGCTTTTAATAAACAAGATTTACCCGATAAGTTCTCTTCAACGAAATTCTTAAAAGAAATTGAATTTCCAAAGTATAAAAATATTGATTCAAGATATACAATTGCGATAAGCGGAGAGGGCGTTCTAGATTGTTTCGAAGACATTCTAAGATTAATTTTAAAAAAGTATTATGATCATAAATTAATTTCAGCCATAAGTTAGGATAGCAGGTTTTCATTTCTTAGAAAAAGCTTGTGTTTGATACAGGTGATTGAATCCTAATCCGCTGTTGATTGTTATCTTCTAGTATTGAAATTAAAGCTGAGATATCTTTTTTAATTGCATATTCAATCTCTTTTTCTTCATTCTTCTTCCAAGTATTGAATCCTATTAAACTTGGAGAGGTTTCAAAGAGACCCTCTTGGAGGCCTGTGACTTTAACTGTAACCCCATGAAGAACTTCTTTTGATATATTTTTTATCTTTAATCTATACGTATCAAGATCGGAATCAATAGAAATTACTTTAAATACTTTCTGAAATTTAGATGAAATTCCATCAAATAATTCAGAAGCTCCAGCAGATCCCCCTGCAAATAAATCAACTCCTCCCTTTTCTCCAATAATTGGACTAGACGCTATTGTAATAGGAACTTCGAACTTTATGGGTTCTAATCCATACTCTGGTTTTTTCTTTCCCAAAATTAAAAGGGACCATTTAGTATAAGCACCATACCTAAAACCAAATTGTTCTTTTTCAGAAGGGCTCCATAAATAATTATGTGATGGTTCAGCAATTTCAGGAACTTTTAATAATAGAAATTCTTTGTCCAAATTTGTGGTTTTTGCATCTCCCGCGATAGCTGGTGGTAATTCTTCAACTTTACTGCAACTTTCTCCATATGCCTCGCAATAGCAGACGAGATTTGCATTTTGTAACAATCTAACTTCAAGTTCTTTCAATTCATCTGACGAAAAATTAATCTTAATTGTCTCTCCTGGTTTAAATACATCTTTTGTGAGTAACACATTTAATCCTGAAATAGAAAACGAAACTGGTTTTGGACTTCTCGTCTGTAGTCCAGTATCTTTAGCCTTAATTACAACATCACGCGTTTTGTTGATAACAAGATCGTCTTCAGGATTAATTGGATTAGGTTGTCTTAAAATTAGCTTTAATTGGTATTTTAGATCTCTGTTTATAATTGTGGGAACGACATTGGTTTTAATTAACATTGATCTCTCTCTAATATACTCTCCTGCTTCGAAATGACCCTTTGAAAATATTTCTTCTTTTGTAATTTGAACTTCTTTAAAACAAGGAGGATTCGTAATAAGCCTGATACCACTCCATAGAATATCACTATCCTCCTCAAAGTCAAATTTCATCTTAACTGTCAATTTATCCCCAATAAAAATTGAATCATTACCAAAAGTTTCTAAATGTAATTTTACCAAGTCTAAACAGATTTAACGATATTGTTCTATTAATTGTATAAAAAGATAGATTTTTATAAAAACTTTTTATTATTGCTTTATAAGATTGGACGTTAAAGGAAAGTCCTTTTTAATTTTTGATTTTTTATCAAATTTGTTATTTTTTTAGGTAGTTTTTTGAATAACGCATATTTATGGTCTGACTTCTTTCAATACTTAAAAAGTAGAGATATAATAATACATAAGAGTCTGGTTACTAAAATCCTACTAAACTTTATACAAATATGTAAATAAATATCACTAAAAATTATATACTAACATTTTTATACATTTTTTTGAAAAGAAAAGGAAAGATTGTATTGATTTATCATAGATTTGGGTAATATTTAATAGATTGATGAAATATGGATGATATTATACTTCTGTGTTTGGTATTCTTTCTTTTTGTTAGGATTATTGGATTTTTGGTGGCAATTGATTTTTTCCATGATACCAAAGATAGTAAGTTTATTATTATTATTTTAGGTTGGATATTCTGGATTATTGCTACTATATTTCCAATACTAATAAATTTTATAAAAGCTACGCACTTAAATGAATCATTCCTTGTATTGAATGTTATGTTTGCTGTGATGGGAACTTTATTTTATATGTGGGGTTTTCTAACATATTATCTTTCACTTCCTTTTAAAATGCTGATACTTCTTTTAGCTTTTATTATTACCATGCCACTGGTATTATCTTTTTTAATCAATTATACTGTTGCTGTACAATTCACAGCATTTATTCTTAATTTCATATTAATAACTGCATATGTCATACCTCCCATAGTAAAGAAAAAGTTTATTAAATTTATGGGAAAAAGTATTAGATGGTATTTGGCAACCATTATATTATTTGTTAGTTTCTTTCCCCTTTCAGGTCTAGCTTTTTTTTCTGGATATAGTTATGGTCTCTATGAAGCAGAAAATGTTCTATTAATCATTATTTATTATGCTCCTATTGTTATTAGTACAATTTTGATAATAATAATGCTTGTTCATCTTGAATACACTATGTCCTCACGGAAAAATTTCGAGTTAAAGGATAAGTTTTCTCATGAATTAGGAAATATAATGCAAGTTATCAATAGTTCTGCGGATTTATTAAAAGTCCGTGCAAATTTAAATGAAGATGAAAAATCCGATTTAAAATTAATTGATGTAAAATGCCAAGAAGCATCTAAGTTAATAAAGGAAATTAGAGATATTTGAATAATTTTCTATAAAGATGAGGGATTGAAATAGCTAAAATTTTTATCGTTGATGACGACATTAATATAGTCATGCTTTTTGAGAAAATTCTCGTGTTTGAAGGTCACGAAGTTATCGGCAAGGCTTATAATGGAGAAGAAGCACTTAATAAATTTAAAAATCTTCATGATAATCCTGATATTGTAATAATGGATCATAGGATGCCTATAAAAGATGGTGTGGAAACTACAAAAGAAATGCTTAATTTAAAGTCTAATACAAAAATAATTTTTGCTAGTGCGGATTATAAAGTTAAAGATATCGCTAAAGAAGTAGGCGCTGTTGACTTTTTGGAAAAACCATTCGATTTTTCTACTTTGTTTGATATGATTGAGAAGCATACATTAATTAAAAACCGTATTACTCAATAATCTAAATTTTCCTTATCATTTGATTTATTTCTTCATATCTAAAACAATCTGTGGTATGATCATTAACCATCCCCACTGCCTGCATGAAACTATAAATAATTGTAGGGCCTACAAATTTGAATCCACGTTTCTTTAAATCCTTACTTATTGTTTCTGATATTTCCGTTTTTGAGGGTAATTCCTCCAATTTTTTAAATGTGTTGATTATTGGTTTGTGATTTACAAATTTCCATATATACTCATTGAAAGAACCATATTCCTCTTGTATCTTTAATAATGCTTTAGCGTTAGTAATTGCCGAATTAATTTTAAGCTTGTTTCTTATAATACCTGGATCATTAAGTAACTCTTCTACTCTGTTCTCATCATATTTTGCTATTTTTTTATAATCAAAATCATCAAAAGCATTTCTGAAATTTTCGCGTTTCTGTAAAATGGTGTTCCAACTTAGGCCTGCTTGAGCACCCTCTAATATCAAAAACTCAAAAAGTATTCGATCATCAAATACTGGTGTTCCCCATTCATTATCGTGATATTTTCTTATTTTATTATTGAAATCTGCCCATTTACAACGTTGAACCATCTTAAATCATAATGATTATTTTTTGATGATATTTAATTAGAGGTAATAATTGCCATTAAATTATTATAAGTAATTTTTAAAATATTTGATAATAAAATACATTTTTTAAATTTTAATATCAAATACCTCTACATTCAAAATACATTGGCTGAGGTGTGTAATTTATGGAAGAAAAGATTTCGTTTTGTGGATTAGATTGCCTTGCATGCCCTGTTTATATTGCAACTCAACATGGCGATTCTCACGCTTTAGAAAGAATTGCCTTTAACTGGTCTAATGGTGAGCTTAAGTTTAATCCAGAAGAAATCAATTGTGTTGGTTGTACAGAGGATGGACAACATTTGAGTTGGTGTGATATTTGTCCAGTTAGAAAATGTGGTACAGGTAAGAAAATAAAGAATTGTGCTTATTGTATTTATTATCCATGCGAGGAACTTGGCAAAGCATTTGAAAGATCACCTGGAGCAAAAGAAAACCTTGATAAAATAAAAAAAAATCGATAGAATTTTTCAGATTTTGATTTTTAATGCTAAAGATTTTTGCAATTGTCATTATGTAATGCTCTATATGTCCAGATTGCTCCTGCTAGATCAATAATACCGAACACAACTATTAATGGATTTGCTAGCTTAAATATTGCAAAGAATATCAAGAAAATAATAACACTTGCTCGTGTATGCGTAGTCCATCTATAAAACTTACTCATTCCCTCTTCATTAAGAGAACTTCGAATATAATAGTATGCTATAATTATTATAACCATCCCAAGAATCCGTGATGCTATGTCAGGTTCTGTCGGTAATGCTAATATTCCAAAGATAAGTTCTGGAAAGCATAAAAAAAAAATTCCTATAAGAATCATGTATATGCCAAATACAAAAAGTGATAATGCAGCTCTACTCATATCTTTAAACATTTTATCACACTCTTACTATGTATTTCTATAAAGGTTATATTAAATATATCTCCCTTTTAATAAGTAAATCCAAAAGTATAAAAAAATAGAGAGAGAGTAAAAAATAATCTTAAGAATCAACTTTCTCTTAATCGGTATGAGCAGAAATAATTAAATCGGCAAACAACTTCATATCATTTAATAATATATTCAGTTTATCTTGAGACTCTCTATTTAAATCTCCAGACTTCATAATTAGTACTGAAATAATATATTTAAAAATATGAAGTTCTACTTCCTTGCCATCAGCGTCTCGACCTCCGAATTTTGCAGAATCGGACATAAAAATGTTTTCTCTAACTGTATTACAAGCATTAATAAAATCTCTTAAGTCTCCCCTCAAAGTTAAACCACTACTAACCCCTTGAACATTGTGAACAATGACATTACCAGATATATCAGCGATAATGACTTTCGCTTTAATTTCATCTAATTGTTTTTCTGCTTTTTCTACATGGCTCTTTAATTCCGCATATTGAGATATTAAAATGTCTCGAAAAACTTTAGCTAATTTATCTTGTTCATAAATACTAGTGAGCATAAAATCGAAATCATAGTCCTTAAACAGGTCTAGGAAGATTTCCTTAGCATTCTTTACATTTGTATCAAGTAGCTCCTTCTGATATTGCTCAGTATCATACTTGTGGAGAAATAAGAAGATTTTGGGTTTTTCATTATTTTTACGATATATATCCAATAGACTAACAAAATAATCTTTTGCTTCCTGAAATGTACTAGGTTCATGTAAATCTACTATCGGAATGAGCACATCTGTTCCTCGAAAGATTTCAGGTTTTTCTATATACTCTTTACGAAATTCTTCTTGCCCACCAAAATCGAATATTCCAACTTGAAGTCCTAAAAATGGATGCCTTCGAGTTTCATACAATATTGTCTGGCTTAAGCCTTTTGTATCTTCCGGAGACTTCGCAGCAAATGCTACTGAATATACGCTTGTCTTCCCGCAACCACTTAATCCAACAAGACTTATTTTCAACAAATTTCACCTTTTTGCTTTTCTGTTCTTAATTTATATTTCTATATTTATTTTCATTAAACTTTTCTAATAAAATTTTATTTAGTCTTCTTTTGGTGCTAATTTAAAAGTTCTGGAAAATATTTTTCCCAAATTTTTGGTTGATGCTTCCAATAATATATTTGCGATAATGGGATCGCCATCTTTCATATCTAATGGATATCCTATTTCGATTGTTTCAAATGGAAATAATTCTCTAATAGTAGTAATCCATGGTCGTTTTTCAAAAAATTCTTCAAGAGTAGCAACACGTATCTTAATGTCTTCTAGAACATGACCAATTGTATTAGTTATTGATAAATTTAGTATCTTATTTTCCTCATTTACATCCTTCTTAACGCTGAGATACTTTCTGGTTCCAAGAGCAGGTTTTACAGCTGTTTGATCTGCTTCAGGCTTGGTTTCTATTCGTGGTTCTTCTCTTTCATCAGAGTCTTTTACGATAAATACTTTACGCTTTTGTACGGTATACTGGGAAACTTTCTTAAGTTTTGCTAAAAATAGTACGGCATTCAAATTAATTGCATTAAAAGGTTCAATTTTTAGATAACCTTTTTTTGCTGCATCTTCAATGATTTCAGCTCCAATACCCGTTCTAGCAAATACTGTGTTCTTATTTGCACCACTCCCTACCGAACCGACCGAGATATCTGCATTTTCTGCTGTTAAATCAGTACAAAAATTACAACTTGATGATTTAAACTTGTCAAGCTGTCTAATCGTATATGATTTTATCGGTTCACCTTGCAGATCATAATATAAATGAAATTTTCCTTTATTAATGTCCATTTTTTGCACTTTAGATAGATCAATACCTTCCTTCTCGAAAAAAGGATAAATTGCTTCGGGTGCAAATGAATCCATACAAAATAAACCAATTTTTAGAACATTAACTCTCATAAAATACTTTAACATTCCTGTAGGGCTATCAAACATTTTTGCTACAGCATCTATATTACATGGAGTTCCCACAAATGCTATAGATCGAAAATCTTCACGCACAGCATCCATTAAAGCTTCGACAGTTTGTGAATGACTATATATGGAACCAGAAGATTTAATAGCATCATCTTTACTTGTAATTATTTGAGCAGAAGGATACCATGGTTTATTTGGATCCCTCATAGTCACAATTGCTGCATCAATTAAATGTTCGTCAAATAAATAGCATAACAAACTGGTTACTGTTCCACCATCCTGACCACCAATAACCTCAGGAATGTTTGTATTTGCTACATATCCTGTTTTAAACTCACCCATTAATATATAGGGATCAGTAATTGTCCGAGGGCATTGATTATAACATATCCCGCAACCTGTACATTTTCCTACAAGTTTCGGTTGTCCCGCAATATCATCCCATTCTAAGACGGGACAAACAGCGGCACAAGTTCCGCACTCAGTACAAATTCCAGTTCGGACGATCTCTTTCATCAACATTCCGAATGAATCTTTCTTTCCCTCGAGCTTCTTCTGGATATACTCAAAGGAATAATCATATTGGGAATCTGATTTGTCTGTATTATTTTCTGTCATATTAAATTTCTGCTGTCTTTATAATGTGTTTCATTTATAGATAATAAACTAATTAAAAGGAATGGATTTTTGCAAAAAAAGATTATTAATTAGGTAGATAAGAACTAAAAATTTTGATATTTTAGTAAATTTAAGATTCTTCTAATTCAAACCGTTCTTCAATTTTTTTAATTGCATTGGAAGCACGAATTCGGACGACTCTGTGGAAATCATTCACTCTTTTTAATAATGCATTTAAAGCTCGTTCATCCCCATACGTTTCTAACAATTTAATCAAACTTAATTTGACTTTAAAATTCTCGTCTGAATTGGTAGCTAAATAATCGATTAGCAGTGCTAATTCTTTATTCAATAATCTCTTAAATTCTTCTTTAAGTCTTGCCCGATACCAATTTTTTTGAAATATATTATACATTGCATCAACAGCTACTTTTTTAATAAGCCAATAAGAGTTAACATCCTCCAAAATTTTTATCAAATCGTGTAATGATTCTAATTGCCCCACTTTACCCAAGGCAATAACTGTATTTTTTTTAACATCTAAATTATTTACATTTAATAACTCAATCAATGGCTCAACGAATTCTTCTTTACCTATTTCTCCTAAGATAAACGCAACACTTTCTCTTATCATGTTATTCTCTTTTTTCAGACTCGAATATAAGTCTTCGTATGAAGCTTCTTTGTTATAATTATAAATCTTTATGATAGCATCAAGAATATAAAGCTTCATATCTAAATCAGTATATTCAAAACTTATATCTTCAATATCCAAAATATCTAAAAGCTCGGGTATCGCAGAGAGATCTCCAATTTCTCCTAATGCTTCAATTGAAGCGATACTTACTTCACTATAAATATTATCTAAATTAGTAATCAATAAATCTACAGCATTTCTAAGTTTTAACTTCCCAGTTAAAGTAATCGCATTTTTTCTAACGATGAAATCATCACTTAATAAAAGCTTTATCAAATCCTTCTCAATCTCTCCTCCTAATAATTGTAAGATAGTAATAATCGAATTCAATAGTTCTATATTTTCTTCTCTAAAAACTAGTGTAATATTCTCAAGTAATAGATCCTTATTATGAATAAGGGATGATAAAATTTCAGGATATTTTACTTTTATATAACTTAGTTCCTCAATGGAAATGTTAATACTGGATAATTCATATCCAATTAATTTTATTAGTTCTGTTTTATGATTATTCGAAATCTTTCTATTTTTTAACGATTCTAACAGTTTTTCAATAAGTATATCAGGATCCAAACTTAACAATTGAATGGTTATAAAATCCATTATTGAATGAAAATTACTGTCTAACTCATTAATAAAAAGCCGGATTTCGGAATCCTGGAATCTTATTTTTCGAATTGCTTTTAATACAGCCAATCTAATTTGATTATCAACTTCATTTTGTTCCAATATCCAGTTTAAAGGTTTTAAGCCTTTTTCATGCTTAATTCGACCTAATGCTTTAGCTGCCTCACATCTAATCTGTACATCATCATCAGATATCAATAAATTTTCAAATATGGAAAAACAACTATTCTTGATTACTTCAGAATCATTGCCTATCAATCCCAAATATTTAATCGCTTCTTGTCTCCTGGTCACATCTGCATCCGAATCTATTATTTCTGTTAACATTTTAGCAGAATTGTTTAATCCGAACTCCTCACTCCTTTGATAAATCTCCCGTGGATGAATATTCGTGTTCAGCATTTAATAAGTTGATAAAATTTTGAAATTCCCTAATTTTATTAATTAATTATTATCAAAATAGATCATTATCTTTAAAAACATTTTCTTATTAGTTTATAAAAACAAAAATACTATCGATTTGCGAGATACACTTCAGTAAAATTATTCGAAAAACCTCTATAATTTAAAATCAAAGTATAAATAGATTTAAAATAAATACATTATGAAATTGTGTATGACAATTCGTAAATCATTAAATACCGGGCGAGCAAAGTTTTACAATTTTATCACTAATTTTACTTTAGTAAAGCATAGTGCTATGATTGTTATGATTGGATATATATCACTATTAATAATAGGAGTTATTATCGCAGTTGTATTCAGCCCAGATGGTTACACTCTTAGAAATAACTGGATATCGGATCTTGGTTCATTTAACCATACTCCCGCCCCCTATTTATATGATATAGCTTGTATAGTCGCGGGGTCCATGACGATTCCTCTCACTTTCTATATGGAAAAACTACTTGCTCCTCTACCAAAGAGAAACCAATTGCGAGAGCAACATTATTCTCGATTACGTTTTCGGTTAAGCAGTCTGGCTTTCTTCTTCAGTATTGTCGGTAATTTTGGCTATATTGGTGTGGGAGTCTTTTCTGCGGATCGAGATTTCAAATTTTTATCTATTCTTGGAGAAGGCCCCCATGGAATAATGTCGTATTTAGCCTTTGGGGGATTTACATTTGGAGCCTTTTTCATGGGCTGGTTGATACTTCTATACAAAACTAAGATTCCAAAAGTGTTGGGGATCTATGGAATATTAGGGCCACTAATTACCGCTATTATTAATTTGATAGAAAGTACTCCCTTATTAGAATGGATGCTACTTTTTTCAATACTACTTTGGGTGATCCCGCTTTCATTAATACTGTTTTCAAAACAAGAAGATAGCGCTAGATGAACTTTGGTAAAAAAATAAGTATAATTTATCAAAAACTTTAATTATTTTTTTAACTCTATTTTTCTCTTCCATTATTGTGATTTCCTTGAATGCAATTAATTAAATATCAAACCATTGATATTATTATATAAGGAGTTTATCTATTATGCCTAGATTTTGTACATATTGTGGGAATCCTTTAGAAAAAGAACATAAATATTGTATCAACTGCGGTAAACCAATTGTTATAGGTGAATTTGAGAACTCAAAAGATGTAAAAGAAGGTTTTCCCAAAGCTAAAAGAGAATCGAAGTATATTCTTACATCAGGTCAACGTAATATTTTTTTATATAAAGTTATGCCAATTATTTTAATAGGTTCAGTAATTTGGTTAATTAGTGAGATTCTCTTTACTATAATTTTCATTGAAATTGAATTTAATATAGTATTTTTAATTTTTTATATTTGTATGATAATAGTGGAGGTAAATTTAATTACGACGATATATTTTACGGCTAAAGCTAATAAAATCTATTTAACGCTCTTGATTTTCTTTTTATTTAGTTTTATTGCTGGAATTCTTTCCCTTCCAATAATTATGATTACTCAATTTTTGCCACAAGTCCACATGTTTGTTAGTCTTTCACTAGGAGCTACGCTCATTACATGTTTTGTAGGTTTTATTTTAAGAGAGAAATATTTTGCCAAAGGATACTTATGGGCTCATATTATTCTTTTTATGACAGGATTAGCATTGCTGGAAATTGCTTTTATCTTTATTTTTACGATTCATAATTTTTTGCTAACCATCCCTGCATCTCTAGCCTACATTCTTATCATAACATTAACCGAGATGTTTTACGGTGCTAAAGCAGTCCAGAAAAGTGAAAAGGATCCCTGGGTATATATATTTTTTAAAATAGAAGGTATGCTTTTACTAGTCTTGATAATTTCTATAGGAATCGTGATTATCGTACTTATTTTTATTGCAATCGCTATTGCTTGTGGGGATTCTAATCTCAATCTCTCAGGTCTCTCTGGTGGAGGAGGCAAATCAAAAAGAAAAAGAAAAAAAATTAATTAAAAACATTTTTTAATAAATAAACCCTATTTTTAACAAAATTTAATTTATTATTTGTTAAGATATATCATAAACTGATATTATTACTGAAACTCGCGTGTCATTATGAGTAATAATTACAAAGATAAAAAAGCTGAGACCAATAAAATTGGCGATATAGCTAATGCTATTGAACAGTCTATGAAAAAAGGTCATATCTCAACTCTCATATTACTCGCATTACAAAAAGGCCCCTCTCATGGTTACAGTCTAATGCAAACAATTAAGAATGACACATATGGAGTTTGGAACCCTACTGCTTCATCCTTATATCCACATCTTTCTTCATTAACAGAAAAAGGCTTAATTGAATATAAATCTGAGATGGAAGGAAAAAGAGAACGAAAAGTATATCATATTACGTGGAAAGGTAAAAAAACTTTGAAAACGCTTATTGATCGACAACAAAACATGCGTAAATCACTTCTATCTATGATAATATCTACAACTGGAATTACTGATTCTAAACTGCCAAGTGATCTTGAAGAATTACTAGGTGTTGATTTAATTTTAGATACAAGTCTAATTAATAAATCTGATGCTGAAAAACTTGGAATTCTTATCAGACGTAAAGCTGTTTTATCAGGAATAGTTGAAAAACTTCAAAACGTAGTCAATGAAATCGACCTACGAATCGAAAATCTAAAGAAATAGTATAGATTGGGATCTATGTCTTGTTTTTCCGAGTCCAAAAAACTATATTCTATATTTAAACTATTTTTGAAGATAATACAAAAATTTTATATATATCGAAATCTTATGTAAGACTTAGATATATAAGACTAAATATATATAAGATTTGAGAATATTAATCTCAACTTTTAATTTAAATTGTTCAAATCAAATTCATTTTAAAGATTCGAGATAATTTACCGTGAAAGTTTTACTCACTGGACCCTTTGGCAATGTTGGATTAAGTACTTTAAAAGAATTAATTAAGAGAAATTATGATGTAAGGGTCTTTGATCTTAAAAATAAAAATAATCGTCGGATTGCATTCAAATTTAGAGGGCAAATAGAAATAATGTGGGGAGATATACGTAATAGTAAAAATGTGGAAAAAGCAGTGAATGGTTGTGATGTTATTATTCATGTGGCTGCCATAATACCTCCTCTTGCTGATAAAAAACCAAATTTAGCTGAAGCTGTCAACCTTCGTGGAACAATTAATATCGTTAATGCAATGAAAAAACAAATACCAAAACCTAAACTCATCTTCACTTCATCCATTGCTATTTATGGAGATCGCCTTGATAATCCTTTGATTAAGCCGACGGACCCAATAAATCCTAATCCTGATGATCAGTATGCGAAACAAAAAGTAAAGTGTGAGGAAATTATTCGAAATTCAGGATTGGAATGGCTGATTTGTCGTCTAACTTACATTGTATCGAATAAAAAGCTTCAAATGGATCCTCTTATGTTTGAAATGCCTTTAGACACATATATTGAAATTTGTGATACTATGGATGTTGGGTATGCTTTAGCTAACGCTGTAGAAAATAATGATGTTTGGGGAGAAATACTACATATTGCGGGGGGTGAACAATGTCGAATATCTTACAGGGAATATCTCAATGAAATGCTAGAAATATTTGGATTAGGAAATAATCTTTTACCTGCTGAAGCATTTAGCACTAAGGGATTTCATTGTGGATTTATGACTACAGATAAAAGTCAAAACCTTTTAAATTATCAAAGACATTCAATTGAAGATTATTTCGATTCGGTGAGGCGGAAGGTGGTATTCTCTCGTTTTTTTACTAAAGTATTTCGTTCATTTACTCGTAAGTATCTGCTGAGCAAATCTCATTACTACCAAGATTTCCTATGCAATAAGAATATTACTAATTAAAACTACTCATCATCTGAAGTTCTACTTTTGTTTTACAAAAGTAATTATCTATAGAACAATTTTTTTTAGAAATTTTGTCATTATTTCTAAAGAATAGTAGTTAAAAGGTTCTTTTAAGCACAAAAAACTTTGATATTACAAAGAATTCTTTAAAATTTGCTATTTTATTAAATAGAAAGAAATAAAAATGTTAAAGTTTGAATAAAATTAAAAAAAAACATTTAATTTCGATCTTTAAATAAAGAGTAATATTGGAAATCAAAAATTATTAACAATGGATCTCAG